>JAFZOS010000040.1 GCA_017550535.1 Lachnospiraceae bacterium
ATCGGTTCCGCTCAGCGTGTTCCTACCCCTACCGGTTCAACAACTATCCTTGTTGCAACAGTAGAGAAGAGCGTTACCAAGGAAGAGATCAACGCAGCTATGAAGGCAGCTTCATCTGAGTCATTCGGATACAACGAGGACGAGATCGTATCTTCGGATATCATTGGATCAACCTATGGTTCGATCTTCGATGCAACCCAGACAATGGTTGGCGCTGACAATCTTGTACAGGTTGTTTCATGGTATGATAATGAGAACAGCTACACATCTCAGATGGTTCGTACTATCAAGTACTTCGCTGAGCTTGGCTGATTTTTGATCTGTCAATAAGAGTCAAAGGCCGGAGGTCTTTAATTAGGCCTCCGGCATTTTAAGGATTATAAGGAGTTGTTATGAAGAAATTTATCTGTTTCATACCCGTATTGTTAGCTGTATTCGTTTTGGGAGCGCCCGTTAAGGCTCATGCAACGGAGGCGGATCTGTTAAATCAGATGATCGCTATGCAGAATGCGCAGGCACTTGCACTTGCACAGGCACAGGCAGCCCAGGCCGCACAGGCAGCTCAGGCACAGGCGGCAAGTCTCGGAGATCTTGATGCTCTTGCAGCCGCAAATACCACGCCGGCCGCTAATGCGACCGCAGTAGCAGGTCCCATTATGCAGACTTACGTTGATGTGAGCATAGACAATCAGACTATGGTCTACTACGAAAACGGAGTTCCGGTTTTGGTATCTCCCTGTGTTACGGGTAAGCCCGGGCGCGGGACGCCGAGGGGTGTATTTGCGATAAACACAAAGACCCCGGGTAAGTACCTTACGGGGCCTACATGGCGTGTATGGGTAAACAGGTGGATGCGTTTTGCCGGTAACTGCGGCCTTCATGATGCGTCATGGCGTAAGCAGTTCGGCGGCAACATATATAAGAGCAACGGTTCACACGGCTGCGTTAACCTGCCGAGTGATGTGGCGGCTGCCCTTTATGACAGGGTTGCCATCGGCACGACCGTTATCGTTCACTGACTCCCGCCTTCTTAAGCAGCTGCTTAAGAAACAGCGGCATAAATATGAATATCAGTATGTATCCTGCGATCATGCATATAACAAATGATTTAAGGAACATCATTATAAACGGCGGCGCGCTCTCAGCGCCGCTTTTTGTAAGCATAAAATAAGCGAACCCGACCATTATAAGAGTCATTATCGGCGTGTATACAAGGTCTGATATAAGGCTCTGCAGCAGGCGCCCCTTAAGGCTCTCGGGCGGCAGGTTGTGTTTTCTGCATGCATCAGCGGACACCTTGCCGACAGGAACGACAAAACCGATGATCACGCTTATCACCGTACTTATAACAAAGCTTATAAGAAACGAGGGAACAGTAAAATGCCCGGATGTAAGAGTACCTATAAGGGCCAGTGAGAAGCTCATTAAAAGTCCCATCCTTATCCCCATCTGTTTCCCTATCTTTTTCATGATCTCTTCGTTCATGGCTGTCCTCCTAATATGATTCAATATCAGTCGCAAATGTGTTATACTGTTTAACGGTATTATATCAAATCTGAACGGAGAAAGCCATGAGTGATCTTGAACAGCAGATGAATAAACTATTCGGCTCTAACAGGGCCAATTATTCGGTTAACGATATTGAAGCGGCGAAGAAACGGCAGAAAAAGTACGGGGGCACCCTGTATGACAACCTTTCCGTCATCACGCAGGAGCGCACCGGGCAGAAGCCCCTCGCACCTATTATGAGCGATGAAACGGTCGCCACGGCCTCGGGTATGTTAAAGGCGAGCGAGGATAACTTAAGTGCGGCCTCATCTGACCTTGAGCGCTTAAACAGCACGATGAACGCAAATGCCGCTGAGATAAATGCGACTCTTGGGGAGCTTAATAAGAATTTAAGGAGTGACTTTACTATAGAAAAAACCGGATCGCAGGCGGTGGCCATGGAGGGAAGCGCGGCACTTTCAAGCTTTGACGGCCTGCAGGATAAGCTTAAGGAGAAGGTGTTCGGGCAGGACGACTTTATAAGGAAGCTGACCATTGCCTTCAAGCGTCCCTTCGTATCGGAGCGTGATCACAACGATGCCATGAACAGCATCTTTATATCGGGCCCCGTTTGTACCGGCCGGCATTACGCCCTTGAGCTAATAACGGGCGAACTTGCGGAGCGTAACATACTTACAAGCCCCGAAGTATACAGGATGGACTTATCATTATATCCGACGACCGCCGAGGAAAAGCTGTTCATACAGGATCTATACAGCGCCTTAAGGAGCAAGGCGGCGGTCATACTGTTTGAGAATTTTGCGGCCTGTAACGTTGCACAGCTGTCACGCCTTGCCGAACTTACGGCAAACGGCGAGAGCATGTTAAGCGACCGGTATGTAATGCAGAACGGCCAGCTTGTTGGCGTTTCAAATGCGCTCGCAGGCGAGACGGTCGGATCCCTGGAAGCGGCGGGCAAGTATCTTGTGTTCATGGGCACCGAGCCTGTTTCCAAGCTTGCCGACATAATGGGAGCACCGTTTGTCAATTCGCTGGGGGATATATGTTTAACGCAGGCGCTTGATGAGGACTCGGTTAAAAAGATCGCCGGAGTTTTGAGCGAACAGCTTAAGGCGCGCGCTTTAAAACAGCTTGACTTTGAATTGACGGTAGATGAGGCGTTTGACGACTATGCCGTATCCTGTACATCAAGGAACCGCGCACTTAAGGGCGTTATCGATGCTTATGAGGATGCCCTTAAGGCCCTGTCCGAATTCAGGCTAGAGCGCGATGATTATAAGGAAAAATCAGTCGGCCTTACATATGAGGACAGCACGGCCATGATAGTTGCCGGGGATGAGCATATCCCGATGCGAAACTTCATTTCCGAAGGCTACAGCGGTGAGATGGAAGCGGTCGAGAAGGAACTTGACGGTATCGTCGGACTTGTTAAGATAAAGGACTACATCCACGGACTAAAGGAGTACTACGAGGTTCAGGCCCGCAGGAGGGAGGAAGGCCTTAAGGCCGGCGAGCTTAACCGTCACATGATATTTACGGGAAATCCCGGTACCGGCAAGACAACGATAGCGCGTATTGTAAGCCGTTATCTCAAAGCCATAGGCATTTTATCGGGCGGCCAGCTCGTGGAGGTATCCCGCGGCGACCTTGTAGGGCGCTACGTGGGCCACACCGCGCCGCTTGTTAATCAGGTCATAAAGTCGGCCATCGGAGGCGTTCTGTTCATAGATGAGGCATACAGCTTATACCGCGGCGAGGAGGACAGCTTCGGACTTGAGGCCATCGATACCCTTGTAAAGGGCATTGAGGATAACCGCGACAACCTGATAGTCATACTTGCCGGTTATTCAAAAGAGATGGAGGAATTCCTTGAAGCCAACTCGGGTCTTAAGAGCCGTTTCCCCAATATCATCGATTTCCCGGATTACACGGGCGAGGAACTGCTTGCGATCGCTGATATAACCGCTAAATCCAAGGGATACACGATAGACGAGGGCGCAAGGAAGCCGCTGCTTGACTTCTTTAACGCTACCCAGCTTAACAACGCACGTGAAGCCGGAAACGGCCGTCTGGTGCGCAATAAGATTGAGGAAGCGATCCTTAACCAGTCGCGCCGTCTGGTAGCGGAACCGACTGCGGACATGTCACTGCTCATCGAGGGCGACTTTGACTTTGACTGATTTTTATGGCATTTTGAGCCTGTTCTGAACAGTTTCTACTGTATTTTACTTAATATATATGTTATAATATATGGCGCTGACGTACTATGGTCGGCGCCTTTTCCGTGGCAATGCGCAGGCTACGGAAACCGGATGCCCGCAACGGTACAGGCGGGTAAATAAATCATACAGGAGGACATTGATATGTCATTGAACAAGAAAAGCGTTGACGATCTTAACGCAAAGGGCAGAAGAGTACTCGTAAGATGTGACTTTAACGTTCCCTTAAAGAACGGCGAGATCACGGATGAAACACGTATCGTGGCAGCTCTTCCCACTATCAACAAGCTTATTAAGGACGGAGCAAAGGTTATCCTGTGCTCACATCTCGGCAAGGTTAAGAACGGCCCCAATGAGGGAGAATCACTCGCACCCGTTGCAAAAAGGCTGTCCGAAAAGCTTGGCAAACCGGTTAATTTCGTTGCTGATTACAGCGTTACCGGTGCCGATGCGACCAAGGCAGTTGCCGATATGAAGGATGGCGACGTTGTCCTTCTTCAGAATACACGTTTCAGGGGCGAGGAGGAGACCAAGCCTCAGAAGGCCGGCGAAGGCTTTGCCAAGGAACTCGCTGACCTTGCAGACGATTATGTATGTGATGCTTTCGGTTCTGCTCACAGGGCACATGCATCCGTTGCCGTTGTTACCAAGTTCATTACCGAAAAGGGCGGCACAAACGCAGTAGGATACCTTATGCAGAAGGAGATCGATTTCCTCGGCAACGCCGTTGAAAATCCTGTTCGTCCTTTCGTTGCCATCTTAGGCGGCGCTAAGGTAGCTGATAAGTTAAACGTAATAGATAACCTCCTTGAGAAGGCTGATACTCTCATTATCGGCGGCGGTATGGCATTTACCTTCCTTAAGGCGCAGGGCTACGAGATCGGTAAGTCGCTCGTTGATGACGAGAAGCTTGATTATTGTAAGCAGATGATGGAAAAGGCCGAAAAGCTTGGCAAGAAGCTGCTGCTTCCTATCGATACGGGTATCGCAAAGTCATTCCCGGATCCCATCGACGGCCCCATAGATGTAACATATGTTGATTCTACGGCTATTCCTGCTGACATGGAAGGCCTTGATATAGGTCCCAAGACCCAGCAGCTCTTCGCCGATGCCGTTAAGTCGGCCAAGACCGTTGTATGGAACGGACCCATGGGCGTATTTGAGAATCCCACCCTCGCAAAGGGTACCATCGCCGTAGCCAAGGCTCTTGCCGAAACAGATGCTACCACGATCATCGGCGGCGGTGATTCTGCTGCAGCCTGCAACCAGCTCGGCTTCGCAGACAAGATGAGCCACATCTCAACCGGCGGCGGCGCATCCCTCGAGTTCTTGGAAGGCAAAGAGTTGCCGGGAGTATATGCTGCAGACGACAAGTAAAATGAGCAGAGTTATGTAAACCAGATGCTTTTGCTGATATTTAATATGTGAGGGAGGACTGTGATGAATTCCCGGCAGGGCACTTCGCAGCCCGGTCCTTAGCGAGGTATTGTCGAGCTTAGGACCGCTGAGCGAGGACAGTGAGCGAGAGCGTCCCTGACGGAAATTACATCGCAGGACGACCGGACCAGGAAAACAGGAGGACATGAATTATGTCAAGGAGAAGAATCATAGCCGGCAACTGGAAGATGAACAAAACCCCTTCCGAAGCCGTAGAATTAGCAAACACTCTTAAGGACCTTGTAAAGAACGACGACGTAGACGTTGTTTACTGCGTTCCCGCCATCGACATAGTACCCGTGGCCGAAGCCATCAAGGGTACGAACGTTGCACTCGGTGCCCAGAACTTCTATATTGAGGATAAGGGCGCATACACGGGCGAGGTTTCAGCTCCCATGTTAAAGGATGCCGGCGTTAAATACATCATCATCGGCCATTCCGAGAGAAGGGACATCTTCGGCGAGAATGATATCCTTATAAATAAGAAGGTTAAAAAGGCGTTCGAGGCAGGTCTTTCACCGATCCTTTGCTGCGGCGAGAGCCTTGAACTCCGCGAAGCAGGCGTTTATGCCGACTGGATCAAGCGCCAGATAAAGTGGGATCTTACCGGCCTCAGCGCAGATCAGGTAAAGAACCTCGTTATAGCTTATGAGCCCATCTGGGCTATCGGTACCGGCAAGACCGCTACTGCAGACCAGGCTCAGGAAGTCTGCAAGCTCATCCGCGACTATATCGCCGAGCTTTATGATGCGGCTACGGCTGAAGCAGTACGTATCCAGTACGGCGGCTCAATGAACGCAGCCAATGCAGCTGAGCTTTTGGCTAAGCCGGACATCGACGGCGGACTTATCGGCGGCGCATCACTTAAGCCCGATTTCGGCCAGATCGTAAACGCATAAGTGGTGTAAAATCTACAAATGCCATTATATGTGATTTTGAATATCATATATAATATGAAGAAACTCCGTTTTGATACGGGGTTTCTTCTGCTTTTATGCGGATTTTGGCCTGTTATAACAGAAAAATAAATTTTTGAACAAATTTTTAAAAAAATATCACAATATAATGAACCGTTTTTGATCCCGGCCTAGTCTTTACTTATGAACAGGTATTTTATGCCTGTCTGTATTGCGAATAGGATTAGGAAAGGTATTAGAAAAGGAGAAAGCTATGGGAAAGAGAAAGAATTGGTTGAAAACCACGATCGCGATGATATCTATCATCGCAATGGTACTTGAAACCGGATTCTCATCAGTGGCGACTGTCTACGCATCCGATCTGATCGGCGGCGGGGACGTTGTTGAATCAAACCTCGATGCTGATGAGTTGACCGATGCCGGATCATTGAATGACAGTGATACGGTTGACATCAATATTAATCCGGAAAAGGATTTTGATGATGAAGATCAGGATAATACGGAGGATGTTGATGTTGATGCTCCGGCCGGTGAGGAAGCGAGCGAAGGAACGCTCGATGTTTCCGACAGCGGAATAACGGGTTCGGAATACGATGTATTCTCGTTCTACATCGATACCGAAGGACTTGCAAACGAAGACAGTTTCAATGTTAAGTTTTCGGGTCCCGACAGTGCATCTTACAACCCGGTACTTAATAATGATCTTGATAAGCTGAATGACGGCCAGTATGACATAACAGGTCTTAACGGCGACGGATTCAGTATCAGGGCAACGGGTACCGCAAATGTAATCCTTTCCTATAAAGATAATGTAAATGGTTTACCCGGTATCGTAGTTGAATCAAAGCCGGCTGAGAAGGTTCTTGAGACCAAGGTCCTTACAGCAGTTGACGATTCCAGGATATCGGCTGTTTCAGGTTCGGGCTATGACAGCATTAAGTTAAGCTTTGATACAGAGGACCTTACAGATAAGGATGCTTTCACACTTATAGTTGAAAGCAAAGCAGATCCTACGGTCAACGGCAGTGATGCCCGCGGCGGCATTGAGGGGCTGACTAAGGCTGACACATCCCTCACAATCGAGGAGCTTGGCGGCGAGGAATTTGTTGCTTATGTGGTTTCCGGAACGGATGCCGAGCTTGAGGCGACAGCAGAGGTAAAAAGCGTTGTGGACGGCGAAGCTGTTATTGATATTAACGGCGTAGCTACAAAGCGCGTATATGAATATGAAGACAGCGATGTTTACGTAAGGGCAACACTTGAGGAGGCTGACGCCATTCCCGATGATGCTTATTTCTACGTTGCTCCTCTTTCCGAGGAGGAAGCTGCCAAATACCTTGAAGTATTAAACAGCAACAGGGATGAGGAAACTCCCGAATATACATCGGAGAATACTCTCCTTTATGATATTTCTTTCTATACTGATGAAACCATGAGCGAAGTTATCGAGCCCGAAGAAGGTTCGGTTTCTGTAAGCATTGAATTCAAGAAGAATCAGGTGAGCGAGGATCTCGGAGTTGAAGACAAGGCAGACATCGAGGTTACTCATTTTATTGAGGAAGGCTCAAGTATTGAGGCTGAGTCACTTCAGGTTTCCCAGTACGGTGATGTTGATACGGTCGAAGTTGAGACCGATAGCTTTTCAAAGTTTGCCATTACCGGTTCGTTCTATAAGGAAATCGATGTAAAGGATCCCGGTGCCGAAGATACAAAGGCTTTGCTTGATGACGCATGGCTTTACGGAATTACCGCAAATAAATGGATGTTCAACGGAGAGGCAGAGACAAGCTTTGCGGTTAAGAAGCTTACCGGTGTGGATGGAAACGGAAATGAGGTAGCATTAAACGGCGGACAGACAGGTGTTACCACTAAGGTAGCTGAAGGAAGCAACGATCAGTACAGCATGGTAGCCGAGATTAACGGAAATACCAGGATAAAGGGGTATCCAGTACAGCTTACGATCCCCCAAAATCAGCAGAGTAAGATCACTCACGAGACTTCCGGATTTCTTACGTTTATCACAGCCAATGCAAGTGATATCGAAAAAAGCGTTACAAATATGCTTAATTTCTTCAAGGGAACCGGCACTCAGGACGGTGTTTCAGCAAGGCTTTCAAAGCTTGATTCCATACCTGACTACAGTAAGGTTCCGGGTACCGCCAATGCTCATAAGCTGACTCTTGATATAACATCGGCAGCCGGCGGAACATATTACATCAATGTTGATAAATACCCCGCTCTTTATGAGGCGTTTAACGAGACAGGTGCCCTTACCATTAAAAAGAATGCCAACCAGAAGCTCGTGTTCAATTTTGGCTCGACGAATGTAACACTCAGGAAATTCATGGTTCAGCAGGGCAACTCGACATTAGGTTCCGATGATATAGCCAATATGTCAAACAAGAAGAACCCTATAGTTGAAGACCTTATCTTCAATATGTACAGAGCTGAGACTGTTGAAGTTGACAATTTCGCAGGTATTCTTATTGCACCCTATGCAGCAGTTAAGTTCACGACCGTGGCCGGCGGCTGGCTTGTCTGCGATACTGCGATCTCCGGTGCTGAGTGGCATTTTGTAAACGGACATATCCCGCCTCCGTGTAAGACCAAGTTAAAGCTTGAGATACCTGTTCAGAAGTATTTCGAAAATGGCCAGGGACAGTGGAAGAATGACTTCACATTCAAGCTTGTGAAGATGAAAAACGGCGGCAAGGAAGTTGATGACACATGGACACCCAGGTATATAACCTTAAACGGCGGCGACACTGAAAATGCCGAAGGTAAATTTACGCTGGAATATGATGATGTTCAGTCGTTAAGCTTTACACATAACGATGGACCTTTTTATACCAATTACACAGATGTACACGAGGAATGGTTCAGGATATCCGAGGAAAACATCGGTGCAAGGAGTGATGTAGAGTATAATATCTACCCTGATTCCGATCAATACGGAAAGAACAGTCCCTATTGGTTTGTTCATGTATTTATTTACAGGATGAACTGGAACCACAACATGGTAACGATCAAGTTCAGGACTGCACGTAAGGATCTTAATGGTTATGACTGGACAAAGGGAATACCTTGTGTTGAGTCACAGCCTGTATATTTTAAGAATAAATATAAACCTGTCGAGACCGAGGTAGTGCTCGAAGGTCTTAAAAAGATAAACGGCAGCGACCAGGATATCCCTGACGGCAAGTTTGCTTTCACGCTCTATGGATATAAGGACAGGTATTCAGGCTTTAACAGCGTGATAGAGCAGGATGTATACAATATCGGTAATTCGATCAAGTTCTCGCCTCTTACCTTAAAGATGGGAACGGGTACTACGAATGAGACCAATAAGTCGATATGGTATTTCCTTATAAAGGAAACCCAGTGCGCTTCACCGTATACCAAGGATGAAAGCCAGTTCATCGCCAAGGTTACGGCTGTAAGGAACAACAACAAGATCACAACAAGTGTTAAGTACTACAAATTTGAAAAGGGTCAGACGCCTGCTATAACTTCAACAGGCGATGGAAGCGCATTTGAATTTAACTGCACAAAATTCAAGTTTAACAATACTTATTCTACATCGGGCGAAACCGTAATATATGGTATCAAGATGCTTGAAGGCCGTGAATTTGATCCGACTGATACATTCACATTCACGCTTTCAAAAATGGAAGGTAATAATACAACTTTACTGCAGACCAAGACATTTACGGTTGGTCAGGTTCAGACTGCGGGCTTTAACTTTGCATTTGATAAGCTCACATACGGCAAGGCCGACGACGGAAAGACATATACATACATTGTAAAGGAAAC
This sequence comes from Lachnospiraceae bacterium, assembly GCA_017550535.1. GTDB lineage: Bacteria > Bacillota > Clostridia > Lachnospirales > Lachnospiraceae > UBA2868. Next base: position 9,896 of record JAFZOS010000040.1, read on the forward strand.
TGCAGGCAGCATTACCGGAATGTCATATGATACGAATTCGTATCCGGTGACCGTTACGATAAGTGATGCCAACAAGAACGGAACTCTTGACATTACGCAGGATTACGGCACGCAGGCCAACCCTGTAAAGATCACGAACCATTATACGAACGGTGTGCCTATCTATGTTAATAAGGTATATCCTGTCGAAACGAAGCTTTCCAAGAACGCAAAGTTTGAATTCCACTTAGAGGGTGGCAAGGTCGACAGTAACGGCAATATCGACAAAACAGAGCGTCATTATCTTAGCATGAATAAGGAGATCACAGGTCCCGGCAGGGCACTGTTTACTGATCTCAGGTTTGTAAAAAATAATACTGTTTCCAATAATATCGTTAATGATATCGGAGTATATAAGTACACCATAAACGAAGTTATACCCACGGGTGCGACAGCACATCCTACCGATCCTGATAAGATGGTCAAAGACGGTATAATTTATGATGCACGTATTTATAACATTACTATCACCGTTTCCGAGAATAACGGCCGGCTTGTTGTGAAAAAGACCGGTGATTACGGTGATGGACAGCAGTCGGAAATAACCGGCGATATTGCCCCTGATTTCATAAATGATTATAAGGTAAATGAAGTTAAGGATCCCATAAGGGGCAAAAAGAAGTTCCCGAACCGTGAGATCAAGGAAGGTCAGTTCGAGTTTGTGCTCGAAGCAGATAAAAATGATGCAACTACCGTGCAGGCGATCAAGGACGGCAAGGTTGTTCTTCCTTCTGCAACCCATGTGTTTAACGGTGTACCGAACACCAAGTATAAGGTAAATGAATTTGGATTTGAAGATATTACATATTACGCTGAGGGTACTTATAAGTTCATAGTATCCGAGGTTAAGGGCAACGACCCTAATATAATATATTCAAATGCGACTTTCCCGATTACCAAGGTTGTTAAGGATAACGGCAATGGTCAGCTTGAGGTAAATGAGACGAAAGGCCTGCCGATAGTAATCGTCAATACCGACTGGACTCCCGGATCTACCCAGCTTCGGGCATACAAGGAACTCAAAGGCAAGAAGCTTTATAAGGATGAGTTCGAGTTCCAGCTTCTTGACGAAAATGGTAATTTAATTGAATCTAAAAAGATTGATGCCAATGGAATCGCTCTCTTTAGCAAGATTGAGTACAAATTACCTCAACTTAATGGTTCCGACAGCAGGGTATTTACATATTATATAAAGGAAGTGATCCCGCCCGGAGCTGAACCCCTCAATGACGGAAGCGGTAATTACAAATTAAACGGCATTACATATGATGGACATACGGAAACGGTAAATGTTACTGTAACAAAGGTTGTAGATAGTGTCGGTAATATTTCACTTAACGTAGTTCCGGATAACGGCACCGAAACGGATAAGGCTGTATTTATCAATGAATATGTAGCAACCGGTAGTGATTCGTTTGGCGGATTTAAGAATATCATTGGCAGAAAGTATATATCGCCTGATGATGATAATAAGTGGCAGGCAGTACTTTATGATGATAAGGATCAGGTTGTTCAGAAGGCTGATATCGTTAAGGATACCAAACTGTTCGCAGATGGCGGTACGTTTAAATTTGCTCCTCTTGAGTATTCAACCAAGGTTATAGATCCGCAGGACGGAAGCATAACATATGTGGATTATTCGACACCTGTTACATACGAGTTCTCTGTCAAAGAGGAAGAGGTAGTAAAAGTACCCAATATTAATAGCAGTAAGGTTATATATAAAGTAAAGGTAACGGTTTTCGATAACGGAGACGGTACACTCAGTGTTACCCATCAGAAGTTCAGGGAGGATGGTTCGCCGGTTACGGATCTCGTATTTGATAATGAATACGCGGATGAAAATTCGGTAAGGTTCCACGGACTTAAGATAGTTAACGGTTCCGTACTCGAAGACAAGATGTTCACCTTTGAACTCTATAACGACGAGGTTAGTACGACCGAGCCTATCCAGACTGCAAAGAATGATGACGGCGGTGAGATCTGGTTTAAGCCGATCACATACGTGAAGAACGATAAGAAGGATGATACAAGGGTAGAGCCCTACATCTACAGGATCAAGGAGACGATCGAGAATAAGGCCGGCTGGACCTATGCAACAGAGGAATATACCGTAAAGGTATGGGTTACCTTCGATGAGGATACAAAGAAGGTCAATGTTGAACATCACTACTATAAGCCGGATGCTAACGGTAACCTTGTACAGGTTCCCGATAGTGCGACAATAACCTTTGAAAATACTTATACTACAGTGGGTTATTTTGAGCCTTATGCCGAGAAGGTAGTTACAGACAGGGAAGTACCCGCAGGCCTGTTTAAGTTCATTCTTACCGCTAAGGACGGAACTACGTACGAAGCATATAATGAATATGCACCTGTTGGTAAGACAGCAAGGGCAAACTTTGAAAGGATCTATTTTGATCTTGATTCACTGAAGGCTCCTGATGTTGTTCCGGATGAGAATAATGACAAGAGTAAAACGAAAAAGTACTACAAGTACTATACCCTTGAGGAAGACATTCCCAACGGTGCAGTAGATCTTAATAACGGTTTCTTTAAGAAAGACGGCTACACATATGATGGCAGGTTACATATTGTAAAGGTTACCCTTGAAGAAAATGGTAAAGGTGTGATCGATACAGACTGGTGTGCATATGTGGAGAGTACCGTACTGCAGAAGAAGACTGTTTGGCAGAATATTACGTCATTCTTTACGGGCAAAGATCCCAGGAAGGATGTTCTGTTTACAAACAGATATGATGCGCAGGGCGCTCTTATAGTAAATGCATTGAAGGTACTTGAGGGCAAGGAGCTTAAGGCAGGCGACTTCAGCTTTACACTTAAAGGTAAAGACGAAAACGGTAAAGATTTCGAGATGACAGAGTCAAATGCTGCTGACGGTACCGTATCCTTTAACAGGATCGATTTCACAAAGCCGGGTAATTATGTATACAGCATCAAGGAGGAAATACCTCAGGGTGCTGTTGAAGAACCGGCAGGTTCAGGTATATGGGTAAAAGACGGTATCAAGTATGACAGCACTGAGTATACGTTTGATGTATATGTTAACGATACTAACCACGGTGATCTGGCAGTAATTGCCGAGATAAACGGAAGGTCTATTGTTGAGTCATATACAACCGATGCGAACGGTATAAAGGTTGCTACGATCGGTGGCGAAAAGCTTAAGTTCACCAACACGTACACACCTAAGCCTGTAACGGTAACTCCGGGTGGCAGGAAGGATCTGCAGGGTCGTCTGCTCCTTGATGGCGAGTTTGAGTTCAATATGTACAGCGATCCGGGAAATCCGAAGGATTACGAAGATCATAAAGTAAACCAGGGACAGTGGTTCACGTTCAAGGACATCACATTCACGGCTGACGACATGGTTGAAGGCAAGGGTTATGCCGATAAGAAGACCTTTGCTTATACAATGACTGAGACCAAGGGATCACTTAATGGCGTATCCTATTCAACGGCAGAATACAAATTTGTCATTGAAGTAACAGATAATAACGGCCAGCTTGAAGCCAGAGTTATACGTGATGATTCATGGTTTAAGGGAGTTGTGCCGCAGAATGAGATAGGTACGTTCTACAATACTTATGAAGCAAATGGCACGATATCATTCCCTGTTCATAAGATCGTACTTGGTGCAAGCGAAGTGAACAAGGATAAGGAATTCAAGTTTGTACTGGTTGATGAGCAGACTCAGGATGAACACTATGCTTTCTGCAAGGCAGACGAAGTTAAGACTATAGCATCGTTTAAGTACGAACTTGAAGATCTTCCGCTTAACCCTGACGGCAGCAGAGGTTCGCGTGTATACAAGTACAACGTTCATGAGGAAGTACCTGCTGCAGACGGTGAAGGATGGGTTTACTGCAGGGATACATATTACGCTGTAGTGACCGTATCCGATAACGGTGACGGAACTCTGAAGGTTGAGCCTCAGGTAACATTCAAGGGTAAGCCTTATACTAAGAAGGAACTTGATTTTATTAACGAGTACGATGCTAAAGGCAGCACGGATCTTGTTGGTAAGAAGGTATTTGATTACGGTAATCTTAAGGGTGACGACTTTGAGTTCATCCTTGAGGAGAAGACAGGTGTAGACGCCAACGGTAATGCTGTATATAAAGAACTTGAGAGAACTAGGAATGATATAAACGGTAATTTCAGCTTCTCCGATCGTTACTATACAATGGACGACATTGACAAGACATTCATCTACAGAGTACGTGAGGATTCTGAAAACGGTGATCCTACGATAGATTATGATAACGCTGTATATGATGTTGCGATCAGTGTAAGTGATAACGGTGACGGAACACTTAATGTAAAGAAGGTTGTAACGTGCGGCGGCACTGTAGTTAAGAACTGCATCTTCTTCTATCATAATAAGAAGCAGGTTCTGCCTAACAGTGTCCAGATCGAGGCCGAGAAGGAACTTCAGGGTCTTCCGCTCGAAGATAATATGTTTACATTCGAGCTGTTGGAAGGCACTAAGTCACTTGCGAAAGTAAGCAACACGGGTACAAAGGTTACATTCCCGAGGATCGATTACACTCTTGCTGATGTAGGAAGCACACATGAGTATTCGGTAAGAGAAATTATCGTTAACAGGATAACGGGCGTTAAATATGATGACACCGTGAAGAAGGTAGTAGTTAAGGTTGATCTTGTAGGTAACCAGGTAACCGTAGATCGTAAGAACTATGATCATACAGGTAAGCAGATAAATGATGATGCTATCAAGTTCATTAACGAATATCATGCTACGGTTAATGTGCCTCTTGGCGGATCCAAGATATTAAGCGGATTCCCGGATGATGCACCTTCAATCGGCAAGTATCCGTACACCTTTGCTCTTTACAAGAGCAGTGACCTTAAGAATGCGTTACAGACAGTATCTGTAACACCTAAGGATAATAAGACACCTGCAGCCTACAAGTTTAATGATCTTGTATTTACCGAGGAGGATTACAATAATCCAAACAATCCTCAGCACATTTTCGAGTACACGGTTAAGGAAGTTATTCCGACTATTGAGAAGGATAAGGCTCCTAACGTTACTTATGCATTAAACGAGTACAACGTGGTGGTTAAGCTGTCAATCGACAACAAGAAGGTGCTTCATGCAGACGCAGTAACCAAGCAGAACGTACCTGTCGACAAGCTTGATTTTACAAACATCTACAAGGCAGACGGAAGCATTACCTTCCAGGGCGTTAAGCATATTACAGGTAAGGAGCTTGAGGATGCGGCTTATACATTTACACTTACCGGCGAAGGTCAGAATCAGACGGTAACAAACAGCGGAAGTCAGATCACTTTCGCACCCATCCAGTATACTGCGAATGACCTTGGTCTGCATGTATATACGATCCAGGAGACTGCAGCTAAGGATGGAAGTACTATTGACACGAGGGTTTACACAGCCGAGGTTACCGTAAGCGAAGGCTCTAACGGCAAGCTCGAGGTCAGCGATCCTGCAGTGATCTACACGATGGTTAACGGCAAGAAGGTATATGTAAATCCCGGTGAGCCTATTCCGTTTGAGAATACTTATGAAGCAGTAGGTGAGATCGGAATAGACGGAATCAAGATAATGCACTCCAAACCGCTGGCACAGGGCGACTTCACATTCGTCTTGAAGGATGAAAACGGCAAGGAGATCGAATCCGTTACACACGGTGCGGCAGCTCTTAATAATAAGAAGGATCTTGAGGCAAGGGCAGCATTTGCGTTCACCAACCTCAAGTTTACACAGGAAGACCTTAAGATAAGCGGCGGATACTTAAAAGAGCTTAAGAAGTACTATACTGTTGAAGAGCAGATAGGCACTAAGGGCGGAGTAAAATACTCTAATGCAGCTTATGTTGTTGAAGTTACCATTAAGGATAACGGTGACGGAACATTGACAGTTACCAAGAACGTTGCAGGTCAGGACGGCGTCCAGAAGGCCAGCGGCGGTGTTGCCGGATTCCTCAAGTCACTGATCGGCAAGATGAGCGGAAAGGCTGATAAGATCATATTCGAGAACGAGTATGACAGCGAATGCGTTATAGATCCGCCAATCCTTACGAAGCAGATGTTCGGCAGGGAGCTTGAGCGCGGAATGTTCAAGTTCGAGATCACAGGTCCGGGCCTCAGGAGCAGGAATGAATCCGAATATAAATATACCGCTTACAACGGTTATTCGGATTACGCAACACAGAATACATTATTCCCTTGGGGCACCGAGATGGAAGTCGGCGAGGTCTTCCCCGGTGACATCAAGTATAAGTTCATCGATCTTGATATAGACCTTACAACCGGTGAGGCGAGCAGGATATTTGAGTATTATGCACAGGAAGTTGATAACAGCAAGGAATATCCGGATATTGAATTCTCGGATCAGAAGCTTAAGCTCGTAGTAAAGGTATACGATAATAACGACGGTACCCTTACGATAAAGAATGCAAAAGATCTTGTTGTAAATGATAATAAGAACGATCCGGAGCATAAGCTCTTCTGGGAGGCAGTAAATCCTTACAAGTTGAATGATGAGGAGATAAAGGATGCATTCCTTAATACCGACAATACGGAAGCATCTATAGACCTTCCGGGTATTAAGCGTATGGTCGGCCGCGAACTTACAAAGGATGACAAGTTTAAGTTTACTATCACCGATGACAAGACAGGTAAGTCCGCAACAGTCGAGAGTACTCTCGATAAGGATGGCAAACCTACCGTAGTAGCATTCAACGCAAAGGATATTGATTTCCTTAACTACAGGCATGGAGCGTATGCAAAGGATCCCAACTATAAGAAGGGTGATCCGGTTGATCTTTATTGGGTTGACGATACAGGCGATTATACGTATACGATCAAAGAGGAAGCCTTAACAGACAATACTATAATTTACGATGCCACAACATATAAGGTAAAGGTAAGGGTTGAGCTCGAAGTAGATGCAAACGGTAAGGCTGTAAAAGATTCGAAGGGTCATCAGAAGCTGGTAGCATATATTACCGGTGTAGACAAAATCTACTCTGACAACAACAAGGTTGCTTATGACTTCTCAGGCGCGAACAAGTTTGACTTCGTAAATGAGTTCAAGGCAAAAGGCTCTATAGAACTTGAAGGTATCAAGTATCTGATCAATAAAGAAGATCAGGAGTCTATGGAAAACGAATTTGAATTTGCGATCCATGAGTATGATGACGCATCAAGGACAAGCGGCAAGAAATTTATAACAAGCGCGAAGACCGATGCGGAAGGTCACTTCGTACTGCAGCTTCCTGAATATGATCAGGATGTACTGAAGAATGAGAAGGGCGGCTACGATAAGTCAAAGACCCTGTACTACAGGATCACAGAGACCAAGCCTTCAACAGGTGTATGGACCGAGAACAACACGGTATTCGCGAGCAACGGCATAGTATATGACAATACCGAGTACGATCTTGACATTACGATCACAAATGACGGAACGAATAAGCTTGTTGTTACAAAGGAGATCACTGAGGCCGCAACAGGCGCAATGGTTACCGAGATAAGCTACAGCAACACCAAGAGTGTAGAGTATACTACGATCTCCGGTAAGAAGTCATGGGTTGACGATGTTAAGGATCCCGATACAAGGCCTGACGTATTGATCAAGCTGTATTCGAGCGCGGTTAATAACGGAAAGACGGATATCAATGATTATACGATCAAAGCACCTGAGCTTGAATACACCTTTACTACAGACAGAAAGGGTGACGAACTTCCTAAATATGATTCTAACGGTAAGCTTATCAAGTATTCTGTAACAGAGGAACCGATACCGGGTTATGTATCTGAACAGAACGGATATGACTTTACAAATACAAAGGGTCATATAGTAGTACAGAAGCTGGATTCGGTAAGCACTGAGCCTTTGGAAGGTGCGGTACTCGCTATCTATGACGGCAAGACAGAAATCGAGAAGTGGACAACCGGTAAGAGTGCACATATTGTTACGGCAACACTTACACCCGGCAAGTCTTACATACTCCGCGAGCTTAAGGCTCCGAGCGGATATGATGTTGCGGAAGATATAACCTTCACGGTACCGAGTGACGGAAGTGATCTTACTCTTACCATGAACGATCCGCCGATAGTTGGTTCTGTCAAGCTTATAAAGATGGATCGCGCAACCAGGAAGAAACTTGCAGGTGCTGAATTCGCACTCTACGATAATAATGACACACGTATTTACGCAACGGGTTCGGCAGGAAGCTACAAGGCAACAACACAGACAAGCAACGGTGTGTTCGTAGTTAATGCATCAGGTGAGCTTGAGATAACGGATCTTCCTTACGGTGCATACTACTTCAAGGAAACAAAGGCACCCGAAGGCTATCAGCTTTCAGACGAGAAGCATGGCTTCACGATCGCAAGCTCCGAGAAACAGGTTGAGGTAACGGTACTCAATACGGCAGCGATCGGTGCAGTTAAGCTTCGCAAGGTAAGCTCGGAAGGTTCAAGGAATCCGCTTGCAGGCGCTGAGTTCGAACTGTATTCGTCAAAGCCGAGGTCGGCAGCACAGGCAGTAAGTTCAACGATCTTCCCGAATGCTTACTACAGGTACGGTACATACACAACTAACTCATCGGGTGAGATCTACGTAGAGGATCTTCCTTGGGATGACTACTACTTCATAGAGGTTAAGGCTCCCGACGGATACGAGATCCAGACCGATGTAGGCGGTGATCCGCTTGTATACACATTCACTGTTGATGCTTCAACTTCCGGAAAGACGATCGATCTTGGTGAAATACTCAACGATCCTAAGAAGGAAGGCGGAGTACTCGGTGAAAGGGTTGACAAGGGTGTACTTGGCGTAAGGAGCGCGCCTAAGGGCGGCGTACTCGGAACAAGGGTAGGTCCTGCAACAGGCGATGCAAGTGCTATAGCTCTTTGGATGGCATTACTCCTCGCATGCGTAGGCACGATAGTTTGGATGCTCGCGAGCAAGAGGAAAAAAAGCACCGAATAATGAGTTTTAAGAAAAACAACATGTAATACAAAAGAAGCCGGCAGGTCTGACCCGCCGGCTTCTTAAAACCAACAGATATTAATGAGGAAGAAGCATGAACGGTAAGCTTAGGATACTGATAATCGTTATAGCCATAGCCGGTATATTAACGACGGCGGGTATGATCATAACAACCTATCTGCAGTACAAAAAGGCCAAGGATGAATATGCTCAGATCGAAAGCTATGCGGTGACGGATGAAGCGGATAACAGTACAAATGATTCTCCGGTTAAGGAAGAGGAAGAAGAAGTAAGGGTATTTAAGAATAATCCCAACAGGAGTGATTTCCCTGAGATGGAGATAGATCATAAGGCTCTTAAGGACAAAAACAGGGACTATATCGGCTGGCTGTATGTGGGGAGTGTGGGGATATCCTATCCGGTCGTTCAGGGAGCCGATAATGAGTATTATCTTCACAACACCTTTGAGAATCAGCCGAATTTCGCGGGATGCATATTCATTGACTGCCAGGACAAGGCCGACTTTACCATGTTTAATACTTTTTTGTACGGACATGCCATGAAGAACGGATCGATGTTCGGAAATTTAAGGAAGCTCAGGAAAGATCCTTCACTTATAAAGAATGATCCGTACATCTATATGTACCTTGAAGACGGGATATACAGATACCAGGTATATTCTTATTATATCGATCAGAAAGACAGCAGCATGTACAATTCCGCTCAGAATATAAAGCAATACCGTCAGTATATCAGGAATGCGATGGATTATTCTATGGCGGAGTGTGAGGCCAAGCCCGATGAGGAGCAGCCGAGCATAACTCTTGTCACCTGTTCCGGCAGCGGTTCCCAGAAGCAGAGGTTTTTTGTTCACGGGATCTTCCTCGACCGATATCTTTATTAATGAAAAAATGTCTGTCCTTCCGAGCACAGGGAGGAATCCTGATCGCCGGCTGAAAGAATAAATGTCACATATATGTGCATAACTGACAATACATGTATCGTTCAAGATACAATATACCCCGGATCAATGTACACTATTCACAAAAGCGTCATTTATGGCAAGAAATGTGATAAAAAGTGTTGACTTCTATGAATATGATGATATAATAAGACCATAAGATGAATTGAATATTGGCAAACTTATCGAAAGGTAAGGACGCAAAGCTATAGGGTCTTATCCCAAAGCCGCGATCGTGGTTTAGCTGCTGCGTTAGGGGGCTTTAGGAAGATAGCCAGTTGCCGGATCCGTAAGTTTATCGAAGCTGTTTGACCTTGTCTTAGGAGAGCGGTGGAGAGGGAGTTTGGTGTTAAGCCTGACCTTGATTTAGGAGGGTGGATTGCCGGACTAGCTGCAAGGGTTCGTTATGTCGCAGGTTGACCAATATGAGATGAAATCTTATCATCCTATAACAATACAAGTTACACAAAATAGCCGGGCCTCCCACCCCGGCTTTTTTGTTGCAAATTTTATATAATGCTTGACATTTTCGGTGTTTTATACTTATAATCAGAACGATACTAAGGGCGGTTCCTGCGTGAACCGCCGTCTTTTTTAAGAGTTTGGTGTTTTAAAGGAGGAGTAATATTATGAAGAAGAAACTTATTTCATTATTGCTTGCTGCCGCTATGGTGTGCTCGCTTGCAGCATGCGGCGGCGCGGCAAATACTGCAGCTCCGGCAGCGGGTGATTCTGCATCCGCATCAAACGGATCGGGTGAGCTTACCGGTACATTAAAGGTTGGTATGATCGGGCCCCTTACCGGTGCGGCTGCTCTTTACGGAAGTGCCGTTAATAACGGTACCAAGATCGCTGTTGATGAGATCAACGCTCTCGGCACAGGTTTTAAGATGGAGTATCAGCCCGAGGACGACGAGCATGATGCCGAGAAGTCGGTAAATGCATACAATAAGCTTAAGGACTGGGATGTTCAGGCTATCGTCGGCTGTGTTACGACTACTCCCTGTGTTGCTGTTGCGGCTGAGGGTAACAATGACCGCATGTTCATGCTGACACCTTCGGCTTCCGCCACTTCGGTAACCGAGCAGGGTGACAATATCTTCCAGCTGTGCTTCTCGGATCCCAACCAGGGTTCCGCATCGGCTCAGTACATTAAGGATAACAGTCTCGGCAGCAAGATAGCCATCATCTACAACAACTCGGATGTATATTCAACAGGTATCTATCAGACATTCAGCGCAAAGGCAGCTGAGGTCGGACTTGAAGTAGTATCTACTACCACGTTCACCGATGATACGGCAAATGACTTTTCGGTTCAGCTTACCGATGCTCAGAAGGCAGGTGCTGACCTTATATTCCTTCCCATCTACTATACGCCCGCATCACTCATCCTTCAGCAGGCTGATGCGATGGGATACAAGGTTCCCATGTTCGGCGTTGACGGAATGGACGGTATCCTGGGTCTTGAGGGATTTGACACGAAGCTTGCAGAGGGCGTAATGCTCCTTACTCCTTTCTCGGCTGATGCAAAGGATGAGAAGACCGTCAACTTCGTTACCAAGTACCAGGAAAGCTTCAAGGAGGTTCCGATCCAGTTCGCGGCTGACGGTTATGACTGCCCTTATGCTATATATGAGGCACTTAAGTACTATGCAGCAAAGAACGGCGGACTTGATGTTACGGGTAAGTCAAACAAGGATATCTGCGAGATCCTCATATCGGTATTCGCAGATCCTAATTTCAAGGTTGACGGCATAACGGGTGAAGGCATGACCTGGACCGCTAACGGTGAGGTTAACAAGGCACCCAAGGCAGTTGTTATAAAGGACGGCGTTTACGTAGGACTTTAAGCAGTGTCATCCTGAACGAAGTGAAGGATCTTTTAGGAGAATCAAGCTATGGTTTCATATCTTATAAATGGAATCAGTCTGGGCAGCGTTTATGCGATAATAGCACTTGGCTATACCATGGTATACGGTATAGCCAAGATGCTTAATTTTGCCCACGGCGATGTAATAATGATAGGAGGCTACATGGCCTTTTGCTCGACATCGTATCTCGGATGGCCGGTAATACCGTCTGTTCTTTTTGCGATGACGGTATGCACAATGCTGGGTATACTGATCGAGCGCCTGGCTTATAAACCGCTGCGTGATGCGAGTTCGCTTGCGGTACTTATAACCGCTATCGGCGTATCATATTTTTTGCAGAACTCGGCGCTCCTTATCTGGTCGTCAAATCCCAAGGCATTTCCCAATATGGTGAACCTTCCGAACCTCATTATAGGAGATGTTCAGATATCTTCGGTCGCCATAGTTACGATAATCGCCTGCATCGTTATAATGATCGCACTTACCACGTTTACGAATAAGACCAAACTCGGTAAGGCAATGCGCGCGGTATCCGAGGACAAAGGCGCGGCCCAGCTTATGGGGATAAACGTTAACGCAACCATATCGATGACGTTTGCAATAGGCTCGGGGCTTGCGGCGATAGCGGGCGTGCTGTTGTGTACCGCATATCCAACGCTTATGCCCACCACCGGAGCGATGCCCGGTATCAAGGCGTTTACGGCTGCGGTTTTCGGCGGCATAGGATCGATCCCGGGTGCAATGCTCGGAGGCATACTGCTCGGGATAATCGAGATATTTGCCAAAGCATACATTTCGACGCAGCTTTCCGATGCGATAGTGTTTGCGGTGCTCATTATAGTGCTCATAGTCAAACCCACCGGCCTTCTCGGTAAGAAGATGGCTGAGAAAGTATAGGAGGGATCATTATGCGAAGCATAATTCAGCATGATCCCGACGACTTGCCGCCGAACGCAGGTGAGGGGGCGTTACCCGATGGCAGGAGAAAAACATGAATAAGAAGATAAGTAAACAGACAAGGGCCGGTTTTATCAATTACGGCATAATAATAGTATTCTTTATCATATTCCAGATACTTTCGGCAACAGGAAATCTGGGGAGCTCCTTAAAGGGCCAGCTCATCCCGATCTGCGCATACATTATAATGGCGCTTTCGCTTAATCTTGTCGTAGGTATCTCGGGTGAATTAAGCTTAGGTCACGCAGGCTTTATGTCGGTAGGCGCATTTACCGGCGTGGTAGTTGCAAACAGCTTATCTGATGCAGTGCCGAACGGTATATTAAGGCTAATCCTTGCGCTTATCATAGGTGCATTCATTGCAGCACTTGCGGGCATAGTCATTGGTATTCCGGTACTGAGGCTGCGCGGTGACTATCTTGCGATAGTGACTCTTGCATTCGGTGAGATAATCAAAAACGTACTTAACTGCCTTTATGTGGGCATTGATGATAAGGGTCTGCACTTTTCTTTAAAGGATGAGGCTTCACTGCACCTTGAACCCGGCGGACATACGATCCTTTCAGGGCCGATGGGTGCGCTTGGGATTACCAAGCTTTCCACATTCTTTATAGGGATAGTGCTTATACTTCTTGTACTTTTCTATATCCAGAATTTCGTTAATTCGCGCCCGGGACGTGCGATAGCGGCTATCAGGGATAACAGGATAGCAGCCGAGGCGTGCGGTATACCGGTTACAAAATACAAGCTGATGGCGTTTGTTACATCAGCTGCAATGGCAGGCGCTGCCGGTGCGCTGTATGCGCTCAATTATTCGACGGTCGTGCCCAAGAAATTTGACTTTAACACATCCATCCTGGTGCTCGTGTTCGTAGTGCTTGGAGGTATCGGCAACCTGCGCGGTTCTATAATCGCGGCGGCGCTGCTTACCGTTCTTCCGGAGCTCCTTCGTCAGTTCCAGGATTACAGGATGCTCGTATATGCCATAGTGCTCATCCTCGTTATGCTCATTACAAATAACGAGCGGGCGATGGCCTTTATAAGGAGCAGGCTTAAAAAGCTATATAAAATGACACGGAAGGAGGCGGTGTAGTATGAGCAACAAGGATATAAAGCTCGTTCAGCTGCCGAGCCCGAATTTCGTGCCCGAAAGGGATAAGGATAAGCCTCTCATGCTCGAGGTATCGCATCTCGGGATCGATTTTGGCGGACTTACGGCCGTTAATGAATTCAATATCGGTATAAGCCCTACAGAGATAGCCGGACTTATCGGTCCGAACGGTGCGGGCAAGACGACCGTGTTTAACCTGCTTACAAAGGTGTATGAGCCTACGAGGGGCACCATACTGCTTGACGGCAAGGATACGCACGGCATGAACACGATACAGGTCAATCAGGCCGGTATCGCAAGGACATTTCAGAATATAAGGCTGTTTGACAAGCTAACCGTTGAGGACAACGTTAAGATTGGTTTACATAACAGCATCAAATATCATATGCCTACAGGCGTTTTCAGGCTCCCGAAGTACTGGAAGGAGGAGAAGAAGGCGCACGAGAGGGCAATGGAGCTTTTGTCGATCTTCGACATGCAGGACATGGCAGGCTATATAGCAGGCTCGCTTCCCTACGGTGCGCAGCGCCGGCTTGAGATAGTCCGCGCGCTTGCTACGGGCCCGAAGCTTTTGCTTCTTGATGAACCCGCTGCCGGCATGAATCCGTCGGAGACATCGGAGCTTATGGAGAATATCGAGAAGATAAGGGATGAATTCCATGTGGCCATCCTTCTTATCGAGCATGACATGAACCTCGTCATGGGCGTGTGCGAATCCATTGCGGTATTAAACTTCGGTGAGATAATCGCAAAGGGTACGCCCAGTGATATACAGAACAATCCCAAGGTCATCGAGGCATATCTTGGCAGCGGTACCGCCGGTGAGAACGCTGATGCAGGAAAGGAAGGAACCCTGACAGGTTCCTCTGATGCCTCAAAGCCGGCGGGCTCCCCCGATGCGAAGATCGGGGGCAGAAAGGAGGGCGCTTAATATGGCACTTCTTAACGTAAACGAACTTCATGTGTATTACGGCAGCATCCATGCTATAAAGGGCATCTCCTTTGAGGTTAACGAAGGCGAGATAGTGACTCTTATCGGTGCGAACGGTGCGGGCAAATCGACTACACTAAATACGGTTGCGGGACTCTTAAAGCCGCGCACGGGTGAGGTTTATTTAAACGATAAGCTATTAACGGGTACTCCCGCGCATAAGATAGTCAGTGAGGGAATGGCACTGTGTCCCGAGGGAAGGCGCATATTCCAGCAGCTGACGGTACGCGAGAACCTTGAGATGGGTGCCTATACAAACGATCCCGCGACTCTTGAGGATGATCTTTCACATGTATATGATCTGTTTCCGAGGCTTAAGGAAAGGTATAAACAGGTTGCGGGCACGCTCTCGGGCGGCGAGCAGCAGATGCTTGCGATGGGAAGGGCACTCATGTCACATCCCAAGATACTGATGCTCGATGAGCCTTCGATGGGGCTTGCTCCGATACTTGTCGAGCAGATATTTGAGATAATCGGCCGGCTTAATGCCGAAGGGGCCACGATACTGCTTGTTGAGCAGAATGCACAGATGGCATTGTCCGTTGCACACAGGGGATACGTGCTTGAAACGGGAAGGATAATGACGAGCGGTACCGGTAAGGAACTTTTGCATAACGATATGGTCAGAAAGGCCTATCTGGGTGGTTAAAAAGTACTTGAAATAGCATCCTGACTGTGTTATTATGTTTAGGCGCGCGGAATGCGCAGTATCGTTTGATCTGTAAGGCCATGCGGTAAGGCCGGGAGGAATTGGTATGTTAAGGACAATTTTAACGATTTTATTTATATTGGTATGTCTGGCGTTGTCGACCATCGTACTTGCTCAGGAAGGTAAGTCGGCAGGTCTTGGAGCCATAAGCGGCGCAGCCGAGACATATTGGGGTAAAAATAAGGGACGTTCGATGGAAGGCAAGCTCGTATTGTTTACGAGGATACTTGCGGTTGCGTTCATGATCATCGCTATCGTGCTCAATATGAAGCGGTTCTAGGATGCATCCATCAAAACAGTGTTTTGAAGTTAACGCCCTTAAGGTTACTTAAGGGCGTTTAGTATTTTTATCATGAAGGAAAAGAAAAGAAATAAAAAAACAAAATACGAATCCCGAAAGCAGATGCTCCTTAAGTTCATGGGCGAGAAGCAGTATGTCCCTATGAAGGAAAAGGAGCTGGCCGTAATTTTGCAGGTTGCCCGTAAGGACCGGGGTGAGCTTTCTGATATACTTGATGAGCTTGTAAATGAAGGCAGGATCGATATCTCCAAGCGCGGAAAGTATTCGCTTAGGGAGGACGCGCCGGATAAAACGGATGGCGTTGATGAGATGCCCGGGGTTATCGTCGGGACCTTCGATAAGGCAAAGACGCATTACGGATTTGTGGTACCGGATGATAAGAAGTTTAGCAGGGATATCTTCATACCCGTTGAGCGTTCAATGGGGGCGATGGACGGTCATAAGGTAGTCGTTGAGCTTACGGATCCGGGTTCTGCGATAAAGAGTCCCGAGGGCAGGATCGTCGAGATACTCGGTCATGTTAACGACCCGGGTGTGGATGTGTTATCGATCGTAAAGGGCTGCGGACTGCCGGATGAGTTTCCGGAAAAGGTGCTGAAACAGGCGGCAAGGGTTCCCGATGAGGTATCGCCGGACGATCTTAAGGGCCGCCTCGACCTTCGCGATGTTAAGATGGTAACCATCGACTCCGAGGAGGCAAAGGACCTTGACGATGCCGTGAGCCTGTATATGGAGGACGGGAATTATGTCCTCGGCGTTCATATCGCCGATGTCACCCACTATGTAAGGGAGGATTCGGCACTTGATAAGGAAGCATTAAAACGCGGCACGAGCGTTTACCTTGCAGACCGTGTGATCCCGATGCTGCCGCACCGGTTAAGTAACGGCATATGTTCTTTAAACGGAGGAGTGGACAGGCTTACTTTAAGCTGTATAATGACATTTGATAAGTCGGGTGTGCTTCTTGATCATGAGATCGCGGAAAGTGTCATAAGAACGGATGCAAGGATGACATATACGGCCGTCAACGGTATAATAGAGGAGCATGATGAGGCGCTTATGAAAGAGTATGAGGACCTGGTGCCGATGTTCCTTTTAATGGATAAGCTTGCAGGGATATTAAGGGAGAAGCGCCGCAAAAGGGGTGCGATCGATTTTGACCTTAAAGAATCAAAGATCGTTGTTGGCGATGATGGCCGAGTGGTTGACATAATGCCATATGAGCGCAACTCTGCAACAAGGCTTATCGAGGATTTCATGCTTGCCGCAAATGAAACGGTGGCTGAGCATTTCTTTGATGAAGCGGTCCCGTTTGTATACAGGGTTCATGAGGATCCGGATCGCGAGAAGTTTGAAAAGCTCAGGGCATATTTACGGGGTCTGGGACTTGATATTAAGGCGGGAAAGGACAGGGTGCGTCCGAAGGATGTGAGCAGGCTCCTTGATAAGGTAAAGGATACGCCGAAGGAAGCGGTAATAAGTTCGCTTGCACTTCGGTCCATGCAGAGGGCAGGATATTCTACCGACTGCAGCGGACATTTCGGGCTTGCATGTAAGTACTACTGCCATTTTACATCGCCCATAAGGAGGTATCCCGACCTTCAGATCCACAGGATCATAAAGGAGATACTTAACGGAAAGTTTAAGGCTTCGCGTGAGGAACATTACGAAAAGATACTTCCGGGAGTGGCAAAGCGTTCAAGCAGCAGGGAGCGCCTCGCGCAGGAAGCCGAGCGTGAGACCGATAAACTTAAGAAGGCGCAGTATATGCAGGATCACATAGGCGAGGTATTTGAAGGCGTGATCTCAGGCGTGACGGACTGGGGCATATATGTGGAGCTTCCGAATACGGTTGAAGGTCTGGTGCATATTTCAAAGCTTTACGGTGATTACTTTTATTATAACGAGGAAGCCTGCGAACTTGTGGGTGAGCGAAGCGGTAAAAAGTATGTGCTCGGGCAGCAGGTATATGTGTGCGTGAGCGGTGTGGATATGGCGATAAGGGCGGTTGATTTTGATCTTGCATAAGAATGATCGAGGGTTTTTGTAATGGCAAAGGGTGATTCTTCATTTAAACTTATAGCGAACAATAAAAAGGCTTATCATGATTATTTTATAGAGGATAAGTACGAGGCGGGCATTTCCCTTTACGGGACGGAGATAAAGGCTTTAAGGACAGGCAAGTGCAGCGTAAAGGAATCCTATATAAGGATCGAGAACGGTGAGGTATACATCGTCGGCATGCACATAAGTCCCTATGAGAAGGGTAACATCTTCAACCGTGATCCGCTGCGCACAAGGAAGCTTTTGCTGCACCGAAAAGAGATACGAAAGCTTGCCGGCAAGATAACCGAGCATGGATATACGATAGTGCCGCTGCAGGTGTATCTAAAGGGCAGCCTTGTCAAGGTCGAGATAGGACTTGCCAAGGGTAAAAAGCTTTACGATAAACGTCAGGATATTGCGAAAAAGGATGCAAGAAGGGAGGCCGAGAGGGATTTCAAGGTAAGGAATTTATGATATAATATCAATGTAAGGGCTTGTACCGGTTTCGACGGGGGTCTGGAAGTTGAGACAGCCATCCGTGGTCCCATCCCACGTAAAACCTGGGAACTAAATATAAACGCTAATAACAAATTAGCTCTGGCAGCCTAGTTCTGCCTGTCCTCCCCGGGTTCCCGCTGCCCGGGATCAGGGCATCGACCTTGCGGGGAACTCCTATGCCAAAGCTTTGAGGTATAAGAAGCAACCATGAAGCTACCTGAGCGATAAGCCTGTCATTGGGCATACCGTCCGGGGAATAAACAAACAATGACTGTGATGGGAGAAGTTTTGATGAAAGGGCTTTCGGACGCGGGTTCGACTCCCGCCAGGTCCATATGGGAAAGAGGCTGTGCATGGCACAGCCTCTTTCCCATATAAACATAAAAAACGTAGACATAGGGAGTCGAACGGCGAGACCTCCGAGCAAAGCGAGGAGAGGAGGCGCCGGTGGCGCGTCCGGGTCGAAGCCCGGCCTGAAAGGCAGCGGCAGCTGCCGGAGGGACTCCCGCCAGGTCCACTTTGGACGGAACAGACGTTATCTCGGAAAATAATGGAGCAGTTGAAATTTCGGCAAAAACAACAATCAAATGTTGATTTTGCCGAAAAACTGTTATATGATGTTTTATGATCATATGTAAGGCAGATCTTTTGTGGAGGGCTTACAATGTACTATCACAGGCAATTGGAAAAAAAGATCGAAGAAGTGGCGGGAGAGTTTGCCTGCATCACTTTGTACGGTGCCAGACAGACCGGGAAATCCACGATGATAAGAAATCTTTTTCCTGATTATGAATATGTCACATTGGATGACAGCAGGGAAAGAATGCTCGCGACGGATGATCCGAAGTTATTCCTTGATGCGCACGGAATCCCGCTGATCATTGATGAGATACAAAAAGTTCCTGAATTGATGGATGCGATAAAGATCCGCGTAGATGAGGAAAAAATCAATAGCGTAAAAAATAGTGAGTCTGTCCGAGCCATGTATATTCTCACAGGTTCCAACACACATGAAATAAAGGAAAAAGCATCCGAATCTCTTGCCGGCAGAACAGCAATCATAGAGGTGAATTCCTTTTCAGAAATTGAAAAGAATAAAGAAGAGGGACAAGCTTTCATACCTGATATAGAGATTCTGAAAAGCAGGCAGGACAGGTTACGACCTAAAAGCCGATATGAGGTTTTTGATGAGATCTTTTTGGGAGGTATGCCGGAGTACTGGGTATCCAGACCCGACCGTGACACATTTTTTGAGAGCTATATCTCGACCTATCTGGAAAAAGATGTCAGCCGCATGATCAATGTCGGCAGACTCGATGATTTCAGAAGATTTATGAGGATCATGGCGTTACGCACTTCGCAGCAACTTGATCATACCGAGATCGGAAATGCCGTGGGAATTGACGCCAGAACAGCAAAGAATTGGATATCAATTCTTGAATCGTCCGGAATAATCATGATCCTTCAGCCATATGCGAATAATCTGGCAAAAAGGATAATAAAGACTCCAAAGATGTATTTTATGGACACCGGTCTGTGCACTTTCCTGTGCGGATGGTCGGATGCCGGAATTCTTGAGGCGTCTGCGATGGCAGGGGCTTTATTTGAAACCTACGTTGTCAGCGAGATCGTAAAAAGCATCCGTAATGCAGGAAAAAGAGCAGAATATTGCCTGTATTATTACAGGGACAGGGATCAGAAAGAGGTTGATCTGATATATGTTCAAGATCAGAAACTGTATCCTATCGAAATAAAAAAGGGAATAGGAAAGGATAAGGCTGACAAGAATTTCAGCATACTTGCTCAATACAAAATGCCGATAGAAACCGGCTTGATCATTGATACGTCAGATAAGCTCTTCCCCCTCAACCGGGATGCTTATTACTGCCCGGTGGGGATGATAGGGCTTTGAGAAATATATGTCACAGATTAAAGTCAACAATCTTACATTCGCATACGAAGGGAGCGCGGACGCGGTCCTTTCGAATGTGACTTTCAATATCGATACGGATTGGAAGCTTGGCCTTATCGGAAGGAACGGAAAGGGCAAGACAACCCTCCTTAACCTTTTGATGGGCAGGTATGAATACGAGGGGAGCATTTCTTCAGTTACACGTTTTGATTATTTTCCCTACAATCTAAATGAAGGCGATCTTAAAAAAACGGCCGAGGATCTTATTGCGGACTGGAAGCCGCAGGTTGAAATGTGGCAGGTGCTTACGCAGATAAACCAGATCAAAATGGATGCGCAGTGTCTTTACAGGCCGTTTGGAACATTAAGCTTCGGTGAGCGGACAAGGGTAATGCTTGCGGTCCTTTTTGCTGCGGATAATGAATTCCTGCTCATCGATGAGCCGACCAATCATCTTGATGAGGCAGCAAGGAGGATCGTCAAGGAGTATCTTGCATCAAAGAAGGGATTTATCCTTGTTTCCCATGACAGGGACCTGCTTGATGCCGTATGCGATCATGTGCTTGTACTTAACAGGAGCAGTATCGAAGTACAGGCAGGTGATTTTTCTTCGTGGCAGGCAAACAAGGAGAAAAGCGATGCATTTGCACAGGCTGAGAACGAGAAGCATCTTAAGGAGATCGGCAAACTGAAAGCTGCAGCCGACAGGAGCGGCCGATGGGCAAAAAAGAGTGAGAACTCCAAGATCGGATTCGATCCGGTAAAGGAAAATGACAGGAGCATCTCGACCAGGTCCTATATAGGGGCAAAGACCAAAAAGATGCAGGCGCGCGTAAAGGCTTATGAGAAACGTTTAGACCGGGAGATAGGGGAGAAGGAGGGACTGCTTAAGGATATCGAGGAGATAAGCGATCTTAAGTTAAATCCGCTGCGTTTTCACAGGGAAGTCCTTATAAGGGCGCATGATCTGTCGCTTTGTTATAAGGGAGCGGCGCCGTTGTTTGAAGGAATTGGTTTTCAGGTCAGGCGGGGTGACAGGGTGGTGCTTTCGGGTGCGAACGGATGCGGTAAATCAAGCATCATATCTGCGATCCTTAAAAAGGCGGGGCAGGAGCCCGTATCCTTCCGTGTATCGGCACCCGACATATCCGGAACGCTTGATGTGGCCTCGGGTCTTATAATATCTTATGTCAGTCAGGACACCTCATTCCTTAAAGGAACACTAAAAGATTATTGCAAGTTATGTAAACTAAATGAAAGCCTGTTCCTGGCGGTCCTCAGGCAGATGGATGTAGGGCGTGAGCAGTTTTTTAAGAACATGGAGGATTTCTCCGAAGGACAGAAAAAGAAGGTCCTGATAGCGGCGAGCCTTATCACACCCGCGCATTTATACATCTGGGATGAGCCGCTTAATTATATCGATGTATTCTCGCGTATCCAGATTGAAAAGCTGATCCGTGATTTTGAACCGACGATGCTTATCGTTGAGCATGATGTCCGTTTCCGCGAGCAGGTTGCAACTGATATTGTTCTGATATAATATATCTGATGATGAAATAATGGAGGTTTGGGTGATGAAAAAGACAGTTTTGTTAAGGGCCGCATGTGTTATCCTGGGAATCCTTATCCTGTGCGGATGCGGGAAAAAGAAGGAAGAAGGATCCTCTCTTTCTGATAAGTTAAGCAATCTTAATTCAAAGGCGGAGCAGGATTTGGGCAGCGGTGATGACGCTGATATAAGTGATGATAAAAATGAAGAGCCGGAAGGATCAAAGAACATAGTGATTCCCGAGACTTTCATCAGCGAGGTTTATGATAGGGACGGAGGCCTTCATTATGATCAGATCCACTTAATCTGTGAGGGTGATTCCTGCGCCGGGCTTAGATCAGAGCTTGAAAAGGTGAATGAACAGATCGCCGATGAAGAGAAAAGATCGAATAATGTAAATGCCGAGTGGAACATATATTTAAGAAGGGCTGACGATAAGGTATTCAGCATTGCATGTGAAGATCGCGTTAAGGATTTTGATTACGATATCGTTAAGTTCAGCGGTCATTCATATCTGACGGAAAACGGAAAGGAGCTTGAACTTACGGATATAGTTGACGACATGGATGCGTTTTATGATCTGCTTGCGGGAAGTGTAAATGATGTCGTGAGGAAAAACATGAAGCTGTATGATCCCGATCTTGATATTTCTACGATCGATGCAAGGGGAGGAATGGAGGACTGTATAAGTGAGGGACGTTATTCATGGGTACTCGATCCGCAGGGCGTATCATTCTGGTTTGAGAATATAAATGCACTGCTCGGACATACCGGCGCATGCGTCCTGTTTTCCGATGATAAGGAAGGAAATGTATTTAAGAAGGAATTTTTGGAAAGCGCTCCGGATGAGTGGGTAATGCAGATCCCGGGCAATTACAGCACTACATTTTTTGATGTTGATGACGACGGTATAACCGATAATATTGAATGGTGTGCCAATGACGATATGGACAGCGAGGGAAATGAGCTTGTCTCGGGACTTCACGTTTACTATGATGACCGATATTTTAATTCCGACGAGATCTATCCGGCGGACGAGGCGGAGTGGACCGGCTACAAGGGTATGCTCATGCATAAGGACAAACAGACGGTATTGCTTACGTTCCATTACGCGGAAACGGATGCGGTGTGGACTTCGTTCACGCTTAAGAATTATATGGTGGAACGAGCCGATACCAAGGTGGCATTTCCCGAATGGGCCAATGACTCCGGATTTAACGGGAAATACGTTCCCACTGATCTGTCGGGCATAAAGGTGTACCTTGATACCGGCGGCGATGAGACGGTTCCGCGAAATACCGAGCTCTTAAGCGTTGATATGGACGGAAAGATAACTGTAACCGGTGAAAGTGCGGGAGCCGGAGGCGATGCCGGGGCAGCAGGAGGATTGGGAGGCAAAAAGCTTGACTTTGACCCCGGTGAGTTCGATCCTGACGTACTTGCAAATGAACTGGGCGGTAAGGTATGCGTTTATGAATACAACGATTACGACGGTGACGGGATAAAGGAAGCCTTTGTCATAATGGGGCAGGATGACGATATGGGCGGATACATGCCCGAATCATTATGGTTTATTGATAAAGAGGGATATGCTATAAAGATGCGTGACGATTTTCAGGGCATGTCCTTATACGGCAGCGACAGGGGTTATTACATCGAATATAAGGATGAGAAGAAAGGGTTCTTTACCGGTGAATGCGGCGGTTACGGCAGCGGCTGGCTGAATTTTGTTTACAGTGTTAAGGACGGAATGCCCTATGAGCTTGAGATCTCCATGAAGACGGAAGGCTTTTATCAGGATGAGCCGGGAGTGTTCTACACCCTGACCGATAATTTTGACGACGGGCACAAGTACCTGATAACGGAGCTTATATACAACAGCAGCTCGGGGCAGTTCACAAAAGGAAAAGTCACGGATATTAACTGGCTGGATCAGTAAAGCATTGTTAAAGGAGATGTTTAAGATATGTGGATGATCATGATCCCGTTCGTGGGAACAACATTGGGCGCGGCCTGTGCATTCTTCCTTAAAAAGGAACTGGATGTGGGAGTGCAGAGAGCACTTGCGGGTTTTGCTGCGGGAGTGATGGTGGCGGCTTCCATATGGAGCCTTATAATGCCTGCTATGGAACAGTCGGCAGGTCTCGGAAGGCTTAGCTTCCTTCCTTCGTTCATAGGTTTCTGGATAGGGATCCTGTTCCTTTTGATACTTGACTCGGTGATACCTCATTTACATGTGAATGCCGAGAAAGCCGAGGGACCGAACGCAAGGTTTAAAAAATCGACGATGCTTGTTCTTGCCGTTACGCTTCATAACATTCCCGAAGGAATGGCTGCGGGTGTTGTCTATGCCGGGTTTATATCGGGTAATACGAGTATCACGACAGGCGGCGTATTGGCGCTGGCCCTTGGTATCGCGATACAGAATTTTCCCGAGGGCGCGATAATCTCAATGCCGCTTTGCGCCGCAGGAAAGAGCAAGTTTCGGGCGTTTTTGGACGGCGCGCTTTCCGGTATCGTCGAGCCGATAGGAGCGTTGCTTACGATATATGCGGCGGGTTTTGTTATCCCTGCCATGCCGTATTTTTTGAGTTTTGCCGCCGGAGCGATGATGTATGTCGTGGTCGAGGAACTCATACCCGAAGCATCGGCCGGTGAGCATTCAAATATCGGTGTTGTGATGTTTGCACTCGGATTCACCCTTATGATGGCACTTGATGTCGCGTTGGGATAAATAAATCAATTACGTTGACTCAATTAAGTGACAATAGTATAATATATTATATATTTTTTATACAATTTCGCTTCAGGGGGTGATACAGTGAAAAAATTCAAGATGAAGACACTCATAATCGCCATTGTATCGGTAACAACGGCGTTGGCCTTAGGGGTATTGTGCGTGCTGGCATCGATCAATTCCAACTCATTGATCAGGAACAAGGTCAATGACAACATGTCTACATATCTGGATGCCCAGGTCAATTCTGTTCTGGAATTCGTTAAAAACTCCGAACAGAAACTGCAGCTGTATTCAAGGAATCAGGTGATCACGGACATTATCCTTGAAAATGCGGCCGATATGGAAGCAGGTAAGGAACTTCCGGCGTTTACCGATGAATCATACAATACGGTGGCTTATTATACCGACAATTATCCGAGTTATCCCGCTGCTCAGCAGTATACCATGGATTTCTACAATACTCTTGATAACTGGGAAGGTATTTATATAGGTAATCTGGAAACCCGTATCCTTGCGTATTCGGTTCCGCCCGTTATAGGAAAGGTATTGAGGGAGGATCCCGCAAGGCGCGAGGAACTTATGAACGCGATGAAAAAGGACTTAAACGGCGTATATAATGCCGGTATCATAGTTTCTCCCGGAACAGGCCAGCTGTGTCTTTCGATGTATGCGCCTGTTTTAAAGGACGGTGAGATGATAGGTTACGTTGGTGCAGGCGTTTTCCACAGCGACCTTGAGGAGCTGCTTAAAAGCTTTGAGCTCCAGGGAACCTCGAGCAGTAATTTTTATATGCTCAACACCCAGACAGGCATAACTTTCACCGATACCGAGGCATCCGAGGAGGAGCAGGAGGCAGTTATAGCACAGGAAACGACACGTCCCGTTCTTCTTGATGTTATCGACAGGATCGGAAAGGGCAGCGGCGACAAGGGTCAGTTCGAATTCAAGGATCCCACAACAGGAAAGATGCTCATGGTCAATTACGAGACCATCCCCGGTTATGACTGGGCGCTTGTCATTACGGCTGATAAGGACGAATTGTATGCGGCTTCAAAAAACAATATAAGGATGATGATCATCTTAGGTGTAGTTGCCATTGCCGTAATAGTCGTTTTGGTAACTCTGCTTGCATCAACATTGTCAAAATCGCTTGTTAAAGCGGTCGATGAGATCAACAAAACTGCAGCCGGTGATATTTCATCAAAGGTTTCGGTTAAGAGTAACGTGCGTGAGATCGATCAGATAGGCCGGAGCTTAAACGAGCTTAAGAAGAAACTGAGTGATGTAATAATCAAAACCAAGGATATGTCAAGGAACTTAAATGTTGCAGGTACCGATCTGGCAGGTTCTGCGGATCAGGCTTCACGTACTTCGACTGATGTAACCGGAGCGGTGACCGAAGTGTCAAGGGGCGCTGCAAGCCAGGCAGAATCAGTCCAGACCGCAGCCGAGCGTACGGATTCCATGGGCAACGATATAGATAACATATCCGCCAACATAGTCGCACTCGATGAAGCATCCGAAAATATGAAGAACAGCTGCGATAAGGCGGCAAGGGCTCTTCAGGAGATAGTTGAGCAGAACAGGACCGTTTCAAATGCGGTATCCGAAATAGGCGAGACTATCAATGCAACAAATGAGAGCGCAAATGAGATCGCCAAGTTCTCGGATGCGATCAACAATATTGCTTCACAGACAAATCTGCTTTCGCTCAATGCTTCGATAGAAGCGGCACGTGCCGGCGAAGCAGGAAGGGGATTTGCGGTTGTTGCGGATGAGATAAGGCTTCTTGCAGATCAGTCAAAGAACAGCGCCGATGAGATAAGGACCATAGTTGACAAACTTCTCGAGGACGCACAGGCTTCCGTTAAGACAATGGATGCTCTCAATGAAAGTTTCCGCTCGCAGGGTGAGCAGATCATGTCTACCCAGCGCGATATGGATGAGATGTATGAGAATGTGGCGGTTGTTTCAAATAATTCAAGGTCGATAAGCAGTATGGTCAAGAACCTTGAAAATGCAAAGGAAGCTCTCGTCGAAATAGTTGAAAACCTTTCAGCGATCTCGGAAGAGAATGCGGCTTCCACTCAGCAGACCAGTGAATCGATGAATGAACTCGGAACGACATTCTCGGTAATAAACGAGTCTGCGGAACAGCTTAAGAACCTTGCAATGGATCTTTCGGATACCATTGAATATTTCAGCTGACGACCAAAAACGCGATGTCACTTTACACGCATGAGTGATATTTTTGCACAATTTACCTGAAAAGTACAAATACTTGCAAAATATACCGAAAAATGCGTGAAATTACGCAAATTTCCTTGTGCTTGCAGGTGAAAAGTGTTAACATAATAATATCTTTTATAGAAAGCGGGGAATACAATATGAAATTAAAGGGTAAGTTTATTATGCTGTCGGTCATTCCGGTAGCCATACTTGCTATCATAACGTGTCTCGTATCCTACAAGATGGTCGAGGAAAAGATGGCCGAGGAAGTATACGATGCACTTAAGGCAACGGCTATCGCAACGAGGGATCGTATAGCCACATCGGCTCCCGGTGATTATTCACTTGAAGGCGACAAGATGTTCAAAGGTACCTTCAATATCACTACCGATGAAGTTCCATTCGACAATATCAAGACGATCTCGGGTATTGATACAACAGTATTCTTTGGCGACACCAGGTATGCAACAAGCGTTGTTTCGGACGGAAAGAGGGCAGTCGGAACCCAGGCGTCGGCACCGATCATCGAGAAGGTGCTCGTTAAGGGTGAAACGATGACATCCAATTCGGCAAACGTTGCTGGAACACCGTATTTTGCTTATTATCTGCCCCTGACACAGCCCAGTGACGGTTCCATCTGCGGTATGGTATTCGCGGGTAAGAGCCGTGCCAAGGTTCAGTCCGAGGTAATGGGCGTTATCTGGGTGGTTATCATAGTATCCGCTATCATCACGATAATCTGTGCGGTGATCGCATTCATTATCTCGAACGGTATCGTCGGTGCTATCCGCAAGGGTATAGATGTAGTCGGCGAAGTAAGCAAGGGCAATCTGGCTGTAAGCGTTGACGAGAAGGCATCCGCAAGGAGTGATGAAGTCGGAGACCTGTGCAGGTATGTTGAGGAGCTTCGTACACAGCTGTCTCAGATCATCGGAAAGCTTAAGGCAGAAAGCGGAAACCTGTATACATCTTCCAACAAGCTCTACTCCACATCGCAGAATGCTAACCAGGCAGTGGGTCAGGTTGAAAGGGCGGTACACGAGATCGCTGACGGAGCAACTTCACAGGCTGATGAAACACAGAAGGCAACCGAGAACGTTATCCTCATGGGCAACATGGTTGAGGAGACCAGCGCTCAGGTTGAGGAACTGCAGAAGAATGCGGTTGAGATGCAGAAGTCATCCGAACAGGCAAGCGCGATACTTGCCGAGCTCGCTTCGGTTAACCAGCAGACGGTTGATGCTATCGAAGTTATTTCACAGCAGACCAATACAACACACGAGTCGGCACTCAAGATCAGGGACGCTACAAACCTTATCACCGAGATCGCAGACGAAACGAACCTGTTATCACTTAACGCCAGCATCGAGGCAGCGCGTGCAGGTGAGCAGGGCCGTGGTTTCGCAGTAGTTGCGGCTCAGATCAGTAAGCTGGCTGAGCAGTCCAACGAATCGGCTCGCAAGATCGAGGAGATCATTACAAGCCTTATCGCCGATTCTACAAAGTCGGTTGAAACTATGGATCATGTACGTGAGATAATGACCAGGCAGAATGAGAACGTTCAGAAGACGGACGAAGCATTCCAGGTTGTTAAGGACGGTATCGACAGGTCCATGGAAGGCGTTCAGTATATCGCAGATAAGACGAGCAAGCTCGACGAGGCAAGGGTTAACGTTGTCGACATCGTACAGAACCTTACAGCCATCGCCGAGGAGAATGCGGCAGGTACCGAGGAAACATCGGCATCCGCTACCGAGTTCGGCAACATGATCGGCGATATCGAAAGCGAGACCGAAGGACTCAAGAATGCGGCAAACGTTATCGAGGAAAGCGTAGGCCTGTTCCAGCTGTAAGGCAGGCGCCGATGGTTGCATAATTATCAGGCATTAAGCTATAATATGGGGGAAGCGGATATCCGCTTCCCCCTATAATTATCTTGAAAGGAACTATCATGGAAGCAGGATCGGGCAGGAATGTCGACGGATACGAGTTTATAGACAGGGAAAACGGAAGCATCGCACAGGAGGAGATAAACAGGATCAATTATATTTCCTCCAGGATGAATGATGAAAATCCCGAGGCGGTTCTGTCCGTCTACAACAAGATGATAGAAAGCAATACATTCTTCACCCCGATCGGACTTGAATACCTTCGCAGGCTTCAGGCATACCTGTATAAAAAACAGGAGATCGAGGATGACAGGATACGCGATATCCCCGTGATAGTGTCTTATGTCGATCTGCAGAATCAGTTAAACGATAAAAAGGATGCCATGCGGCAGGAGCAGGCAAGGCGCCGCAGACGCGTCAAAACCTTCAAACAGGAGTATAAGACATCGCTCATGGTAAACCTTGTACTGATCATCATGATCATCGTCATGTTTCTTATAATCCTTAAATCGGACACGCCGAACATGATAAACTACGAAAAAGCGATCACCAACCGCTATGCAGAATGGGAACAGGAATTGACCGAACGCGAACAAAAGGTACGCGAGAAGGAAGATGAATTAGGAATAGAATAAGCTTTCCCCTAGAGGTGGTAAAATGGACAAAATAAAAATACTGGTCGTCGACGATGAAGCAAGGATGCGAAAGCTCGTCAGCGACTTTCTTGTACGTGAAGGATACAGTGTTATAGAAGCCGCCGACGGTAACGAGGCACTTGACAGGTTTTATGAAAACAATGACCTTTCTTTGCTTATACTGGATGTTATGATGCCGGGCCCCGACGGTTTTGAAGTGTGCCGGGAAGTAAGGTCACAGTCAAAGGTTCCCATCATCATGCTCACTGCAAAGGGCGATGAAAGGGATGAACTTCAGGGCTTTGATCTCGGAGTGGATGAATATATAAGCAAGCCCTTCAGCCCCAAGATCCTCGTGGCAAGGGTAAATGCACTGCTTCGCCGGAGCAATGTACTTGACGCGGAGGAAAAGCTCGAGGCCGGCGGCATAGTGCTTGATAAGAAGTCACACACGGTTGAGATAGACGGTAAATCCGTGGAATTAAGCTTCAAGGAATTCGAGCTCCTTGCTTATTTTATGGAGAATCAGTCAGTCGCACTTTCCCGTGAAAAGATTTTAAACAACGTTTGGAATTATGATTATTTCGGAGACGCCCGCACGATCGACACACATGTAAAGAAACTTCGCAGCAAGATAGGCGAAAAGGGCGATTACATAAAGACCATCTGGGGTATGGGCTACAAATTCGAGGCGTAATGGACCATGGGGACGGGGTTAGTGGTCCATTTTAGGAATAGGATAAATTAAAGGTACAATGAAAGCACTTTATTATGACGGAAAACAGGCTGTATACCGCGAGGATATGCCGATCCCCGAGTATGATGAGGGACACAGCCTTATAAAGATAATGATAGCCGATATCTGCAATACGGACCGGGAGATACTTAAGGGTTACCGTCCTGATTTCCGCGGGATAATGGGGCATGAATTTGTCGGCTGGGTGGTAAAGAGCCATGATCCTTCCCTTGTGGGAAAAACTGTCGTCGGTGAGCTTAACGAAGGCTGCGGAACTTGCATTTACTGCAGGAGCGGAAGGGAAAAACACTGCCTTTTACGGAAGGTCATCGGAATGTCGGTGGATGGCTGCTTTGCCGAGTATATGACTCTTGCGGACCACCTTATACACGTGATCCCTGATGGATTGCCGCCAGAACAGGCTGTGTTTACGGAGCCTCTCGCGGCAGCGATCGAGATAACAAAGCAGGTCCATATCGATCCTTCGCTTAATGCGGCTGTTATCGGTGACGGCAGGCTTGCGTATATGATCGCGCAGGTTTTATCGCTGTCAGGCGTTTCGCTTACCGTTATAGGCAAGCACCCCGATAAGCTTAAGCTGTTTGAGCCGTTTGCGGATACTGCATTGTATGATGATTACTTAAACGGCGGCGGTTACAGGGATCTTAAAGCCGATGAATGCTTTGAATACGTGGTCGAAGCTTCGGGCAACGAATCCGGCATTCACCTTGCCCTTAACATTGTAAGGAAAATGGGGACCATAATACTTAAAAGCACTTATGCCGGGACAACAGGTCTTAACTTGAGCATGATCCCGGTTAATGAGATAACGATAATCGGGAGCCGCTGCGGTCCCTTTGAACCGGCGCTTAAGCTCCTTTCAGAGGGCAGGGTAAGCTTTCCAAAGGTCGAACTGTATGACTTAATGGACTTTGAAAAAGCCTTTTCATCCGATGCATTCAAAGCGGGCTTTCGCTTTGAATGAACGGTGTTCTTGCATTTGGTACATGTTGCTTTATAATGTAATGAGGGGATTTGTGTTTTTATAAGTGAATTAAGGGGAGAATCATGAGAAAGTTTAAGTTAAGGCTGCTGGCCGTATTTGTTGCGGCGGCAGTCTGCATAACGGCATCACCGTACAGGATATGTCTGGCCGATGAGAACGACAACAGCATATCGGGCCTTAAGCAGCAGGAAGATAAGACACGTGATACCATATCCAACCTGGAAAAGCAGACAAAGGAAACAAAGGACACGATAGCACTTCTTGAGGAACAGCGCAGGGAGACGGAAAGCAACGTAAGCGAACTTAAGGAAGAGAGCGACGAGTTAAAGAGCGAGATAGCCGGCTATTCAAAAAAGCTTGATGACTTAAGCGGCGAAATAGAGCAGGCCGAGGAAGCCATGTCGGACGTATCCGCTCAGATAGTGACTCTTAACGGTGAGCTTGATACTATCACCAAGGAAAAGGAAGAACGCGAAACCCTTCTTAAGAAGAGGATGAAGAGCGTTTACGAAAGGGGCGGCTCCAAGGGCATGCTTCAGCTTGTATTGGAGGCGGGCTCCTTTAAGGATCTCCTTAACAGGTATGTATATCTTGAGAGCATGGTCGGTTATGACCGCCAGAAGATAGCCGAGTGTCAGGAAATGGCAGGACAAATACAGGTAAAGCTTGCCGAGGTTCAGGCAAAGGAAGCCGAGATCAATGCATACCAGGACGACCTTGACGATAAATATTCGGAACTTGAAAGCATAACGGATGAGGTTAAGGGTAAGCTGTCTTCGACCAACAGCAGTATCATGGCCGAGAAGGATAAGCTTGCCGATTACGATAACCAGCTTAAGGAACTTGACCGGAAGATGAAGGCGCTTGAATCTCAGACGGCATCTGCTCAGGCTGAACTCGCAAAGCAGATCGCCAAGCGGCTGTCCCTTACAAGGGAAGATACGGGCGGTTCCTATTCCGCAAGCGGGACTGAACTTGAGTGGCTTGCAGCCACTATCCAGGCTGAAGCGGGAGGAGAATCATACACAGGTAAGCTTGCGGTGGGCTCTGTTATCATGAACCGGGTCAAGAGCTCGGCATTTCCCAATACCATTACCGGCGTTATAACCCAGAACATGCAGTTTGCGTCATACCGTTCGGGAAAGGTTGAACTTATAATGGCGGCCGGAGCCAATTCGACCTGTGTTAAAGCGGCACAGGAGGTTATCGGAGGAGCCAGGGTAGGTGATTACCTGTTCTTCATGACAAAATATTATGCCGATTACTATGGTATAGCCGAGTATACGATGATAGGCAATCATGCATTCTTCTATAAGTGGGTTACTAAGCAGAAGGCCGAACCTGATCCGTCGGTTGAGCCTACACCGGCACCCGAACCGACACCGGCACCTGAGCCTACACCCGAACCGACACCTGAGCCCACACCTGAGCCGGGCGATAATGATGATCCGGGCGGCGAGGTAGAAGTGCCCGTGGGTGAGGAATAAGTGATCTGCCAAGGGGTAATATATGAAGCATTCGATACGCCGCCAGTTCATGCTTATATTCAGCGCATCCCTGATAAGCGTGATCCTGTTGTGCATATTAGCGAACAATCTGCTGCTGGGGCCCTTTTACACAAGGCATAAGGAGAAGGTGTTAAATGAGGCTTACAGGCTGATAGATGACTATTCATTAAAAGGCGGGCTTGACACCGAGGAATTCAAGGTTGGGCTCGACCAGGTAGCTGCCCGGTATAACCTTGAGATACTTGTACTCGATGCCGATACAAATACTATAAGGACAACCGTGAGCGATCCGGGTATGCTTGCCGACAGGTTGCTTGGATACATTTTTTCGGGGCGGTCCTCAGGCGAAGTGCTGTATTCGGGTGACAGTTATACGGTCCAGAAGAATACGGATCCGAGGATGCATACGGATTATATTGAGCTGTGGGGATATTTGTCGGGCGGAAAGCCGGTGCTTATGAGGAGCCCGGTCGAAAGCATACAGACGAGTGTCCATATCGCAAACAGGCTGCTTGCCTATGTGGGCGCCGCGGTCCTCATAATAGGACTTCTTGTCAATCTGCTGCTGTCGCGCAAGGTAACCGATCCGATACTTGAGCTCGTTGATATATCGAAGAAGATGAGCGAGCTTGATTTTGACGTTAAGTACAAAAGCGGAGGCAGTAACGAGATCGCTCTTCTCGGTGATCATATGAACCGCTTGTCGGAAACGCTCGAGGGTACGATAAGTGAGCTTAAGACGGCAAACAACAACTTAACAGTCGAGCTTAACCGCAAGGCCGAACTTGATAAGATGCGCCGTGAATTTATCTCAAATGCCTCACATGAGCTCAAAACGCCCATTGCGCTTATACAGGGCTATGCCGAAGGCCTTAAGGACTGTGTCAATTCCGACGAGAGCAGCAGGGATTTTTACTGCGACGTTATAATGGACGAGGCCGGCAAGATGAACAGGCTCGTAAAGAGCATGCTTGAATTAAGTCAGCTGGAATTCGGAAATGATAATATATCGATGGAGCGATTCGATATACTGAATATGATAAACGGCTGCCTTGAAACAAACGGGATACTTATTAGGCAGGCCGGCATAAGTGCAGTTGTAAAGGGCGAAGGGCCCGTTTATGTGTGGTCCGATGAGTTCAAGGTTGAGCAGGTTTTGAATAACTATCTTTCAAATGCCATACATTACTGCAAGGATGATAAGCGTATCGAAATATCCGTGTTAAGGAACGGGGACTGTGTAAGGGTAAGTGTTTTCAACACGGGTGATCCCATTCCCGAGGAGGCGCTGCCGCATTTATGGACCAAGTTTTATAAGGTCGACAAGGCACGGACCAGGGAATACGGAGGCAGCGGGATAGGACTTTCTATCGTAAAAGCCGTAATGGATTCGTTGAATCACGAATATGGTGTTATAAATCATGAAAACGGGGTGGAGTTTTTCTTCGAGCTTGATGGCTCGGCATGAAAAACGGTAAGGTGGTAAATATGACTGATGATCGAAAAAGGAAAATCATATATCTGATAACGGTGTCATTGCTTTTGGCGCTTTTATCGGGATGCAGCGGCAAGGATGTTGAAACGGGGCTTTCTGCAGAAGATGAGGAGCTTGTGGCCGAATATGCTGCAGGCCTCCTTTTAAAGAACAGCGCCCGTACAAACGGAGGACTCGGAACCTACGATCCGGCCGAAGCAGCGCCGGCACAGGAAGAAACAAATGATCCGGCAGCGGACATAGATAAACCATCTGAGGAAGTGCCTGATGCCGTACCCCAGGAGCCTGAGCAGCCTGATACGGATAATGCCGATGAAGCAATAAATGAGGTCAGTGAGGTAAAGGATGTATCCGAACCGGTCCTTGCGCCCGGAGGAGACGGCGCTGCGATATGTGAAGCCATAGGCATCACAGGCTTTGAAATGACATATTCGGGTTATGAAGTGGCTGATGTATATCCAAAGCCTGACGAAAATGAGCTGTCATTTTCAATGCAGGCATCAGAGGGCAGGAAGCTGCTGGTCGTACATTTTGATCTTTTAAATCCCGACGCGGCCGACAGGCAGTGCAGCGTTATAGATAACAGCGTCAAGTTCAGGATACTCATAAACGAAACAGAGAGGATAAACGAGCAGATGACCATTCTGCTTAATGATCTGAAATCCTTCAGCGACACCATTCCGGCCGGGCAGGCGGTCGACACGGTACTTGTGTTTGAAGTGGATGATGATGTGGCTGCGGATATCGGTTCGCTCTCACTCATAGTGATAAACACGCAGGGAGAATCACAATTCCTGTTAAAGTAACGGCGCCCCATATACGGAAATGAAAAAACAGGCCTATGGTCTGTTTTTTTGACCACGGTAAAGAATGCTGAATGCGGGAGGCAATATGAACAGAGAAGAAGGCCTTGATCTTATCTTAAGGATCGAAAAAAACATAAACGGTATACTGATAGGCAAGGAGGATGTCGTAAGGCTTACGCTGACAGGCATAATAGCCGGAGGACATATACTCATCGAAGATACACCCGGTACCGGGAAGACACTTATGGCAAAGCTGATAGCTGCATCCATAAAGGGTGATTTTTCGAGGATACAGTTTACACCGGACCTTCTCCCCGCCGATATAACGGGACTTAATATCTACAACAGGAGCAAATCGGAGTTTGAATTCGTGAGGGGACCGGTATTTACAAACATTCTTCTGGCTGATGAGATAAACCGGGCAACTCCGCGTACCCAGTCGGCTTTGCTTGAATCCATGGAGGAGCGTCAGGTAACGATAGACGGCAGGACATATACACTTAGTGAACCGTTTGTTGTGCTTGCCACTGAGAATCCGGTCGAAACCGCCGGCACTTTTCCTCTGCCCGAGGCTCAGCTTGACAGGTTCATAATGCATCTGTCGATGGGAAGCTTAAGCCCTGCCGATGAGGTTCTTATGCTTAATACGATAGAGGAGCAGGGTAAAGCAGACGGGGTTACGGCGGTATGTGATCTTGAAGATATTGTAAAGATAAGAGAGCTGGCACATGAAGTTTATATGCACGATGATCTGAAGGAGTATCTTGTTACCATAGTACAGAAGACAAGGGATAATGTGAAAGTACATATGGGAGTAAGTCCCAGGGGAACGTTATGGCTTATGCGGGCCGCCAGGGCATACGCATTTATAATGGGACGCGATCATGTACTGCCCGATGATATCAAATACCTTGCACCGTTTGTATTATCTCACAGGATCATGGCATATACGGGAAGCGACATTGCAACAAAGCGCAGCATAGTAAGTGAAGTGTTAAGTTCCGTAGAGGTACCTTCAGAGGATTGGAGCAGAAGATGAAACTGCTTATTGCCCTGTTTATCGGCGCAGCCCTGTATTTTGCCCAGTTGTATCTGTATAAAAGGCTGTGGGACTCAGGGCTTAAGATAGACATTGACTTTTCAAAGCACATTGTGCGTGAGGGTGAAGATAATGAGCTTATCGAAACGATATGCAATGAAAAGCTTCTGCCTCTTCCCGTCGTTCAGGTCAAGTTTGCGATAACAAGGACTTTTCTGTTTTTAAAACAGGATAATTCCTCGGTCACCGACCTGTATTACAGGAATGATCATTATTCCCTGTTGCCGTATCGGAAGATCACCCGTACCTATGCCTTTAAATGCACAAAGCGGGGATATTACAGGTTATGCGGTATGGATGTCGTGTGCAGGGATCTGTTCCTTAAGGGCATGATGCTTAAGACCTTTGATCATGAGGCGGCAGTATGTGTGCTGCCGGGAAGGGTAAAACCCGATGATATCCCCCTTGCCGCAAGAGATCTTACGGGCAGTATAACCGACAGGATGCGGCGGGACGAGGATCCGTTTGAATTTACGGGAATAAGGGAATACCAGCCCTACGATCCGGTTAACAGGATAAACTGGAAAGCCAGTGCGGCATCGGGCGAACTAAGGGTCAACAAGTTTGATACGACCTTCATGCGTAAGGTCACCCTGTGCCTTAATGCCGAATGCCATATAAAATGGCATGAAGATGTATTCCTTGAGGAAGAGATAAGGATAGCGGCATCACTGGCGGACGGGTTTATTAAGCAGCATATCCCGGTCGCGCTTATGACAAACGGAAAGGACATTGAAAACGGGACCGTTATCGGGATAGAAGCGGGCGCCGATCCCGGACATCTTAGGGATATTGAGATACAGCTTGCAAGGCTTGTTGCCGGTGACGATCTGCCGGAGTTTGCTCCAATGCTTTTAGACCTTGTAAATAAGAACCGTTATGGCGATACCGAGTATCTGATCATTTCAAATTACAGGAAGCGTGATCTTTCTGATGCATACGGCTCCCTTAAGAATGCCGGTGTGAAAGTTTCATGGATAATACCCGAATACAGTACGGTTACCCCGAAGCTAACGGCTGCGGGGGATAAGAGCATAATAAAATGGACGGTGACCAATGCTTAGCAGAAGATATAAGCTTTGCTCGGAATGGCTGAATAACTTAATGATAATGCTGCTGTTTATTACAGGCTTTGAATACCTGCACTTTGTAACGGGTTTAAGGTCTTCGGTATATTTTTATGCCGCTGCGGCAGTACTTGTATCTGCTTCATATCTGCAGCGGGTGTATATAAGCAGGCTGCCGGTTTATCTCATTGTGCATCTTGCCTGTGCGGCGGCGGTAATACTTATTCCCTTTGTCATATACCATAAGATAATGCTCATTGTTGTCGCGTTTGTACTGGCTGCTTCCGATCTTGCGTTCTGGACAGGCGGAGAAGTAAGGAGCTTTCTGCCGGTGCATCCTGTGCTTTCGCTCGGCTTTGCCTGTGTGTTTGCTTATGCATCGCTTAAGGGCGCAGTCGGGCTGGAGCGGCTTTCCTATGTGAGCGGGATCCTGTTCTTAAGCTTCTGTTTCTTAAGGATCTATCTTGATAACGGTATACGTTATGCAAAAAATGCGCGCTCTGATGACAGCGGGAGCGTTGATGATATGCTGAGACGAAATACAAGGCTTGTTATACTGCTTGTCATCTGTTTTACAGCAGGGATGTTCCTGTTTCAGTCAAAAGCGATGACAGATGCCCTATCAAGGGCTGTAAGGGCTGTTTTTGGCCTTATTGGAAGGCTTTTGACTTTTCTTATTTCACTGCTTCCGAAAGGAACGGCCGGAGCCGCTGAGGAAGTGGCACAGCGACAACCGGGACTGCCGCTTGAATACGGTACAGTTCCCGAGTGGGTACTGATCGCATTTATGGCCCTTGAAAAGGTGATCTCTGTTTTCGTGGCGGTCCTTATCGTATATCTCGTGCTTAAACTTATCGTAAGGTTTTTTATAACATATTTTTACAGATACGGTTATGATGCGGCGGGCGTTGACTGTGGCGACCATACGGAAAAGCGTGAGTGGATAGTCGGCAAAACAGCACTGAAGCGGCACGGGAGTCGTCTGTTTCCCGCAACTTACCGTGAAAAGGTAAGGCGCAGGTACAAAAAAGAAGTGATGCGTCTTAAGCGCAGCGGTTATCCATTAACCATAAGCCACACGCCTGCGGAACGGCTTTCGGACATTGAACTTAATCATCCGGATATCATGGATGATCATTTTGTCGAATTGTCCCATGAATACGAAAATGTCAGGTACACTGACATGATATGAGGATAAATTGACAAAATATACAGAATATTTACAGGATTTTTTGCATTTTTGTGTATTTTTGTGATAAGATATGTTATACTAAGTTAAGGCATCTGCGGTCTGCCGTATAACGGTATTCCCAAGTGTCAATACATTGATGAGGTGATGTTATGGATACTAAGATATTGCTGGAAAACGGTACAAATGAGCTGGAAATACTTGAATTTAAGCTCGGCGACAATTCGTACGGTATAAATGTTGCCAAGATAAACGAGATAATACCTTATCAGGCGGTTACGCCGGTACCCAATTCGCATCCGAGCATCGAAGGGATATTTATGCCGCGTGAAACTATGATCACGGCCATCGATCTAAGGAATGCGCTGCAGCTTGGTGAATCCAAGCCGGAGGGACTTTTCATCATCACCAATTTCAATAAACTGGATGTGGCATTTCATGTTGACAAGGTTGTTGGTATAAACAGGTTTTCATGGAAGCAGATAATCAAGCCCGATGCCACGATCAATAACGAGCAGGACGGTATTTCAACGGGCGTTATTAAGATGGATGGAAGGCTTGTGATCATCCTTGATTTCGAGAAGATAGTTACCGACATCTCACCCGAGACAGGACTTAAGGTTGCCGAGATCGACGCACTGGGAGCCAGGGAAAGGAGCGAAACGCCTATAGTTATCGCTGAGGATTCGCACCTTCTTAACAAGCTTATAAGCGATGCGTTAAATAAGGCCGGATACGTAAACCAGAAGCGTACGGAGGATGGCCTTGCGGCTTGGAATTACATCAACGAATGCCTGAACGAAGGTACGCTTGATGAGAAGGTTGCCTGTGTGATCACCGATATCGAAATGCCTCAGATGGACGGACATCGCCTTACCAAGCTCATCAAATCGGATGACAGGCTTAAGCATATACCCGTAGTTATCTTCTCATCTCTCGTAAATGAGGAGATGAGGCGTAAGGGTGAGGCGCTCGGTGCCGATGCTCAGTTGAGCAAACCTGAGATCGGACTTCTTGTACAGGAGATCGATAAGCTTCTCGCATGATCATGGCTTTTTATGAATGCATTGATAAGGAGGACTTCATTTGAGGTTCTCCTTATTTTTGTCTGCTAAGATTGTTAATGTGCACAAATTATGATAAACTACTAATTTGGAAGATAATGTTCATACTTACAGGAGAAACCCATGAGTGACATAGATGATGTCCTTAAAGAGGATGATCAGATAAAACTCGATGATATCGATCTGCCGGATATTGATCTGCCGGATCTTGATATTCCCGATATGGAAGTACCGGAAACGGAAGTACCGGAAACGGAAGTACCGGAAACGGAAGTACCGGACATCGAGCTGCCGGAAGCAGAGGTACCGGAAATGCCCGTGGAGGAAATCCCCGCGATCGAGGAGCCCGTGGCTGAAGCACCGGAAACAGAAGTACCGGAAACGGAAGTACCGGACATCGAGCTGCCGGAAGCAGAGATACCTGAAATGCCTGTGGAGGAAATCCCTGCGATCGAGGAACCCATGGCTGAAGCACCGGAAACAGAAGTACCGGAAACGGAAGTACCGGAACCGGAAGTGCTGGACATCGAACTGCCGGAAGCAGAGGTATCGGAAATGCCCGTGGAGGAAATCCCCGAGATTGCGGAAACAGAAGTACCTGCAACGGATGAGTCCGAACCTGAGATGCCGCAGCCGGAGGTTTCAGATCTTGAGATTCCGGATATCGAGATACCGGATGAGGAGACTGCCAGGGTTGTTATCGCCGAAGCCGAAGCTTCAGATACAGCCGTACCTGAAGAAGAGGTTCCGGGTCTTGACGATCTTAATATAGAATTTATAAAGACCGAATCCGCAGATACCGAAGAACTCGAAAAGAGCCTTGAGAATATCACGAGTTCCGCGGATCTTGTAGCCCATGATGATAATTCAATAATAGATAAGGTGCTGCTGTCAAAGCCCGAGGAGCCCCATGATGACGATATGATGTCCGAGGCCGAGATGGATGCGCTTTTGGCTGCTTTTGATAAAAAAGAGGAACGTAAGCGCGAGAAGGCTGAGGAGGCCGAGATTGAGGCGATCTTTGACAGGATGAAGGATGACGATGTCAAGGCTGCCATTAATGATACACTGTCCGAGGTTACACCGGTACAGATAGATGAAACAATTTCATCTTCTGAAGCAGCGCCGGCAGATGCACAGCCTGTCGAAGAAACACCGGCTGATACAGAATCTGAGGAAGAAGCACCATCCGATGTACAACCTGCTGAGGAAGCATTGTCCGAAGAGCAGATCCTTAATGAGATCCTTTCGGATGAGTCCCTGTTTACCGAGCCTTCAACCGAGGAACCGTTACTTACCGAGCCGGTTGCCGACGAACCGGTAATGGAAGAGCCTGTGCTCACCGAGCCTCTTCCGGATGAACCGGTAGCGGAAGAGCCAATGCTTACGGAACCGTTACCTGAGGAACCGGATATTCCCGGGGATGTGGAAGACTTATTAAAAGATATTGAAACGGCAGAACCGGAAGATGGATCCGAAATTGCGGATGACCAGATGATGAGCGAGGAGCAGGTTGATGAGCTGCTTAAATCCATCGAGGAGATGGGTGATCCGACGAGCGGTTCGGTGCCGGAAGAATCGGAACTTAGCGATATAATCGCCGAATCCGATGATGCGGATATAGCTGAGATAGGTGAACTCCTCGATAAAAACGATAACTTTGAGGCTGTGGATCCTTCGATTACGGAGGATGACAGTTCATATGATATCCCCATGCCCGGCCTTGATAATATGTCGTCGGAAGAAGAGGAAGCCCCCGAATTAAGCCCAAAAGAGAAAAAACGCCTTGAAAAGCAGGCTAAAAAGGAACAGAAGAAGCGGGAAAAGGAAGAAAAGAAGAAACGTAAGGCGGGAATCGAACCTATCCCGGCCGCCGATCCGACAGGTGAATTCGCCATCCCGTCCGATGATGAATCTTTTGAGGCCGAAATGGATGAAGCCCTTGCCGGGATGGAATTTACCGATGTTCCCGACGAGTATGACGGAGTGGATCTTGAAGTTGTTGAAAAGGGAGACGAGGCTTCTTCGAGAAAGAAAAAGAACGGGTTCTTTGCAAAGCTTGCAAGGGCCTTAACGGAGCCGGTTGACGGCGAGGATGAGGAAAACCTTGAGGACCTTACCGCGGGAGTGTTCGCCGAGGAAACTGCCAAGGATATAGCCA
Organism: Lachnospiraceae bacterium; assembly: GCA_017550535.1. Classification (GTDB taxonomy): domain Bacteria; phylum Bacillota; class Clostridia; order Lachnospirales; family Lachnospiraceae; genus UBA2868. Next base: position 51,475 of record JAFZOS010000040.1, read on the forward strand.
AGGCAGGAGCCGAGGATAACGAGCAGATCCTTAAGGAGATGGAGGACGAGGAACCCGAAGAAGGTAAGGGCAAGAAGGGCAAGAAAGGCAAAAAGGAAAAGAAAGAGAAAAAAGCAAAAGAGAAGAAGCCCAAAAAGGAGAAGCAAAGGGATAAAGAGCTGTTCAAGATGCCTAAGCTTCCCAAGAAGAGGGTTGCTCTTATAATGCTTTGTACTTTATCGCTCGGCGTACTTATAGGGGTCGCATCAATGGTACTGCCGTATTACACGGATGTAAAGGACGCCCGTGCCGCTTTTGAAGGCGGTGATTATCAGTCGACATTCATGTCGCTTACCGGACATAAGTTAAATGCCGAGCAGCAGGAGCTTTACAACAAGAACCTTATATTGTACAAGCTACAGCAGAAGCTTAAATCATACAGGAATTATTTGAGGCTCGGCATGATGCCGGATGCACTTAATTCGCTGGTACAGGGCATAAAGGATGTTGATGAGCTAAAGGACAGTGCCGCGGAATATGGGATCACGGATCAGTTTGATGCATATGCCGGCGAGATCACATATGAACTCGACAATACCTTCGGGGTATCGGCAGATCAGGCGCGCAGCTGGCTGGAGCTTGAAGACAGCAGGGAATATACGCGTGCACTGTATGAGCATATCGATCCTAAGGGGACTTCCGTAACGGCTCCTGCAGGAGAAGTTACGCCGGCTCCGGTCACGGATCTTAATAATTCGGTTATTGAGGGTGAAGAGTCCGAGTTTGTAAGCGATTAAACCTGCTTTAGGAGAAATAATGGTAGCAGTTATAGATTATGATGCGGGAAATATAAAAAGTGTTGAAAAAGCGGTACAGTATCTTGGCTATGATGTCACGGTTACAAGGGACAGGGATGAGATACTTAAAAGCGACAGGGTGATCCTGCCGGGAGTCGGAGCTTTCGGTGCCGCTATGGACAGGATAAGGGGTTATGGCCTTGAGTCTGTCATAAATGAGGTGGTATACAAGGGAACACCGTTCCTTGGGATATGCCTCGGGCTGCAGCTTTTATTTGAAAGGAGCGAGGAGGCGCCCGGAGTGAAAGGATTGTCGCTTTTAAAAGGCGAGATACTTAAGATCCCGACAGGTGAATATGTAAAGATCCCTCACATGGGCTGGAATTCCCTTAAGCTTAAGAACGACGGCAGGCTGTTTAAAGGTGTGGATGACGGGGCTTTTGTGTATTTCGTACATTCGTATTATCTTAAGGCTGATGATGATGACATAGTTAAGGCTGAAACTTATTACAACACCTGCATACATGCTTCGGTAGAGAAGGATAACGTATACGCCTGTCAGTTCCATCCCGAAAAGAGTTCGGATGTCGGACTTAAGATGCTTAAGAATTTCCTGGAGTAAACCATATGTACACAAAACGCATAATCCCCTGCCTGGATGTTAACAACGGAAGGGTGGTAAAGGGAACCAATTTCATAAACCTTAAGGATGCAGGGGATCCCATTGAGGTAAGCAGGCTGTATGATAAGGCCGGCGCCGACGAGCTGGTATTCCTGGATATCACGGCATCTTCCGATGCGAGGGATATAAAGGCCGAACTTGTAAGAAAGATAGCCGAGACGATCTTCATACCGTTTACAGTAGGCGGCGGCATACGTTCGGTGGATGATTTTAAGATGATACTGCGCGAGGGTGCCGATAAGGTGGCGGTCAATTCGGCTGCGATAATGGATCCCGAGCTTATTTCGAGGGCTGCCGATAAATTCGGGAGCCAGTGTGTGGTAGTTGCCATAGATGCAAAGCGCCGTGAAGACGGCAGCGGATGGAATATATTTAAAAACGGCGGCCGTGTCGATATGGGGATCGATGCGATCGAGTGGGCAATGAAAGCATGTTCGCTTGGCGCGGGTGAGATCCTGCTTACGAGCATGGATTGTGACGGGACAAAAGCAGGCTATGATATAGAGCTGACAAAGCTTGTTTCCGAAAATGTTGATATACCCGTTATCGCATCAGGCGGCGCGGGAAATAAAGAGCATTTTCTTGAAGCTCTGACTGACGGTATGGCGGATGCTGCACTGGCAGCCTCCCTGTTCCATTACAAGGAGCTTGAGATAAAGGAACTTAAGGAATATTTAAGGGAAAAGGGAGTTCCCGTGAGGTTGTGATGGCTGCAATTGACAATGACTGGCTTGGGCCGCTTGGCGTCGAATTTAAGAAGCCTTACTACAAGGTTCTTTATGATAAGGTCAGGAGTGAATATACCACGCACGTGGTTTTCCCTCCTGCTGAAGATATATTCAATGCATTTTCACTGACCCCGCTTGGCAGGGTCAAGGTCCTTATCCTCGGGCAGGATCCGTATCATGAGCCCGGGCAGGCGCACGGCCTGTCGTTTTCCGTAAGGCCTGGCATAGATATACCGCCTTCGCTTGAAAACATATATAAGGAGCTTCATGATGACCTTGGCTGCTACGTTCCCGACAACGGTTACCTTGAAAAGTGGGCAAAACAGGGCGTGATGCTCCTTAATACGGTGCTCACGGTGCGCAACCATCAGGCTAATTCGCATAAGGGGATCGGCTGGGAGGAGTTTACGGATGCTGCGATCAGGATACTGAATGAACAGGATCGGCCCATAGTATATATGCTTTGGGGCAGGCCTGCACAGGCCAAGGTTCCGATGCTTGATAACCCAAAGCATCTCATACTTACGGCGCCGCATCCAAGCCCATTATCGGCATACCGGGGCTTTTTCGGGTGCAGGCATTTCAGTAAGGCAAATGATTTTCTCATAAAACACGGTGTTGAACCGATCGACTGGCAGATAGAGAACATAAGGGTGTAAGAGGATAAAGAGTGGAGGATAAATAAGTGGATATGAAGAAGGCAAGGGTGGTCCTTGGGATCGCCACGGGCTTGCTGCTGATAGCCGTAATAATCATGGCCGTGTACTACGGTGTAAGTTACTTTTCCAAGGCCAATAAACTGGCAGATCTGTTACGGTCCGGAAATGAATACATGGATTCGGGAGAGTATGAGACGGCCATAAAGTACTACGACGATGCTTTAAACTACGAGCCCGAAAGTACAGAGATAAGGAATGCCATAGCGTATGCATATATTAAGATCGCCGAGAACTGCTCAAGTTCCGCAGATGCGGTCGAAGCATACCAGCAGTCGCTTTTATACAATAAAACGAATAAAACGCCCTACTGGGGCATAGCGAACATATATGATGAACTCAGTGATACAGACAATATGATCGCTGCCCTTCAGACAGGCTATGACAGCACCGGTGATGAGGCAATGATGCAGAAGATCGAGGCTGTTAAAGCGGATGAGGCAAGGCAGCAGGCCGAGGAGGAAGCGGCCGCAGCCGAGGAAGCCGAGAGGGCAGCCCTTGAGGAAGCGCACAGCGGTGCACTCCAGGCCATGTATCAGTGCTTCGAGGAAGGTGACCTTGATAAAGTCAAAGATCTTATGAGGACCGAGGAATATACCGATCTTGCCGACGAAGTCGTGGGAGACAATTCTTTCTACTATGGAACAAAAACTCCCGAGGGCTTAAGGGAAGGCAAGGGGATCGCCCTATATCGTGACGGATATTATTATTACGGTGATTTTTCATCGGATATGCGAAACGGTACCGGAACCCTTATGAGGGCTGTTTATTCAGAATCATCCGCAATAGGCTCATTTGTTTATGAGGGGCAGTGGAGCAATGACAAACCGAACGGCGATGGTACCTGCACATCAAATTACTACAAGGATAAGATAGGTGCTTCCGGTTTATCGAAGCAGGTCATCAAGGGAACATATACAGACGGACTCGAAAACGGTTCTATGACGCTTGAGGGAATACCAAAGGCAGGCGGAACGGTAAAATACAGCTACACTTCCGAAAACGGCGTGGCAAAGAAGATAAGCGATGAAGATTCGGGAGTCAAGGGTCAGTACATCATCGCCAAGTCGAGCGACGGAAAGAGTAACCTTACTTCTGACGGGTCGCTTAGGGGCGTTGAAGGATATACACAGGGAGAATGATATTATGGATTCATTTATCAACAGTTCGGGATTTTTTAAAGGAAATGATCCCGAAAAGCTTGCGGAAAAGTTTGGGACACCGCTCTATGTCTACAATGAGGATATCATTAGGGACCGGATGTTAAGGGTGGCAAATGTTATCACCAAATATCCTTACAGGGCCAACTACTCATGCAAAACCAATACAAACTTAAGCATCCTTAAGATAGCGCTGGATGCAGGCATCAATGCCGATGCAATGAGTGAGGGCGAGATGAGGATGCTGCTAAAGGCAGGTTTTACTCCGGACCGGATCTTCTATGTATGCAACAACGTTTCGGCAGATGAAATGCGCTTTGCGATCGATAATGATATTTTGACAAGCCTTGACAGCCTTGATCAGATCAGGATGTTCGGTACGATAAACCGCGGCGGCAGGTGCGCGGTAAGGATCAATCCCGGAGTTGGTGCCGGCCATCATGAGAAGGTTGTAACGGCGGGAAAGAAGACGAAGTTTGCCATTGCCGAGGCCGATATAGACGAGATATTTAAGATAGCGGACGAATATGACCTTAAGATAGTCGGGATAAACCAGCATGTGGGTTCTCAGTTTATGGATCCGTCACCATTCCTTGCGGCCGTTGATAATCTTTTAAGGATAGCGATGAGGTTTAAGGACCTTGAGTTCATTGATTTCGGAGGCGGTTACGGAATACCGTATCATAAGCTTGACGATGAGAAGGAATACGATATGGAAGCTTTCTCAAAGGAGTTTACGGCAAAGCTTGATGATTTCGTTTTAAGATACGGCAGCGTTCCGCTGTTTAAGAGCGAGCCGGGCCGTTATTGTGTAGCCGAGGGCGGAGTGATCCTCGGAAGGGTGCATTCTATAAAGGAAAATTCAGGTATTAAGTATGTTGGGACGGATGTCGGCATGAATGTTCTGGTACGTCCTTCCATGTACGATTCGTGGCATGATATAGAGATAATAAGGGACGGTAAGGTTGTAGGCAGGGATAACGCCGGGTTTGAGAAGGTGACCGTGTGCGGAAATATCTGCGAGTCGGGTGATGTGCTCTGTAAGGACAGGGAGCTTCCGAAGGTTAAGGATAACGATCTTATCTGCGTGCTCGATGCCGGCGCTTACGGTTATTCCATGTGTTCTTCATACAATACAAGGCTGCGTCCGGCGGAGGTCATGGTATGCTCTGACGGAAGCATTAAACTTATAAGAAGGCGCGAGACATTTGAGGATATGTTCGCATTCTATGAGGGTTGATAATTTCAGGCGGTTGTGATATCATCAAGTAGCTGTTTTGCGGTAATTGCTTAATGCCGGCGTGTCGGAATGGCAGACGAGGCAGACTCAAAATCTGTTGTGGGCAACCACGTATGGGTTCAAGTCCCATCGCCGGCATTTGTCATGAGGAGGGACCCGCTTGCGGGAGGAGTCCTTATGACGGCAGGCCAGTCCCTTCCGGGTAGCCGTGAGGATTCCTTAGGACGGCAGGCCAGTACCTTACGGATAGCCATTTTATAGGATATCACAAGTCGGGTTTATCCCGGCTTTATTTCGTTAAATCGGGGAAATATGATAATCTTTAAGAAACAATATGAAAAAGCACGGACCGGCACAGCAGGCATAGATTCGGACGAGGGTCTTAAGGCTTTGCTCGACGAAGCCAAGGCTCTTGTTAACAGGGCAGGGCAGGGCGTTAAGGGTGAACGTTCACCGGTAACTATGATAGAAAAGATCCAGATAAGCGATACCACAAAACTTGTGCAAAAGCTTATAATGGACATTGACAGGGATGTAAAGAAGGGCCGTCCGTACGATAAGGACCGCGAAAAACTCGAAACAGCGGTAAGCGCCCTGCGCACATCCATAGAAAATATTTTGGACTGATATGAACTTCCACATAATGACTCTCTTCCCCGAAATGGTAATGCAGGGGCTTGATACAAGCATAATCGGACGGGCGATGGAGAATGGAATAATCGATATCGAAGCCGTGAATATCCGTGATTATGCCTTTAACAAGCATAACAAGGTGGATGACTACATCTACGGAGGCGGTGCAGGCATGCTGATGCAGGCCGAACCCGTATACCTTTGTTATGAGGCTATAGCCGGCAGGATAAAGGATAAGCGCGGAGGAGAATACAAGCCCCGGGTCATATATCTTACACCGCAGGGTGAGGTTTTTTCGCAGAAGAAGGCCGCCGAGCTTGCACTTGAAGATGATCTTATCCTTTTGTGCGGGCATTACGAAGGCATAGACGAGAGGGTTTTGGAGGAAATAGTGACCGACAACATCTCCATAGGTGACTATGTACTGACGGGAGGCGAACTTCCGGCGATGATAGTTGTGGATGCTGTATCACGATTGATACCGGGAGTTCTTGGGAGCGATGTTTCGGCAGAATTTGAATCGTTTCATGATAACCTGCTTGAGTATCCCCAGTACTCAAGGCCGGAGGTATGGCATGACAAAAGGGTCCCGGAAATACTGTTATCCGGTCACCATGCAAATATAGAGAAGTGGAGGCATGAGCAATCCGTTATAAGGACTAAGCAGCGCCGTCCCGACCTGTTAACCTAGTGTTATGAAAGCATCATGGCAGTAGCTTAAAAGAAAGGAAGAAGAATATGGGAGATTATGTACCGGCTTTATATGCAACGATTTTTTCGCTGTTACCGCCTCTTGTGGCAATAGTAATGGCTCTGATCACGAAGGAGGTATTCAGTTCGCTGATACTCGGAGTCGCGGTGGGTTCGATGCTTTATGCAAACGGGAACCCGGTAATTGCGTTTAATACGATGTTCTTCCACGAAGAAGGCGGACTCGTTTCGGCGCTTACCAATCCGTCGCACGTGTGTATTCTCATATTTGTGGTGCTTTTATGGACGCTGGTTGCCGTTATGAACAGGTCCGGTTCGGCCGCGGCGTTCGGAAGGCATGCCATTAAACGCGTAAAATCAAGGGAAGGTGCCCAGATAGCGACAATACTGATGGGACTCATTATCTTCGTTGACGATGGCTTCAACTGCCTTACGGTAGGTTCCGTGATGCGTCCCATAACGGACAGATACAAGGTATCAAGGGCCAAGCTTGCCTATATCATCGATTCCACAGCGGCACCGATATGTATCATCGCACCGGTTTCAAGCTGGGCGGCAGCCGTATCGTATTCCGTGCCCGAATCCATGAATATTAACGGCTTTGAGATGTTCGTTAAGACGATACCTTATAACATGTATGCTCTGTGCACGATCGTCATGCTGTTTGCCATTGTGCTGTTAAAGGTTGATTTCGGCCCGATGAAGCAGCATGAGGACAATGCAAAGAACGGAGATCTGTTCACTTCCGGGCATGAGCCGTATGATGAGAATGATAAGACCGAAGTATTAAACGCAAAGGTGAGCAACCTTATTATCCCCATACTTCTCCTTATAGTCACCTGTATAGCAGGTATGCTGTATACGGGAGGGTTTTTCGAAGGCGCGACCGTCAGGGAAGCACTTGCCGATACCGATGCGGCCAAGGGAATGGTGATAGGAAGTTCGCTTACGATGCTTATAACATTTATACTGTATATGGTGCGTAAGGCGCTTAAATTCAAGGAATTTATGGGCTGCCTGGCGTCGGGTTTCAGGACCGTATGTGAACCGATGCTTATACTAATACTTGCCTGGAACCTGTCAGGTATCAACGGATTACTCGGCGCAGATGCATTCATACATAATGTTGTGGACAGTATGGCTGCTTCGCTTACGATTTTTCTTCCGGCGGTCATTTTTGCGATATCGGTATTCCTCGCATTTTCAACCGGAACAAGCTGGGGTACGTTTTCAATACTCATCCCCATAGTCTGTGCGGTATTCTCGAATAATTACGAAATGCTCGTGATCTCAATTGCGGCATGCCTTTCCGGGGCGGTATGCGGTGACCACTGTTCTCCGATCTCAGATACCACGATAATGTCTTCTGCAGGAGCTCGCTGTGATCATGTTAACCATACGACTACCCAGCTTCCTTATGCATTAACGGTAGCGGCGGTATCGTTTGTGGGATATATCCTGCTTGGATTATTCGGCTATTTTACGGGGACGGCGGTTGCACTGATCGCAACACCCATAACACTGGCCCTTATGGTACTTACTGTCTTTGTTATTAAGAAAAAGGGCGGTATTCCTTCATTTGCCGCCGGGGGAGATAAGTAAACATGAGAAAAAAGATCCTTCGTGTGATCATACTCATAATGGCCGTGATGCTTGTCTGTCTGTGCATAATGCTTTATGTGCAGATGCAGATGATGCAGAAAAGCCTTGTTAAGGGCAACGAAGATGCGGGAAGCAGGGTTGAGGAGCTGTCCACTTCCGCGATGAGCGAGCAGACAAGACAGATGCTGCTTGATTCTTCTGCAAACAGGGCAAGTCTTGCGGATGATGAATTCGCGGAATTTAAAAGTGATGTATGCGTACTTGCGGACAGTGCCGTAGATATCTATAAAAACATCAACAATTACGGGGAAGCACGGCTTGACAGGTACGACAATTCCTATATGGGAAAACTCATTACCTATGCTGCTTACGGAGACGGAGTCGATCCTGAGTCCGAAGCTATAAAATCCGAGCTTTCAAAGATCGCCAATTTAAGGGGCACCATGCAGTCGATAGTTACGAGGCGCTCCACTATGGCATCCGATTATATTGCGACCAAAACAGGCATATTCCTGGGTACCGAGACCGCATCCGAATACAACATCCCAAAAGACGGTGAAGAGTTAAGCTTTGAGGCGCGTAAACGCCCATGGTATACCGAGGCGGAAGAATCAAAAGAACCCGTTTTTACGGGAATGATCAAGGATATCGATACGGGAGCTTATGCCATTACATGCGGCGCCCCGATATACCTTGGCAACTCTTTCAAGGGAGTGGCAGGTGCCGGAATGTACCTTGATACGATACGTGATGATATCGATGGCTTCCGCGTCGGTAAGGGAGGCTATGCGCTTATTATAAACGACAGGGGACAGATACTGTTCTCGGGTGCCGACGGGGGTGAGCTTGCCGCAATGGAGAACGAGGGCGAAGACCTTCGGAACAGTTCCAATAAGGAGCTTGCAAAGCTTGCCGACATGGCTTTGGGCGGCAGCGCCGATGTAAACCTTGTAAATGTGGACGGAGCATCATATTACATAGCATATGCACCGATGGAGACGGTAGGCTGGTCATATTTTGTGGTGCTTCCCGAGAGCGAGGTATTAAACCCCACGAGGGAGCTTATTGCTTCTCTGAATGCGGGCAACATTGAGGAGAATAATTTCGTACGCAGGTCGATCTTTTCTTCGATAATCGGCATGCTCGTATTTGCACTTGTTCTGGGCTTTGTGGCGGCCGTAATATCAAGGGTACTGGCAAACAGGCTTGCGGCCCCGATAGTCAGGCTTACCGACCGTGTACACAGTATCGAAGGCGATAATCTTGACTTTGAATGGTCTGAGGATACGGGGGATGAAGTCCAGACCCTGGCTGATTCTTTCGGCTCCATGACGGTAAGGATGAAGCAGTATATCAAGGATATCACCGAGATCACGGCCGAGAAGGAAAGGATAGGGGCCGAACTTTCGGTGGCAACCCATATCCAGGCATCCATGCTTCCGTGCATATTCCCGCCTTTCCCCGAGAGAAAGGAATTCGACCTTTATGCCAAGATGGATCCCGCCAAGGAGGTGGGCGGTGATTTTTATGATTTCTTCTTTGTGGATGATCACCATATCGCATTGGTCATAGCGGATGTGTCGGGCAAGGGAATACCGGCCGCACTGTTCATGGTAATAGCAAAGACGCTCATTAAGAATCACGCCCAGGCGGGTGAAGAGGTTGAACAGGTATTTATCAATTCAAACGACCAGCTGTGCGAGGGTAACGGCGAGGAACTGTTCGTTACGGCATGGCTCGGCATCATAGATCTGCGGACCGGCGTGATGCGGTTCTCGGATGCGGGACATGAGAATCCGTATATACTGCACGGCGACGGGAGTGTTGAACTTTTAAAGCCGGCTAAGAAGAAGATGCCTCTTGCGGCGATGGAGGGCATGGCATATCTTGCCAACGAAGTGACTCTTGCTCCTGCTGATCTTATTTTCCTTTATACCGACGGAGTTCCCGAGGCAACGAATGCATCAAACGAACTGTATACTACCGACAGGCTTGAAACTGTCCTTAAGGAACACATAAATGACGATCCCGAATCATTGCTTTTGAACGTAAGAAAGAATGTCGATGAATTCGTTAACGAAGCACCGCAGTTTGACGATCTTACGATGCTTGCGTTCAGGCTTAAGGAACTTGAGGATGCGTCCTTTAAAGGAGCGGATGAATGAATAAACGCGGGATGACTGCAATAATACTGTCTTTGATCCTTGTCTTCCTTATGTGCGGATGCGGCGGCAGCAGGGCGGTAAATGGGGTTGAGGATGAGTCGAAACAGCCTTCGCCGGTAAAGATCGGCTGCTTCAATTCCGGTGAATACTATTATTACCATGATGAGCTTGACTCTATAGCGCTTGAACTTGAGCGTACCGGTTGGATCTCCGGTTATGAGGAGGGAAAGGTACGCGAGACGACAAAAGAGGTATGGCTCGATCTTTGTGCGTGTGATTCTCAGTTTCTTGAGTTTGTTCCTGAGGTATATTACGAAGAATACTATATGAACGATGAAGAGCTTGAGGCTGCGGCTGCCTGCGACAAGGTGGAGCTTATGATAGCGATCGGAAGCCTTGCCGGGAATTATCTGACGGGCGTTGCGGACAGGATATCCTATGATTATATGGTCATCGGAGTTGCCGATCCCATTTCCGCGGGTATCGTGGCAGGAAAGGATGAACGTGTTAATACCCGGTCATTTTCGGTTGTGGATGCCGATCGTATCACACGTCAGCTCGAAGCGGCATATGAGATATTCAGGTTCCAGGATGTGGGAGTCGTATATGAGGATTCCGATGCGGCTTACAGCTATTCGGGTATAGGCCAGCTTGAGGCGCTTTCGGAAAAGTACGGCTTTAACATACACAGGCTTCATGTAAAAGAGGCCTATGACGAGGATTATGACAGGTATTATTCCGAACTTATGGCGGCTTACGAGGAGCTCATACCTCAGATAGACATGCTTTATATAACAACAGCGACCATTGAGGATGAAAAGCTTCCGTGGCTTCTTAATGATGTCATAGACGCAGGCATAGTGACGGTGGCCGAAACTTCGGAGAGTCAGGTTGAGTACGGAGCTCTCATGCACATAACCATGTCGGATGCATACGAAGAAGGACAGTTTGTCGCTTCGAGGATATGCGATTATTCATACGGTGTACCGATAACGGAAATGGACATGGTATTCGAAGTGGCACCGCGTATTTTGCTTAACGGAACAACAATAAAGCGTACCGGGGTTAAGATCCCGCTCGCAACTTATCTTATAGCGGACAAGATCTATGAGTAAGAAAAATAATAAAAATTATCTGCTTATTGTAGTCATAACGCTCGATCTTGTGATCACAATGCTGTGTCTGGCATTGGGGTGTCTTATGTATACGTCAAATTCGAGGTCGGTGCTTAAGAACCTTGAATACGTCGAGGTGACCGGACTTATCTCAAACATTGATTACGGCCTTCATTTCGGTAAATCCATAGAATCATATTACGGTATGCAAAATCTCCTTGATTCGGCAGTCGCTTCCGCCGACAGTGTGGATGCAATGTATATAGTAAATGATAAGGGAGAAGTCATCTTTAAAACGGGGGACGGCCTTCCCGATGCGGATGCGGTCGGATTAAGTGTGGGGTCCAATTTAAAACACGGAAAAACACTTTACTGTTCGTTTAAGATAACGGGTGATGTAAGGCTTATAACCGCCGGTGATATATCGGACAAGGCAGGGCAGTGGTATGCGTATTACAGGTATCTTGCATTTATTTCGTTTGCAGGTTTTATGGTATCCGCTCTCATCATGGTCCTTATATGGAGGCGCGTTCCGTCGCGTAAAGCGGCGTACAGGCTTTTGATAGTCATGCTCATACTTTGGGTCCTGATCATAAGTTCCTATGTCGGTTACAGTGCGTATAATGAATACAGTATAAGCATAAACAGCATGTGCTCTTCGATAGACAGGGCTGCAAAGGCCGATATTTCAAAGGTACATGACGAGGGTATCGAAGATGATAATATAACCGGTTTTGCCGCATATCTTAAACGCTATGCCGATAACATCCCTGAGATCGAAGCGGTAAACTTTAAAGAGGGCATGGACGGATGTGATTTCGAATTGTCAAAGTCATACCTTCGCAAGGTAACGGTCGATTATGTTTTGCAGACACTTTTGTTCCTTGCATTTTCGGCAATGATCCTTACGGAGTATCAGCTGTTCATGTCGGGTATCGGCATAAAGGAATGGGAGGAGGATGATCGTAATGCATGAGCTTAAACGTCTGAATCCCTATATGAGGCTTATCTTTCTGTTTGCGTTTTTCGCACTTTCCATAGGTGATGCTTTTAATGTACTGTTCATAAAGGAGATGGCTGAAAGCTTTGCTCCGCAGGGAAAGCTTGAGCTTTACACAAGCATCCCCGTTACCGCAATGTCTGCCATGATGATAGCGGGTGTGTGTGTTTCCAATTACATAGCAAGGCACAAGGACAGCTTTTCATCCTTCCTTCGTATAGCGGTTGTGCTTACTATCATAGGCATGGCAGTAAGGGGGCTGGCGTTCCATTATATCATCATGCTTTTAGGCTTTATGGCGGTCGGCTTCGGTTACGGGTGCTTCTACATCGGTATCCGTTATTATTCATATCTGTTTGAGGATGAGAAGGACAGGATGGAAACGATGGCCTATATCAGCGGCGGTTCGTTTGCCGGGCAGTGCATGGGAACCGTGCTCGGCGGTATCATGGCAGGCCAGATGGCATATCGTACCGTATATCTGCTCGCGGTACTTTTGATGATACCGGCATTTATACTAAGTAAAAGGTACGAGGTTAAGGAAAAGATAGGCGCGGGAAAGATAAGTGATTCCCTTAAGATATTTAAAAATCCCAAAACGGTCATTTATCTGCTCCTTATGGTAGTACCGATGTTTGCATGCACCGTGTTTACTTCGTATACGGTACCTCTTGAGATAGACGCATTCGGTTATTCGTCAACGGTGATATCCGCGCTCCTGCTCGGGGCGTACCTGATAGCGGCTTATGCGGGACCTTACATGACAGGACTCATAACATCTCTGATGCGGCCTCTTGGCGGCACATACATATACTGTCTGGGGGTTGCGTTCCTGATCGCCGTGTTTGCTTTGGGAAAGACGTTCCCTCTTCTTGTGCTCGTGGTCTTGATGCTTGGTTTTATGGACTCTTTCGGGCCAAGCGTTATGACTGGAGCATATACGAATATAAATGACGGTGACAAAGCAGGCGGAAGCGGTTCGCTGCTTGTTTACATACTGGTTACAAGGATAGGAATGACCATCGCTCCGACCATAATACTGGTATTTGGTACATCGCTTGCCCTGTCGGGATTTGTTATCATAGGAATGGCGCTGTTCATGGTACTCGGAACCGTGATAAATATGATCACCGAAAGAGGGGAGAAGGTATGAGAAGAGCTGTTACCGGTGATGCGGAGGCAATAGAGAGGCTTACCTGTCACTGTTTCGGAGATGCCTATACGACACAGGAAGAGATAACGGGATTTATAGAGGATGGGCGTAACAGGCTTTATGTGCTCTATGATGATAAGGGACTTGCGGGCTCCATTCTGTTTTTGTGTGAGCCAAAGGAGAGTTTCATGGAGGACATGGAGGTTGAGCCGGATGATTATGACAGGTTAAGCAACGGCAAACCGGTACTTCATCATAAGTTCAGCGTCATAAGGGATGATCTTAGGGGCAGGGGCCTTATGACCCGCATGCTTGATGAGGCGCTAAAGGATCTTGAGAAGGAAGGAAAGTACGGTGCGCTGTTTACGCAGGGATGGATAAAACAGGAGACGGTACCCATGGAAGGGATATTTGACAGGGCAGGCTATGTTAAGTACAAGCGTCAGATAAGGCCCTGGTGGAAGTACAAGGACCGCACCTGCAACATCTGCGGCGGGCGGTGCAGATGCGATTCTATGGTGTACTACAGGGAGATAAAAAACTGTTGACTTTTATACATGTATGAGGTAGAATTATTACATAGATATCCGAATGTGACTATTTCATTAAGGAGATAATATGAGAGTAGGAGCAGTGGGAGTCAGCCCGTATGTATATAATACGAATGCTGTAAGCTCTAAAAGCCTTAATAAGATAAACGGGATCGGCAGCGATGTTACCTCATCAAGGTCGGATTTTTCGGGGCTGACAAGTGAGGCCGTCAATGAGAACCCGCTTAAGCTTGGCGAGACAAAGAACTTCGTTGACATCGTAGGTATGCAGATGCAGATGGGCAGGATGAACGCATCGAGGGTCATGGATGTTAATCCTTTTGAGGATCAGGCGGTAAGGAACGTGTACGAAAACATGAACGAATGATCCGATATGAATTCTTCATAGCGATCAGAATAAGGGCCGGACTTTAAGTCCGGCCCTGTCTATTACGCAAAATCAGACATAAGTGGCACGGCCAGGTCATGATATGGTATAGTAAGGATATGAGTAAAAGACCGCTGCATATCATGAGTATAATGGACGACCTTACCATAACGCGAAAGCTTGTGGTCCTGTTTGTCGTATGTGTTCTGTTTCCTCTTTTTGTTACAGATGCTGTCATCCTCCATATAGTAAGGAAGGAAGATGAGGAGCGCATGAACTACGAGATGCAAAATATTGCGAGTGCGATCGAAGCTGACATGCGTAATATGGTAAATGAAGCGGTACAGCCCACAATGGGCCTGTTCATAAACAGATCATTAAACGAATACCTCGATCACGAATATGAGACGGCGGAGGATTTTTATGTTGCAAGGTACGATATCCTAACCAATCCGTTTGCCGAAATGAACTTATCAAACAGCGATCTTTCCATTGTAATGTATACCGACAATCCGACGATAGTAAGCGGAGGACCGTTTTCGGCACTTGGCCCTCAGAAGGTTGAAGAATGGTATAAGGCGCTTGAGGGGGCGCAGAATGATGCCGTGCTGGTAAGTTATTTCCTGGGCGATGAACACAGGACCGAAACCTTCAGAAAGCGTCTGTCTATAGTAAGGAGGCTGAATTACTATAAGGACCTTAAATATGAGAAACTGGTAAAGGTCGATATCGACTACGGTAACATGGTAAGGCATTTCAATGATATGAAATATTCGATGCCGGTGTATCTGTGTGCGGGTAACAGGATACTTTATTCAAACGACGGGTATTCGGATACCATCACTCCGTTCTATGATCTGCTCGATGATGGCATATTTAACTATGAGAACGGATTTGAAGTATACGGAATGGGGCTGAGGGTTCTGATAAAAGCACCGGATGACAGGATGCCGTTTATGACCCGCGGCAATATAATGCTCATTACCGTGCTGGTACTCGTAAACATCCTTCTTCCCATCCTTCTTATGTACCTTATAAACCAGTCGTTCATAAGCCGCCTTAAGACACTTAGCGGTGCATTTGACAATGTAAACGCCGCACGCGACAGCCTGGAGCCTATTGAGGATGTCAAAGGCCGTGATGAGATCGGAAACCTGATGCGCAATTACAACCGGATGGTAATAAGGCTTAAAGAACTTATAAAGACTGTTTATGAGGAAAGGCTTAAAAAACAGGAGACCGATCTTGCAAGACAGCAGGCTGAACTCCTTGCGCTGCATTCTCAGATAAATCCTCATTTTCTTTTTAACGTACTCGAAAGCATAAGGATGCACAGCATTATAAAACGTGAGGAAGAGACCGCGGGAATGATTGAACGCCTTGCCGTACTGCAGCGGCAGAACGTTGACTGGTCGGAAGATAATGTGCGTATCAAAGAAGAGCTTAAGTTTGTCGAAGCCTACTTAGATCTCCAGAAATACCGTTTCGGAGACAAGCTGTCCTATCAGATAAGCATAAGGAACGGATGTGAGAACTACTACCTGCCCAAGCTGACCCTTGAGACCTTTGTTGAGAATGCATGCGTTCACGGTGCCGAGCATAAGGCGGGGACCACATATATCTATGTAAGGGTATATGAGCAGGAGGAGCATCTGTACATGGAAGTGGAGGATACCGGCGAGGGAATGGATGAGGCAGAGGCCGGGCTCCTTAATGAAAAACTCAATAACTGTACCATAGATGATCTTAAGACAAATAAACATGTTGGAATGATAAATGCATGCCTGCGCCTTAAGATGCATACAAATAACAGGTCTACGGTAAAGGTGGAAAGTGAGAAGGGTGCAGGAACCACGATCTTTATAAGCATCCCGATCGATACATTAAATACAAGGACGGTAATATGATATGCTCAAGGTAATGCTCGTTGACGATGAACCATTCATAATGCAGGGACTGTCGGTACTCATAGACTGGGAAACTCTCGGATATGAGATAGTAAAGTGCGCGGGTGACGGAGGCGAGGCTTATGAATACCTTAAGAAGGAAACCGTGGATCTTATCATTGCGGATATAAGCATGCCTGTTATGACCGGCCTTGAGCTCTTAAAAAGGATAAGGGAGGAGAAACTGTCGGATGCCTACTTTATCATTTTGAGCGGTTACAATGATTTTAACTATGCGCAGCAGGCGATCAGGTATTCATGCATGGAATACATATTAAAGCCCGTCAACAGGGAGGAACTGACAGAGATATTAAAGCGCGTTTCTTTGACGGGACGAATGGAATCAAAGGCCGATATGGATGATGAGGATACATCGGGCAAGGTCATACTTTTCAAGGATGAACTCGACCGGCTGGTTTCGGCAATAGATTTAAATGACGTTACCGAGCTTAATGGGAGCGTGGATGCGCTTTATGACAGGATGTATGACGCAGGTATGAGTGATGAAGTGGCATCCATGAACATCAACTATCTTCAGGTCAGGCTGATCCACCTTGCCGTGGAGCAGGATGAGAC
The DNA here is from genome assembly GCA_017550535.1 of Lachnospiraceae bacterium. Taxonomy (GTDB): domain Bacteria; phylum Bacillota; class Clostridia; order Lachnospirales; family Lachnospiraceae; genus UBA2868. The sequence goes on from JAFZOS010000040.1 coordinate 68,596, forward strand.
CGTGGATCAGGAGGAGATACTCCAGTTTATAAACGAAAATGTTTACGATTACGCAAGGACCAAGGGAACGAGGACGCATCTTAAAAGGTTTGCTTTAAGCTATGCGGATTACCTTGCTCAGCTGAGGAAAAATGTATCCCGCGGAGTCCTTCAGGAGATCGAACGTGAAATAAAGACAAACTATGCCGAGAACCTGACCCTTAAGGATCTGAGTAAGAAGTATTATGTAAACCCATCATATCTTGGGCAGATATTCAGGAAAAAATACGACCAGTCGTTTAAGGATTATCTTTGCACGGTGAGGATAAACGAAGCGGCATCGATGCTTGTAAAGAGCGATGATAAGATATCCCTTATCGCCGAGAAGGTAGGATATAAGGATACGGATTATTTCATACAGAAGTTTATTGAGATAAAAGGCTGCACCCCCGCGAGGTACAGAAAGAACGGGGGCGCCTCATAGGCAACGTTCAGCATATGAATTCTTTAACGTTTAGCGTTTCTTTACCGGCCTTTTTCCAGTAACCCGGATCATCAGGGTCTGAATCCTTGGGATTCGGTGTGTGATATTTGACGAAGTTTGCGAAGCAGTCGCACATCTGCCTTGCAAGTTCAAAGTGGGCACCGCTAAACGGCCGCCAGCACATATTCAGCGTTTCGAACCAGAACCACAGATCGGAGGAATGAAATACTCCGGGGTTGTCATATCCGGGCATTTGCGCTCCGAACCTGTATATGTAATAACTTTGCATACTGCCGCCGTCTATCACTGCGGAAACTGCCCCGCGAACGGATGATTCTACCATGTTCTTCCCGTCAAAGATGAATTCATCGTCGGTCCATCCGGTAAGGATCGGTATGTCTGCCTTTAAATCCTTCATAAAAAGCCCATACGGATCTTCTTTGTAGCGGACCCTGTCCATATTGGGAGCGATGCGCGGATGAGAGGTGACATATTCCGCGTACTTATCCCTTATAAATATGGGATCCAGTTTCCGGGCTTCTTCTATTGAAGAAACTCCGAGAAGATCCAGAAATTCAACACCCTTTGCTTCGGCCTTTTCAAGGCTTACCGGGGCCAGGATATCATCCCTGAGACCGTTTAAGCGTATCATGCCGGAAAACATCGCGGCGGCTTTTATCATAGGGTAGTTATCGGGATCGCAGATCTGATTAAGGACACTGCCGCCTCCGGCGGACTGTCCTGCGATCGTAATATTTTCAGGATCGCCTCCGAAGGCTTCTATATTTTCGTATACCCATTTAAGTCCTGCCTGCTGGTCAAGGAGTCCGAAGTTTGAAGGACTGTCAGGCTGGGCCTTTGTAAGCTCAGGATGAGCGAGGAAGCCGAAAGTCTGGAGCCTGTAATTAACACTGACCACTATGATCCCACGTCGGGCAAGGCGCTCACCGTTAAATTCCATCTCGGCCGTATAACCCCATTGGAAGGCGCCGCCGAAGTACCATACGAGTACAGGCAGCTTATCCTCTGTTGTCAATGCCGGTGTCCATACATTAAGGTATAAACAGTCCTCATCCATCGGTATGTCCTTATCCACATGCCATTCCCTTGCATACAGATCATCGCCGACTGCCGGCTGATCCTGTATCGATATGGGACCGAAAGTGTATGCCTCTTTAATACCGTTCCAGCTTCCCGGCGGCTGAGGCGCACGCCATCTTAAATCACCTGTCGGCGGAGCCGCAAACGGGATGCCTTTATAAGCCGTTACCCTGGGATCGTTTCCCGGTATTCCCTTAAGTTTTCCCTGTTTTACTGTGGTTTCTCTTAACATGATAACCCCCGTATCTTGTGTGCTTTCCATGATTATAGCACTTAAAAAACACAAATAAACCGAAATTTTCACACAACAATATTTTCCCCCCTTTTTAAATGAAATTTATCGGTTGTTTGAAAATCATCCGGTCGGGTATGATGTTATCACGGGGGCGAAAGTCCTTAAAACAATCATTCAATCTTATAGGGAGGAAAAAGATGAAATTTAAGAAGATTACTGCATTACTGTTAAGCACGGTTCTTATGGCATCAATGCTTGCAGGCTGCGGCGGCGGCGCAAGCAATGCAACGAGCGGCCCGGCTGATGCGCAGGTGGACGCTGCTGCACCGGCTGATGACACTGCACCGGCAGACACTGCCGATGATACTGCTGATGCATCAGGCGATGTCAAGGAATTCACGATGTTTATCACAATGCCCGGTTCCGAGATCAATGACGACAACGAGATCGCTCAGATGATCGCTGACAAGTGGGGCGTAAAGGTTAAGGAAACATGGCTTACCGGACAGACAGCTTCCGAAGCTACCGGTACACTTATTGCAGGCGGCGAGTATCCCGATTTCATCGATTCCGATGAAATGAACCTGCTTATCGATGCGGATGCACTTGTTCCGCTCGATGATTACATTGATCAGTATCCGGAGTTCAGGGATACATGGTTCACTCCCGAGGAGTGGGATAAGTTCCGTCAGCCCGACGGACATATCTACTGGATCAATCCTTTCGGCAACACGCTGGGTGAGACAAAGCAGACAACTCATAATGATGAGGCTTTCTGGATCCAGGTTCGTGTACTTGAGTGGGCAGGTTATCCTAAGATCCAGACAATGGATGAGTACTTTGACCTTCTTGAAAAGTACATCGCCGAGAATCCTACAATGGACGACGGCACAGAGAACATGGCTTACACAATCCTCTGCGAAGACTGGAGATACTTCTGTCTTGAGAATGCAGGCCAGTTCCTTGCAGGTTATCCCAATGACGGTTCCGTTATCGTAAACAAGTCAAACATGACTATCGAGGATTACAACGTATCCGAAGATACACAGTTATACTTCAAGAAACTTAACGAGGAATACAACAAGGGCTTCGTAGATCCCGAGTCATTTACTCAGACCTATGATGAGTACATTGCAAAGCTGTCAACCGGCCGCGTTCTCGGTATGGTCGATCAGTGGTGGGATTTCGCTTACACCGTAAATGATTCCTTCAAACAGTCAGGTCTTGACCAGAAGGGCTGCAACTATGTACCTCTCGGCCTTACCACAAAGCCGGGCATGGAGAACAGGTGGCATACATATGATGATACCGTTAACCAGGCTTCAGGTATCGCTATCACTACCGATTGTGAAGATCCCGATGCAGCTTTCAAGTTCCTTGTAGACTGCGCTATGGATCAGGAACTTCATGATCTTCGCTGGTGGGGCGTTAAGGGCGTTGACTACGACGTAGACGCTGACGGATTATACTTCCGTACCGACGAGCAGAGGCAGAACTGGGCTGACACATCTTATCAGGCAGCTCACAGGTGCCAGTATTCATACTTCCCTCAGTGGCATGGAACAAGCCGCGACGGCAAGAATGCAAACAAGCCCGAGGAACAGCCTTCAGAGTTCATGAACGATATGGCGGAACCTCTTAAGAACTGCTTCAATGCATACGGTGTTACAACCTATCCTCAGTTGATCGGTTCCGTTAAAGAGACTAACGGTCCCTGGTTCCCGATGTACTCATACTCGAACAACTTCACGACAGAGACACCCGGTGGTGTAGCATGGGCGAAGATGGGTGAGTGTAAGCATGAGTGGCTTCCCAAGGTTGTTATGGCCAAGAACTTTGATAAGGGCTGGGCTGAGTATATGGATGCTTACAATGCATGCAAGCCTGAGGACTTCATAGCTGAAATGCAGGAGATCCTCGACACCTTCAAGTAAGATCTGGTTGGATCCAAAAGGCGGATTCTGACATAAATAAGTATTATAGCAGTAAAAAAATATAGGGCAGCAACTGCGCGACTGACAATGTTGCTGCCCTTATTTTGGAAATAACCCGAATATATTAGGAGTTACAATATGGCCCGAGTAAAAACGGAAAACAATAAAAAAGTACAGATAACCTGGAAGGAAATGAAGAAACAGAGTTTTCTTATGATCATTTCTTTCTTCATGGTTGTATACGGGATTATATTCTATTACTGGCCTCTGACGGGCTGGCTCATGGCTTTTCAGAATTATAAACCTAAAAAGGGACTGCTCGGTTCCAAGTTTGTCGGTCTTGACAAATTCAAGTTCCTCTTTGAGGATGCGGTATTTATCAAGGTCATAAGAAATACGTTCGCGATGGGTGTCATAAACCTTGTCACGACTACCATAATGGCGGTGCTTTTTGCCATTATCCTTAATGAAGTCAGGAGGGCATGGATCAAAAAGCCCATACAGACGATATCATATCTGCCCCATTTCCTGTCATGGATAGTTGTTACCGGAATACTTCATGTATCGCTGTCACCAACAGGTATAGTAAACGATGTCCTGATGAGAATGGGCGTTATAAAGCAGGCAATAAACTTCTTCGCGCATCCGAAATACTTCTGGTGGATAGTTGCCTTTGCAAACTGCTGGAAGGAAACCGGATTTAACGCGATCATCTATTTCGCTGCCATCACCGGCATAGATCCGTCATTGTATGAAGCGGCATCCATAGATGGAGCGGACAGGTTACAGAAGATAAGATATATAACTCTCCCGGGAATCAAGCCGACATTCCTTATTCTGCTTCTTATAAATGTCGGAAACGTACTAAACGCAGGATTCGAGGTTCAGTACCTCCTCGGAAACGGTCTGGTACAGTCGGTATCACAGACGATCGATATCTACGTTCTGAAATGGGGTATATCCCAGAATGATTATTCCCTCGGAACAGCTGCGGGTCTGTTTAAGAGCGCAGTCAGCATATTACTTATATTTATCGCAAACGCTATAGCCAAGAGGTATAGCGAAGAAAGATTGTTCTAAGGGAGGAAGAGGATATGGATACTAAAGAATATAAAGTTAGCAAACCGATAAGTGATAAGATATTCGGAATATTTGTTGTTGTCTTTCTTGCATTATTTGTAGCTATAACTCTTTATCCTGTTATAAACACGGTCGCGCTTTCGTTCAACGACGGAATTGATGCGGTAAGGGGCGGAATATACCTGTGGCCGCGTAAGTTTTCCATGAAAAATTACAGGACGGTTTTTGCGATGCAGAACATCTGGACCGGTGCTAAGGTCACTGTTGGAAGGACTGTCCTTGCGACACTTACGTCGCTTTTTGCAAATGCACTGCTTGCCTTTGTGGTAAGCCGTAAGAGATTTTTATTCAAGTCACAGCTTTCACTGTTCTGGGTAATAACAATGTACGTTAACGGCGGTATGATCCCGGTATTCCTGCTTTACAAGAACTTAGGGCTTACGGGAACCTTCCACGTATATTGGGTTCCGGGAATGATAAGCGCATTCAACATGCTGGTTATGAGGACATATATGGAAGGGATACCTGAGAGCCTTGAAGAATCGGCCCAGTTAGACGGCGCCGGATATTTCACGATATTCAAGGACATAATATCGCCTCTGTGTAAACCTGTGTATGCGACAGTCGCATTGTTCATAGCGGTATGGCAGTGGAACTCATGGTTTGATGCAATGCTCTATAACCGTATGAAAACTGAGTACACGACACTTCAGTATGAGCTTATGAAACTGTTATCATCTGTTATGCAGCAGTCAGGAAGTGCCGAGAATGCAAAGAACGGCGCGGCGACCATCACACCCATTACCATACGTGCGGCGGTTACGGTGGCAACCATGCTTCCGATCGTGTGCCTGTACCCCTTCCTTCAGAGGTACTTCGTAACGGGACTTACTATCGGAGGCGTTAAGGAATGAACCCTAATCTTAAACAGCTTGTAAATCCGTACCTTCCTTCATATGAATACATACCGGACGGCGAACCGTATGTGTTCGGCGACAGGGTATATATATACGGTTCACATGATAAATATAACGGAGATGTATACTGTGAGCTTGATTATGTCTGTTGGTCCGCACCTGTTAACGACCTTGGCGACTGGCGCTACGAGGGTGTCATTTTCAGGAAAGATCAGGATCCCTGTAATGATGAGCTTGACGGGAACCTGTATGCTCCGGATGTGACTGTCGGCCCGGATGGCAGGTATTATCTGTATTATTCATTAAGCAGCATGGGACGCGTCGGGGTTGCGGTATGTGATGAGCCTGCGGGGAAGTATGATTTTTACGGTTATGTACATTACGATGACGGGACAGCGCTCGGGGAGAAGGAAGGCGATGAGCCGCAGTTCGATCCCGCTGTACTTACAGAGGATGGGATAACTTATCTTTATACCGGATTTTGCGGCCCCGGGGATCCTAAAAGGCACGGAGCGATGGTGACTCTGCTTGATAAGGATATGCTTACGGTCATAAAGCCGCCTGCTTTCATAGCACCCGGTGAGTATTACCGTAAGGGAACATCCTTTGAGGAGCATCCGTTTTTTGAAGCACCTTCCATGAGAAAAGCGGGAGGACGTTATTACTTTATCTATTCATCGGTCGTGAATCATGAGCTCTGTTATGCTTTGTCTGATTCTCCCGAGGGTCCCTTTGAATACGGAGGAGTCATAGTAAGCAACTGTGATATAGGCATCGACACTTATAAGAAGGCAGATATGCCCTGTGTTCCCTATGCTAATAATCACGGGAGCATGGAATGTATAAACGGTCAGTGGTACATATTCTATCACAGGCATACAAACGGACACAATTACAGCAGGCAGGAATGCATGGAGAAGATATATATCGGTGATGACGGCAGTATCGCGCAGGCCGAGATAACTTCCTGCGGGGGAACGCCTCTTAAAGGAAGCGGTGTCTATCCCGCATATATCGCATGCAACCTTTATCTTGAGAGCGATGAAAAAAGGGATGACCTTAACGTCTGTGATGTATTTAAGCCGCGTCATATGATCATCCCGTGGATAGGATGGCTTTGTGATGATTATCCGAAGATAGTTCAGGACCATTCGGACTTGACTCCCGATGAATATGACAAGGTATCGGCCGTGAAGGACATAAAGTCATATGTGTCCAATATGCGGGACGGTTCGGTTGCCGGGTTTAAGTATTTCGACATTAAGGGTCTTAAGAAGATCGCAATACATACAAAGGGATACGGACGGGGTCGTATGGAAGTATACGCCGCCGGCAGGGAAACTCCCGATAAAAAGGAGCTTATCTGTACTATTCCCGTATCAAGCAAGAACACGTTCATAAGGTGGGAGGGAGACGCTTCTGTAAAAGACGGAGTATATGCTCTCTACTTTATCTTCAGGGGCGAGAGTAATCTGAACCTGCTTGACTTTGAACTTATATAGGGGAGAAGCAATGGGAAATCTTAAGCTGTCAAGGCTTATAAGCAGCGGCATGGTGCTGCAAAGGGATAAAAAAGCTCACATATGGGGTTATGATACACCTGGAAGGGGCATTAATGTCGCTTTCATGGATGATATATACAAAACAGTGACCGACGATAAGGGATGTTTCGGGGTTTGGTTAAACCCCCAGCCTTACGGCGGTCCTTATACGCTTACGGTAAGTGATGATGCAGGCGAGTCGGTCACGGTGGATGATGTCCTCATAGGGGAGGTATGGCTGTGTTCCGGACAGTCCAACATGGAGCTCCCCATGGAACGCGTTAAGGATATGTTTCCCGATGAGCTTGTAAACTGCGACAATCCCAACATACGTGAATTTAAGATAGCCGAAGCGGTTGACTTTACTTCACCTTTAAGTGAGCCAGCCACAGGCAGGTGGAGGCGCCCGGACAGGGCTTATATAAAGGAGTTTTCGGCAACGGCATACTTTTTTGCAAAGGAACTAAATGCACTTACCGGGATCCCGGTAGGCTTTATTGATGCAAGTCTCGGCGGCTCAAAGATCCATTGCTGGATGAGCAGGGAAATGCTTAAGGGATATGATGATAAGCTGGCACTCGCTGCCAGGTATGCGGATGATACCATCAGGGAAGCGGCGCTTAAGGGCAATGAAGACGGCCTTATGCGGTGGCATGAGGCACTCGATGCAAAAGATACAGGCCTTAAGGAACATTGGGAGTCAGTTGACACGGACGAGGGTGACTGGAAAACATTCACTGTCCCCGGCTTTTTCAGGGATTCGGATATTGGCAATCTGCTGGGTGTCATATATTTCAGAAGATCGTTCGACGTTCCTTCCCAAATGGCGGGTAAACCTGCAAAGCTGTGGCTCGGGACCATCGTTGACAGCGACATTACTTATATAAACGGTGAGTCTGTCGGCCGTACCGAGTACCAGTATCCTCCTCGTAAGTATGATATAAGGGAAGGCCTGCTTAAAGAGGGCGTTAACAATATTACTGTACGTGTTAAGGCCGAGTATTATCTTGAATTCCTTCCGGGTAAGGTTTCGGGCGGAAGGTTTACGCCGGGCAAGGAATATAAGATATTTAACGATGAGGGAACGATAGATCTTTGCGGTGAGTGGAAGTACCGTATCGGCGCCGAGGCTGACTGCGAAGGCTACAGGCAGGATTTCGTCAGCTGGAAGCCTATGGGGCTTTACAATGCTATGACCGCTCCGTGTCATAAGTACACGATAGGCGGTGTCAACTGGTATCAGGGTGAGTCCGACTGTGAAGAATCAGACGAATACACGGATCTTTTTAACCGCATGGTTGAGGGATACCGTAAGGAGTGGAATGATAAGGAGCTTCCGGTCTATGTGGTACAGCTTCCGAATTTCACCATAGACAATAACCCCGATAGTGATGCATGGAACCGTATGCGTGAGGTGCTGCGTACTGCAGCGGAAGGGATCGATAATTGTGAAAGTATGGTCGCTATAGATCTGGGCGAGGATAATGACCTTCATCCGCAGAACAAGAAGGAACTCGGAAGGAGGCTTGCACTGCTTGCGGCTCATGACCGCTGCGGTAAGGATGTTGAATGCAGCGGCCCGAAGATCGAGAAGTTTGTTTGTGTGAAGGAAGGCGAGGGTGCCACGATCACACTTAATATGTCCCATACAGGGGACGGAATGGAAGTAAGGGAAGCAAACGGAAAGGGCGGCGCCGTTACGGATATGTATATTAAGGATGAAGATGGCAGTATCCTTAAAGCGGACGTTACGGTTATGAAGGATAAGCTCATCTTAAGTGTGCCGAAGCTTTCAAGGTCGGTTAAAGAGATAAGGTATTGTTACGCTCAGACAAATTCGGGTGCACTAATATATAATTCCGAAGGGCTTCCGTTAAGCCCCGGTATATACAGGATCTAAGCTGCGGTTAAATTCGTGTGGCGGTTTGATCATCAGGTGGTGTGGGAGCTTTCTTCACCACCTTTTTTATTATCTTCCTTCTTATGATTTTTTTGACGACCTTCTTCCCGGATGTTTTGGCAGTAACCTGTCCGGGAACGGTTGGAGCTTCGACGGGCCGGGCTATGACGGGTTTATGGGTTATTTCATCAACCTTATAAGGGTCAGGTACAGCCTTTGGATCGATCATACCGGGTTTAAACCAGGAGTATCCGTTCCGTCCCGATTCCTTGGTTGAATACAGGGCCATGTCGGCACATTTTTTGAGATGGGGCAGGCTGTCAGCGTCCATGGGGAAGATGGCGGCTCCTGCCGAAAAGCTTATCATAAAGCTTCCGGTTCCCGTCCTTGTGTCTGTCAGGTCGATTGCATGGACATCCTCGGTCACTGTATCCAGCATCGATGTAACGGATCCGGTGCTGTCCATGTCGGTGAGCACCACGAACTCATCACCGCCGAAACGCGATATGATCCCGCTGTCCCCAAAGTTTTTCTTAAGCGTATCCGAGAATGCGATAAGGAGCCTGTCTCCCGCATCATGTCCGAACTGATCGTTCACCTGTTTGAAATAGTCAATATCAAAGAATATAAGAGCAGCCTCCTTTACATGCGACAGTTTCCTTTCTGCGGCAAAGTCAAATGCACGGCGGTTTAAAGCCCCCGTCAGAGGGTCGTGGATCGACAGCTGGGTAAGCATCGTGTTCTCGCGTTTTGAAAGACGGTACATATTGGCTATAAGCACGATGACAACAAGCAGCAGCACTGCCAGGAACTCAAGAACGTAATTGCGGAAGGTGTTCATTGTTGCCGAAAGGGCACTGCTTGGAATGCGCACCACGACATACCAGCCCGGCATGCTCACTATCTTTGAGCAAAACTGGGAATAAATGGTGTGATCTATGGAATAGCTTATACCGATGTTATCTTCACCGGATCTTACACGGTCTATCCATTCGCGGTAGACATTACGGTCTTGCGTATTTATATTCTGCATATCGAGATATGCGTTGGTCCAGCTTCCTATCGCGTGAGAGTCCGCGCCTGCGCATTGGATGATATTTGCGGATTCGGCATTCATAAGCCAGATTCCTATATCGTTTCCAAGAGACTGCGTGGCAGCGATCTTTTGCAGGTCGCTGAGCATATAAGTTAAGAACAGATATCCGTGCCTTACATCACCGTATTCGAATTCGGAGAAGATCGTGACCACGGGCTGGCCGAACAATGACGAGCGGTAGGGCATTGACATAGATACAGGTGCGGCGTGGATGGCCGTTTTGGAGAGCTGCCATTTTTTGAATTCGGCCTGCTCTTCAGGTGTGGCATACATCTTTCCGCCTGAGTCTATGAAACCTATGCTCAGGTAATCCTTTTTTTCATAATCTTTGAGGACTGAGTATATCTCGTCGGGAGTCTCGAAATTCTGAGCCGACAGAACGGATGCTATGCCGGATACCGTTCCGGTCATGGAATCGATGGAGTTGTTCATCTTTTCGGACACAAGGGTACAGATCTCGCCCGAGAGGTTCTGATCGTGCTTTGAAATAAGATTATTAAACGAGGCGATCAGAAGCGCGATGGCACCCAGAAAGACTACCAGACAGGCACCGAGCGTGATATAGAAGGAGCGGTCTCCCTTTATTAAATTGATGTCATTTCGTTCCTTATGGTTTTTCTTATCCATACGGTGTCCTCAGTTTCGCTTAAGCACTTCAATGACATCGGGATCGTTAAGAGTCAGGCTGTTGACGGTAACGACCCCCGTATCCTCAAATTTGACAGGCGGCTGTATGCCTTTTAAAAGTTCCAGTGCGGTGCCGACGGCCCTGTAGCTCATATCATACTGTCTCTGCAGCATGGTGGATGCATGATATTCGGGCGACTCCAAAAGAGCTTTCATTTCATCCGAATAATCAAAGCCCACAACGACAATATCGGTCCGGCCTGCATCGGATACAGTCCTGCACAGTGCCCTGGTGGGACCGTTGTTGGTACCGTATAAACCGGCCAGATCCGCATGATCTTTAAACAGCTCCCCGGTCAGCTGTCCGCCGAGATCTATATTACCGTTGCAGTTTTTGATATCGGAGATTATTTCCCAGTTCTTCGGTGCATTGGATGACCAGTGCTGATAGAAGCCTGCGAGCCGTTCGTTTATGGTCTGGGATGTGGCGGATCCTACCATTATGCCGACACTGAGTTTTTCGTCATCCGAATGTCCCGTATCCATAAGCTGGCGGATCATTTCTTCGGCGGCATTCTGCCCGGCGAGAAGATTATCTGTCATATAGCAGATATCATAACTATCGGTATTTGCTGCCGTGTCAACGAGTATTATGGGAATGTTTAAGTTATGGATCCTTTCTATGTCGGGGGCAAGCTCGACGGAATCGTCGGGAGCAAGTATGATGGCATCGGCATTACGACCGACAACCTTATCGATGAGTTCATGCTGACCCTGCCAGTCTGTTTCTATGGCAGTGCCGGCATAGTATACATTACAGTCATAAGCATCCCCGGCATCCTTGGCACCGTTTATTATAACCTGCCAGTAGCCGGAGTCGATCAGCTTGACAATAAGATAGACATCCGTGCGGCCTTCCTTTATCTCGGTAAGGGGTTGAAAATCAACATAATCCGGCACGGCATCCGTATCAGCAGCGTTGTTTTGTTTGGAGCATCCAGCCATACTCAGAACGGACAGGATGAAAAGCAGTATTAACAGACTGATTTTTTTCATAATAATCGGCAACTTTCACTAAAATGACGGCTGCATTATGTGTATTATTTAGTCTTTACTGCTAACATGTCAGTGTGATATATTTAAGTAAATTGTAACATGCCAGTTATACTAAAGCAAGGTAAAAACTTAAAAAGTAAAGGAGTATTTCAAACATGGGCAATTCATTGAACACGCAGACATATGAGAATCTTAAACGGGATATCATGACTTTGGCTCTTATGCCCGGAGAACCGGTATCGGCTGCCAAGATCGCTGAGAGATACAACGTGAGCAGGACGCCTGCGAGGGAAGCGATAGTCAAGCTGGAATCCGAAGCATTGATAGATATATATCCTCAGTCGGGATCTGTAATATCAAGGATTGATGTTAACAGAGCCGAACAGGAGTGGTTTGTGAGGAGAACGCTGGAAATGGGTGTTGTCGACGGACTTTTTGAGCATGTCAGCGAAGAAGACATTGAGAATATGAGGGATCTCAATGAAGACATGAAAAAGGTGGCTAAGAGGATGACGGATCCCGGAATGATCTATGAGTATTTAAGATGTGACAATGAATTCCATACGATCACTTATCTTGCTGCCGGGCAGGAGCTGGCTGCGGAGCTTGTGGCCAAGTCCATGACGCATTATAACAGGATACGAATGCTCATAGATATGGAGAATGCAAACAAGGACAGGACACTTGCCATGCACGATCAGCTTATAAAATGTATCGAACAGAAGGATAAAGAGGGTTACAGGACTGTGCTTTATAAGCATATATCGTATTTCAAAAATGATATCGAAGTGCTCAGGGAAAACAAGAGGGATCTTTTTAAGGATTAACGGGATTTAAAATGGAGGGAGAACATGTACGTTAAAGGCAGTGAACGGGAGTATAAGGACCTCGGGGGCGGTGTATCAAGGAAGGTCCTGGCCTACAGTGACAATATAATGAATGTGGAACTTGAGTTTGAGAAGGGAGCACAGGGAGCCATGCATCGTCATCCCCATGAGCAGATAGGATATGTGATCGAAGGCTCTCTTATTTATAAGGAAGAAGGTATGGAAGACGTTACACTTAATGCCGGTGATACCTATATAGTAGCTCCGGATGTGAAGCACGGGATCGAATGTCTTACTCATGCCAGGCTGCTGGATATCTTCACTCCGATGAGGGAAGATTTTATCCGGGATCCTCAATGACCTCAGATCCGTTTCTTTTATACGGTTAAAGATCACACGCTGTCATTTTTAACTAAAATGTTAGTTGTAATATGTGAATTATTACATATTTACAACTAACATGCTAGCATGTTATAGTTTTACCATACTAACATGTCAGCTTGTCCTTCGGGGACAATATGTGATCAAAACTGATGAAAACAATAGGAGGGTTTACTTATGAAGAAGAAAGCGTTATCAGTCATTTTGGCAGCAACGATGGTGGCTTCAATGCTCAGTGCATGCGGTCTCCAGAGTGCTCAGGCACCCGCTCCCGTTGCAGAGCCGGTACAGGAAGCTCCCGCACAGGAAGCAGTGCCTGCAGAGGAAGAAGCTCCCGCGCAAGAGGAAGCTGCACCTGCAGATGAAGAGGCACCTGCAGAAGATGCACCCGCAGCCGCAAACGATCCCAAGGTTACATTTGTTATGGCAGAGGTTAACCCTCTTGATACCATCGTCGGTATGACCGATTCAAAGTTTAAGGAAGAAGTTGAGAAGTTATCCGGCGGTTCCATTGAGATCGACCTCCAGGCAGGCGGCGTATTGGGTTCCGAGAACGATATCCTTGACGGTATGCTTGCGGACAACGGTATCTGCGACATCTCACGTATTTCGGCATTCTCGCTGACAAGCTACGGCGGAACAAAGTCACTGCTCCTTTCACTTCCTTATACATTTGTTAACAGGGATCATTTCTGGAATTTCGCACAGAGCGATCTTGCGCAGGAATTCCTTGAGGAGCCCCAGAAGAACGGCGCAGGCGTACGCGGCCTCTTCTACGGCGAGGAAGGTTTCCGTCATTTCTTTACATCCAAGGATATCAAGGGCATTGAGGATCTTAAGGGAATGAAGATCCGTGTTTCGAACGATCCTGTTATGAACGGTCTTGTTGAAGGTCTTGGCGCATCACCTACGGTTGTTGCTTTCGGCGAGCTGTATTCGGCACTTCAGACCGGTGTTGTTGACGCAGCAGAGCAGCCTATTGCCAACTATAAGTCAAATGCGTTCCCCGAAGTTGCAAACACGATGATCCTCGACGGTCATACACTCGGTGCGATCGAAGTTGTTATCACCGATTCCGCATGGGACAAGATGACTCCCGCTCAGCAGGAAGCGATGATGGAGGCAGGCAAGATTGCAGGTCAGTACTGCAAAGAGATCTCAGCCGACAAGGAAGCGGAAGTACTTCAGCAGCTTAAGGATGAAGGCTGCAACATCATCGAAGTTACCGATATCAAGCCGTGGCAGGATGCTGTTGCCAAGGTTATCGAAGAACAGGTTAACACAGACGAGCTTAAGGATCTGTATCAGAAGCTCCTTGATCTGCAGTAATATTTGAAATACTAAGCGGCAAATATTGTCCGGGGGCACTTTCGGGTGCCCCCATTTTAAAAGAAGGTATAAGTTATGTTTGAAAAACTTGATAAGTTAAGGCCCGCATATGATGCGGTGTATAAAGTTGTACTGTTTATATGTAAGATATTTCTGATCGCCGATATCCTGATCACGACAATGTCGGTGCTGGGGCGTTACATATCATTCCTTCCGGATCCGTCCTGGTCGGAGGAAGTTGTGCTTACGTTAATGTCATATATGGCAGTGCTGTCGGCTGCGCTTGCGATAAGGCGCGGAGCTCATATCAGGATGACTGCATTTGACAGGTATCTTCCCAAGGGAGTCCTTAAGATACTCGATCTGCTCGCAGACTTCATGGTACTTGCATTCGCGGTGATAATGCTCGTTGTCGGCTCGCAGTACGCAGCCACCATAGGTTCCAAGGGTACCTATGTATCGATGCCCAAGATATCCAGGATATGGATGTATCTTCCGGTCCCGGTCGCAGGTGTTGCCATGATAGTGTTCGAACTTGAGACACTCTACGCTCACATAAAGTCCATAGTGCTTAAGACGGACTACATGGCGGGAGCCGTAGAGGATAAGAATGATGAGATAAGTGCCGTGCTTAAAAAGGCAGCGGCTGAAGAAGCGGGAAAGGAGAGTGATAGATAATGAGTGTACAGACATTGGCGATAATCGTATTGCTCGGAAGTTTCCTGCTCATGGTACTGATGCGTTTCCCGATCGCTTTCGCGGTAGGTTTTTCATCGGTACTGTGTCTCCTGGTACAGGGACAGTCGCTGGCTACCATGTGCCAGTATATGGTCAAGGGAATAAGCTCGTTCTCACTGATGGCGGTACCTTTCTTCATCACGATGGGTGTCCTTATGGGAACCGGAGGAATATCCGAGAAGCTGATAGAACTGGCGGACTCGATCGTCGGATGGATGACCGGCGGAATGGCCATGGTCAATATCGTAGCGTCATATTTCTTCGGCGGGATCTCGGGTTCCGCTGCAGCCGATACGGCATCGATAGGTTCGATAATGATCCCCATGATGGTAGATCAGGGTTATGATGATGATTTTTCAACGGCTGTTACGATAACGTCATCCTGTGAAGGACTGCTCGTTCCGCCGAGCCATAACATGGTCATATACGCGATGAGCGCAGGCGGCGTATCGGTAGGAGCGCTTTTCCTTGCGGGTTATATACCCGGAGCCCTTCTTGCGGCATCGCTCATGGTCGGTTCATATATCATATCAAAGAAGCGTAAATATCCCAAGGGCGATAAGTTTTCGCTTATACGTATGGGTAAGCAGTTCGTTAAGTCCTTCTGGGCGCTTGCGGCTGTAATAATAGTCGTTATAGGCGTTGTCGCAGGCGTTTTCACCGCGACCGAATCGGCTGCCATTGCCGTTATATACAGCCTGATAGTTTCGGTTTTCATCTATAAGGGACTTGACTGGAAGGGCGTATGGAAGGCGCTTGACAAGTGTGTCGATACCCTGTCGATAGTGCTCATACTCATATCGACTTCGGCAATATTCGGATTCTGCTTAACAAGGCTTCATGTGCCTGATATGGCGAGCAAGGCGATACTCGGAGTATCAAACAACCCTTATGTTATCGCGATCCTGATAGATCTTATCCTTTTACTGCTAGGATGTATAATGGATATGGCTCCGATAATCCTTATCGCAACGCCTATCCTTCTGCCGATAGCTACTTCGATCGGCATCACTCCGGTCCAGTTTGGTATTATAATGGTATTAAACTGCGGTATCGGACTTCTCACACCGCCGGTAGGCGCAGTGCTTTTCATCGGTTCCGCGGTAGGACACTGCAAGATGGAGAAGGTCGTAAAGGCGACTCTTCCTTTCTATCTGTGTATGATAGTAACCCTGCTGCTTGTTACTTTTATTCCGGGAATAGCAATGTTCCTGCCCAATCTGCTCGGACACTGATGACCTGAGGAGGGTTTATGCATTACAGTTATAAGTATCGTGTAAAGATATCGGATCTCTGGCAGGCTTCCATGTATTACGCTTATTCGTCATATATGGGTGTCGTGAACGTGGTCTGCATCGTTGCTTCGATCGTTCTGATCATAAGCAGGTGGAAAGGATCTTCGGATATCTTCAGGACTGTAATGGTACTTTTCCTGCTGTTATTCACAGTGATCCAGCCTTTTGTGATATATATGAAAGCTGCCACTTCCCTGAAGAGTGGCTGCCCCGAGCTCGAGTTGGCCTTCTCTCGGGCCGGGGTCACTATAATATCCGACGGCAGGAAGCAGGATGTTGGCTGGAAGTCGGTGTTAAGGATAGTTAAGAAGCCGACCATCCTCATAGTTTATCTGACGGATGGCAGCGGATATATTTTACGAAACAGCGTGCTTAAGGAAACGCGCGGCGGACTGTATGATTTTGTCAATAAAATGATCGCGGAAAGGTAGTGAAAGGATTATGGGAAAAACGAAACAGTTTATGGATGATGATTTTATACTCGGAAATGATACGGCAAGGCATCTTTTCCACGATCATTCGGAAGACCTTCCGATCATAGACTATCACTGTCATCTGTCACCAAAGGAGATTTACGAGGATGTAAGGTTTGAAAGCCTCGGTGATGTATGGTTCGGCGGCAGACAGGATGACGGAAGCGTATACGGGGATCATTATAAGTGGAGGCTCATGCGTTCCAACGGAATGGCTGAGGACTTAATAACCGGCAGGAGTGATGAACTTGCAAGGTTTAAGGGATTCGCTGACACGCTCGGCATGGCGATAGGAAATCCCATGTATCACTGGTGCCATCTTGAACTTAAGAAGTACTTTGGGATAAACGAACCCTTAAGCGCAGTAAATGCCGAAAGGATCTGGAATGAATGCAATGACAGGTTAAAGAACGATCCGTTCATGAGCGCAAGGGGACTCATAAAGCAGAGTAATGTTGCCTATGTCGGGACAACGGACGATCCGACGGACAGCCTTGAATACCATGCGAAACTCGCTGATGAAGACACCGGATTTACGGTAAGGCCGTCTTTCAGGCCTGATAAGGCAATAAACATAACAAAGGCAGGTTTTGCCGAATATATAAACAAACTGGCAGGGGCAGTCGGAAAGGACAGCCTTGAGTCTGCACAGGATGTTATAGACGCTCTTGTAAAAAGGGTTGAGTTTTTTGCATCACACGGATGCGTTGCTTCCGATCACGGGCTTGATTATGTACCTTTTAAGAAGCTTCCCATGGAGACATGCGACGCTGCATTCAAAAAGGCGATGAAGGGAGAAACGGTCACCGTTGAGGAAGCGGAAGGTTATCAGACAGCGGTTCTTATCGCTCTCGGTAAGGCATATCATAAGCACGGTATTGCCATGGAGCTTCATTATTCGTGCTTAAGGAACATGAATGAGAAGATGTTTAAGCTGCTGGGTCCCGATACCGGATATGACATGATGGGTCAGAATACCTGCGGCGGAAATATCGCGGCTCTTTTATCCGAACTTGATAAGACGGATGAGCTGCCCAAGACCATAATCTTTTCTTTAAATCCCGCAGACAATGAACAGATAGGTACCATACTCGGCTGTTTCCAGTCGGCTGAGGTGCCGGGCAAGATACAACAGGGACCGGCCTGGTGGTTCAATGACAATAAGAGCGGAATGGAAGAGCAGATAAAGTCACTTGCGAACCTCGGGCTGCTTGGTAATTTCATCGGTATGCTTACAGACTCGCGTTCTTTCCTTTCCTATACGAGACACGATTATTTCAGAAGGATAATGTGCAACCTTATAGGCGGATGGGTAGAGAACGGTGAGTATCCGAATGATGAAGAACTGCTTAAGAAGATAGTAACGGGTATATCTTATTATAATGCTAAGAGATACTTCGGTATCTGAAATCCCGATTTGTGAAGGAGTGTAAAATGAACGAGTTGCTTAACAGGATTCATGACATAGGCATAGTACCGGTCATCGCGATCGAAGACGCGAATAAAGCAGTCCCCTTAGCGCGGGCTCTTGTAGAGGGCGGGCTTCCGGTGGCGGAAGTTACCTTCAGGACAGAGGCGGCAGAGGAAGCCATCAAGGCAATAGCCGCAGAGGTTCCCGAAATGATCCTCGGTGCCGGAACAGTGCTTACAAAGGAGCAGGCTGACCACGCGATAGATGCGGGCGTTAATTTCATAGTAAGCCCCGGTTTTAATCCCGAGATAACGAAGTATGTACTTGATAAAGGTGTATGCATGCTCCCCGGTACCGCAACCGCGGGCGAGATGGAGCAGGCGATGATGCTGGGCCTTGACGCAGTCAAGTTTTTCCCGGCTGAACAGAACGGCGGGGTTGCCAAGTTAAAGGCTCTGGCCGGTCCGTATAAGACCTTAAGATGGATGCCGACGGGCGGGATCAATACCGCGAATCTTGTTGATTATATGAGCTTTCATCAGGTGCTTGCCTGCGGCGGCACGTGGATGGTGAAGAAGGAACTTGTTGAAGGTGAAAAATGGTCCGAAATAACGGACATATGCAAAGCTGCTGTCAAAAACATGCTTGGATTTGAACTGAAACATATCGGTATAAACAGCGATAACGAAGAGGAAGCAGCAGCGACGGCGGGACTCTTATCTACGATATTCGGTTTTGAGTATAAGCCCGGCAACAGCTCTATCTTTGCAGGCACTGAATTTGAAGTAATGAAGAATAAGGGCCGGGGCACGCATGGTCATATAGCCATCGCGGCAACTGATGTTGACAGGGCTGTTTATCATCTTTCAAAAAACGGCGCATCCTTTGATGAATCGACAAGAGTCAGGGATGATAAGGGGACCAAGGTTATCTATCTGAACAGTGAATTCGGCGGTTTTGCAATACATCTTGTAAGGAAGGCATAAGCGGATGGAAAGGCTGTGCTACTCAACGCTTGAAAAGTCAGGTTATGAAGGTTTTCTCTTAAAGGATGCTCCGGTACGCGTGCTCCAGTTCGGAGAAGGTAATTTTCTGCGGGCCTTTGCCGACTGTTTCATCGATGTAATGAATGAAAAGGCCGGATTTAACGGTAAGGTTATCACGGTCACCCCCCGCGGAAGCGGCAGGACCTGCGATACCATCAATAAGCAGGAAGGTCTATATACGCTGCTTATAAAAGGGATAGAGGACGGCAGCGCAGTCACACGGGAGCGAGTCATATCCTGCGTAGCCGGATGTGTTAATCCAAACAGGGATCATGAGGAGTATATGTCCTATGCATCCGTTCCGGAGCTTAAGTTCATCATAAGCAATACAACGGAAGCGGGCATTGTTTACGATCCGCTCTGTAAGAACGACGATGAACCGCCTTCATGCTTTCCGGCCAAGCTTACGAAGTTTTTATATGCAAGATACAAGACGCACCTTCCGGGTTTTATCATCCTTCCCTGCGAGCTTATCGACCGCAACGGTGATGAACTTAAGAAATGCGTTGAAAGATACATTAAGCTCTGGGAACTTCCGGATGATTTTGCCGGATGGGTGAAGAAAGAGAATGTTTTCTGTTCCACGCTGGTTGACCGCATAGTACCGGGTTATCCTAAGGCTGAAGCAGCTGCGTTATGTGATGGACTCGGATACGCAGATGAGCTGCTCGATATGGCCGAGGTTTTTGCTGAGTGGGTAATAGAAGGACCCGATCATGTCAGGGGAGCATTTCCCGCAGATAAGGCCGGACTTCCTGTAAAATTCGTGCGTAACGTGGATCCGTACAAGAAGCGCAAGGTAAGGATATTAAACGGTGCTCATACCTCCATGTCCCTGGCAGCGTATCTTGCCGGTAAAGATATAGTAAGGGACTGTATGGCGGATAAAGTCATATGCGCCTTTATGAACACGGCCGTAAATGATGAGATAATCCCCGTGCTCAGGGATCTTGACGGAGATGAAGTGCGTAAGTTTGCGGATGCGGTCTCATCAAGATTTGCCAACCCGTTCATAGATCATGAACTCTTATCCATCGCTCTTAATTCAACTTCCAAATGGAAGGCGAGGGTGATGCCGACGGTGCTTGAGTATCATGAACTTAAGAAGGAACTGCCCGTATTACTGACATTTTCCTTTGCCGCGTATTTAAGCTTTTATCACAGCGGAAGGGAACTAAAAGACGGGGCCCTTAAGGGGATGAGGGACGGACGGGAATTCCTTATAAAGGATGATCCCTGGATACTTGAAGAGTTCTTAAGGCTTAAAGATTCCGATGAACGTGAGCTTGCCGAAACCATAATAAACAATGAGAAGATGTGGGGCAGCCGGCTTAAAGATATTCCCGGTTTTACAAAAACGGTCATCAGCGATCTTAAGCTTATAAATGATAAGGGCATGCATGAAGCGATGAAGCTGATACAGCGGAAAGCATGACGCGGAGGATATCTTGGATACGATAAGGATCAACCCTTTGGACAATGTGGCGGTCGCGCTTCATGACATTGAAAAAGGATACAGGATAGAAGTTGACGGAGCTTATGTCACGACACGGGAGAAGGTACCGGGCGGACATAAGATCGCGATTAAGGATATTGCGGTGGGTGAGCCGGTGATCAAATACGGTACCCCGATCGGTATCGCGACTGAAGCGATCGCTTCCGGAAGTCATGTGCATACCCATAATCTTAAGACGACACTGTCCGGGGAAGCGGAATACGTTTATAAACCGGCATTCCGTGAACTGTCTCATACGGATAAGAAAACCTTCATGGGATATAAACGGAAGGACGGTAAGACGGGGATCCGTAATGAAATTTGGATAATACCTACTGTAGGATGTGTCAACCCGGTAGCGCAGAGGCTTGCGGCGGAAAACCGGGACCTGGTCACAGGGACGATAGACGGACTTTACTGCTTTACGCATCCATACGGCTGTTCCCAGATGGGCGGTGACCTTGATACCACAAAGAAGATACTCGCTTCACTGGTGCGTCACCCAAATGCCGGAGGTGTTCTTGTCCTCTCTCTCGGATGCGAGAACCTTACACAGGAACTGTTTAAGGAAGAACTCGGAGAATGGGATGAAGAACGGGTGAAGTTTCTCATCTGTCAGCAGACAGACGATGAACTTAAGGAAGGAAGGCGTCTTCTCGCTGAGCTGAGTGAGCATGCCGGGCGGTATAAGCGTGAGCCGGTCGATGCGTCACAGCTCATCGTCGGACTAAAGTGCGGCGGCTCGGACGGTCTGTCGGGGATAACTGCCAACCCCACAGCCGGGCGGTTTTCCGACCTGCTCATATCCATGGGCGGTTCGACCATACTTACCGAAGTTCCGGAGATGTTCGGGGCGGAGATGATGCTCTTTGACCGTTGCAGGGATCGTGAAACATTTGATAAGGCTGTGTGCATGGTCAATGATTTTAAGAAATACTTTACCGACCACGGGCAGGTTGTATATGAGAACCCGAGTCCGGGAAACAAGGCCGGCGGGATAACGACTCTTGAGGATAAGTCATGCGGCTGCATACAGAAGGGCGGGAGCGCGCGGGTAGAGGATGTCTTAAGTTACGGTGAGAGCGTTAAGGCAAGGGGGCTTTCCCTTATGTCAGGACCCGGGAACGACCTTGTATCCACTACCGGACTTACCGCGGCGGGAGTACACATGATACTGTTTACAACGGGCCGTGGAACACCCTTCGGAGCGCCTGTCCCGACACTTAAGATCGCAAGCAACACGGGGCTTTATACAGATAAAGGGAAATGGATCGACTTTAATGCGGGAACGGTCGCGGAAGGTGCAGAGACCATTGAAGAAGCCGCATACAGGTTGTTTGAAGATGTCCTTCTGACGGCATCGGGAAGGCCGACACGCCAGGAGATGAACGGATACAGGGACATAGCCATATTTAAGGACGGAGTAACTCTGTGAGATTAAGTCACAGTCAGGTATTGATTAATTTAAGAAAGAAAGAGGATGAATGAGATGGAAATGACAATGAGGTGGTTCGGAACCGGATTTGACACTGTAAGTCTTAAGCAGATAAGGCAGGTTCCCGGTGTCACGGGTGTGATAACGACCCTGTATGACACTACTCCCGGTGAGGTATGGACAAGGGAAAAGATACGGGCCCTCAAGGATGAGGTTTCTGCCGCGGGTCTTCATATATCCGGGATCGAATCCGTCAATATACATGATTCCATAAAGATTGGTTCGGATGACCGTGATATGTATATAGACAACTATACCGAAACGCTTAAGAACCTCGGTGAGGAAGACATTCATCTTGTGTGCTATAACTTTATGCCGGTGTTTGACTGGACCAGATCGGAGCTTGCACGCAAACGTCCGGACGGTTCGACGGTGCTTGCATATTCGCAGAAAGCCATAGATGCACTCGACCCGGAGAGCATGTTTGATTCCATAAAGAATGATGCTAACGGCACGGTCCTTCCGGGGTGGGAGCCCGAACGCATGGCGATAATAAAGGAACTGTTTGAGAAGTATAAGGATGTGGATGAGGAAAAGCTGTTTGAAAACCTTAAGTATTTCCTTGAGAGGATAATGCCCGTATGCAATGAGTACGACATAAACATGGCGATCCATCCCGACGATCCCGCGTGGTCTGTATTCGGCCTGCCGAGGATAATAATCAACCTTCCCAACATCCAAAGGATGATGAAGATGGTTGACGACCCTCATAACGGAGTTACCTTCTGTTCGGGTTCATACGGTACAAACAGGGAGAATGATCTTCCGTCAATGATAAGGGCGTTAAAGGGAAGGATACATTTCGCCCATGTAAGGAACTTAAAGTTTAATTCGGATGACGATTTTGAAGAGGCGGCTCATCTGTCAAGCGACGGTGATTTTGACCTCTATGAGATAATGAAGGCTCTTTATGAGATAGGATTTACCGGTCCTATCCGCCCTGACCACGGCAGGATGATCTGGGACGAGGTGGCGATGCCGGGTTACGGACTTTATGACAGGGCACTCGGAGCAACATATTTAAACGGTCTCTGGGAAGCCATCGATAAGAATGCAAAGAGGGGGTAATACGATGAAGCTTATTCAGATAAATGATGAAGAGAAAAGAAAACAGTTTCTGAATAAAGGATATAAGCTGCCCGCGTATGACCGCGATGAAGTAAGGGCGCTTACGACAGGCAAGCCTTCATGGGTACATTTCGGGACCGGAAATATATTCAGGGCTTTTCCTGCAGCGGTGATCGACAGACTTCTTAACCTGAGCATGTATGACAAGGGTGTGATAGCGGTCGAGGGTTTTGATTATGACATCATATCGAAGGCCTACAAGCCGTTTGATGACTTAAGCCTGCTTGTGACTCTTAAGAGCGACGGAAATATTGAGAAGACGGTCGTGGGATCAGTGGCAGAATCACTCACCGCGGATTTCTCAAATACCGCGGATCTTGAAAGGCTTAAAGAGATATTCACGGCACCGTCTCTTCAGATGGTGAGTTTTACGATAACCGAAAAGGGCTACTCACTTAACGGACCTGACGGGTCGGTTTCAGGCGTTGTAAAGGACGACTGGGACAATAAATGTTTCCCTCCCAAACACCTTATGGGCAAGGTCGCCTGGCTTTTGTATGAACGGTTTAAGAGCGGGGCTTATCCCGTGGCCATGTCAAGCATGGATAACTGCTCTCATAACGGAGACAAGCTTAAAGCGGCCGTTATGGCTTATGCCGAAAAGTGGAGTGAGCAGGGCCTTGTCGATAAGGCTTTTGTCGATTATCTGTCCGATGAAAACAAGGTAACCTTCCCATTAAGCATGATAGACAAGATCACGCCGCGTCCCGATAACGACGTGGTGGAAATGCTTAAAAAGGACGGCTTTGAGGATACGGATATCATAATAACCGATAAGAATACTTATACGGCGGCCTTTGTTAACGCAGAGGAGACGCAGTATCTTGTGGTGGAGGATAAGTTCCCGGGCGGCAGGCCTCCGTTTGACAGGGGCGGCGTGTATTTTACGGATCGTGAAACGGTCGACAAGGTGGAGAAGATGAAGGTCTGCACCTGCTTAAACCCGCTCCACACCGCGCTCGCCGTTTTCGGATGCCTGCTTTCATATGATTCTATCTGGAAAGAAATGAAGGATGAAGATCTGAGTGGCTTTGTGCGGGAAATGGGATATCTGGAAGGCATGCCCGTTGTTGTCGATCCGGGCATCATCAGGCCGGAAACATTTATAGACGAGGTCCTTAACAAACGTCTTGTAAATCCGTTCATGCCCGATACACCTCAGAGAATAGCCTGTGATACATCGCAGAAGCTTCCGATACGTTTCGGCGAGACGTTAAAGGCATACATCGGAAAGGGTGAGGATGTATCTAAGCTTCGCTGCATACCGGTTGTGCTGGCGGGATATTTGAGATATCTTACGGGGATGAATGACGAGGGTAAGCCCTTTGAATTAAGTCCCGACCCGCTGCTTGACGAGCTTACGGGTATCATGGCCGCATACAGGGACGGAAAGGAAGCAACGGCGCAGGACCTTAAGAGCATACTTGCACGTAAGGATATATTTGCCGTGGATCTGTATGAAGCAGGTCTTGCGGAACGCATAACGGAGCTGTTTAACAGGATGAACAGTGCTCCCGGAATGGTAAGAACAGTACTTCATGAAACGGTAAAGGAGGCTTGATCATGGGAAACAGGGTTATTACTTTCGGTGAACTGATGTTAAGGCTTGCACCTGAAGGATATTACAGGTTTGTGCAGGCTGATAAGCTTGGGGCCACCTTCGGAGGCGGCGAGGCAAATGTGGCGGTATCCCTGGCAAACTACGGGATCGATACGGCATTCTTGACAAAACTTCCGAAGCATGAGATAGGTCAGGCCGCCGTAAACTCACTCAGAAAGTTCGGAGTGGATACGGATCTTATAGTACGCGGAGGAAACAGGATAGGCATCTACTATCTTGAAAAGGGAGCGAGCCAGAGGCCGAGCAAGGTCATATACGACAGGGCAGGTTCGGCGATCGCGGAAGCTTCAGCGGATGATTTTGACTGGGATAAGATATTTGAAGGAGCCTGCTGGTTCCATTTTACAGGGATAACGCCTGCGCTCGGTAAAAACGTTGCGGATATCTGCCTTGAGGCCTGTAAGAAGGCTAAGGAAAAAGGCATTACCGTAAGCTGTGATCTTAATTACAGGAGCAAGCTGTGGAGCCGCGAAGAAGCCGGAAAGACCATGAGTAAGCTGTGTGAGTATGTCGATGTATGCATTTCCAATGAAGAGGATGCCAAGGACGTGTTCGGGATCTGCGCGGCCGATACCGATATCACGGGTGGAAAAGTCAATTACGAAGGATATAAGGATGTGGCAAAACAGCTTGCCGACAGGTTCGGGTTTAAGAAGGTGGCGATGACGCTGCGCACATCCCTTTCCGCGAGCGATAACTTATGGCAGGCCCTTTTATATGACGGAAATGAGTACTATATGAGCAGGCAGTACTCTATAAGGATAGTAGACCGGGTGGGCGGCGGAGATTCATTCGGCGGCGGACTCATATATGCGTGCTTGAAAGATTTTTCGGGGCAGGATACAATAGAATATGCAGTGGCCGCAAGCTGCTTAAAGCATACCGTGGAAGGCGATTACAACATGGTGAGTGTCGATGAGGTATTAAAGCTCGCCGGGGGTGACGCATCGGGACGGGTGCAGCGCTGAGCCGCTTTAGGATAACAGTACTTAAACGGGAGCGGCTTTATGGGATTTGTAATAAATAAGAATAATGTTGAAAACGGTAAGGTTTTCTTCCTGTATGAGGAGGAAGCCTTAACTGGCGTTAAGAGGATAGCGGATAAGGTCAGGAAAGATGTGTCACTCGTATTTGATGCGCTGCCTGCGGATGTACATATAAACGGTGCGGACGGTCTTGCCGGACTTAAAGATAACGGTAAGCTTCCCGAATATCCCGTGATCTTCGGAACGCTCGGACACAGTCCTTTGATAGATGAGCTTTCGGGTCGCGGTCTTTTAAACACCGATGCGATAAAGGGCAAGCGGGAGGTATATTCATTTACCGTTGTTGATGAGCCTATTGAGAATGTGAGCGCAGCCCTTGTAATAGCCGGGAGCGACAAGCGCGGTACAATATATGGACTGTTCCGTTTATCGGACATAATAAATGTTTCGCCTCTTGTTGACTGGTGTGATGTCATGCCCTGCAAAAGGACCGAAACCGTATTAAGTAGAGCAGATGATCACATTTCGAAAGAACCGTCGGTAAAATACAGGGGGTTCTTTATCAATGACGAATGGCCCGCTTTCGGTAACTGGGCCGAAAAGAACTTCGGCGGCTTTAACGCAAAAATGTATGAGCATGTGTTTGAACTTCTGCTGCGTCTTAAGGGCAATTACTTATGGCCCGCCATGTGGAGCGCGGTATTTCCCGAGGACGGACCGGGCCTTTTAAACGCAGAACTTGCCGATGAGCTCGGAGTCATAATGGGCATGTCGCATCATGAACCGTGCTTAAGGCAGGGTGAGGAATACAAGCACTTAAGGGGTCCTGAATCCGTATACGGCGACGCCTGGGATTTTCGGTCCAATAAAGAGGGCATTATCCGTTTCTGGGAGGACGGTCTTAAGAGGGGCGGACGTTTTGAGAATGTGATCACTGTCGGCATGCGGGGTGAGTTTGATTCGAAGATAATGGGCGAGGATGCGACCCTTAAGGATAACATAGACCTTTTAAGGGATGTATTAAAAACCCAGAACCGTCTTATTAAGGAAAATGTTAATACAGATATCGATAAGGTGCCGAGGATGCTCGCGCTCTATAAAGAGGTGGAACCGTTCTTTTACGGGGATGAGGATACTGAAGGATTAATGGATGATCCTGAACTTGAGGGTGTGACTCTTATGCTCTGTGATGATAATTTCGGTAATCTCCGTACCCTTCCGACCGTTAAGATGAGGGATCATAAGGGCGGATACGGGATGTATTATCATTTTGATTATCACGGATGGCCGGTCTCCTATGAGTGGATAAACAGCTCCAATCTTCCCAAGGTATGGGAGCAGATGACGACTGCTTATGAGTTTGGTATAAGGGAACTGTGGATAGTAAACGTTGGGGATATATTTACAAACGAGTATCCGCTTTCCTATTTCCTGGACCTCGCTTATGACTATGATAAGTGGGGGATCTTAAATCCGTTAAGTCCCGATGAATATACTAAAATGTTTGTAGAAAAGCAGTTTGGGGACAGCCTCGATAAGGAAGATAAGTCGGCGATAGAAGGCCTGCTTAAAGGATATACGAAAATACTATCCTTAAGGCGGCCGGAAGCCATGAATGATAAAGTATTCGATCCGGTCAATTACTGTGAACTTGAGGATATTTCTACAGCCATTACGGAGCTTATGGAAACGGCCGATACAGTGAGCGCCCGGTTGAACGAAACAAATGCTTTTACTTTCTTCCAGCTTGTGGGGTATCCCCTTGTAGGGACCATGAACCTTATAAAGATGTGGTTAGCATGTACGGAGAATCATTGGTTTGCGGATATACATGCATCCTTTGCAAATAAGCTTGCTGACGAAGTAAGGACTTATCTTAAGCTTGATAAGGTACTGGCCGGGGAACTTGACAGGATACATGACGGCAAGTGGTACGGCATGGGTTTGTCGGAACATGTCGGTTTTAATAATTGGAATGAAGAGGAATGCGCATATCCTGTTATATATGATCTTGAACCGAGCAATAAGGACAGGATCATAGTTACCATACCGGGTACCGACCAGCATACCGAAGGCGGTGTGTGGACGGGAAAGCAGCTTACACTTCCCGATTTCCTTGACCCCACGTGCGTGAGCGCGAGGATAACACTTTATACGACAGGAAGTAAGGAGGCGGCATATAAGATAATAAACGATAAGCCATGGTTATCTTTCGGGCCTTTAAGCGGAACCTGCCCCGGAGGCTTCTTTGAGCAGATATTTGTTAAGCTTGACAGAGAGTCAGTGGGAGATGATGAAAGTGCATATATTACTATAAATACAGAGTACGGCGATACAAAGATATTTATCCCCGTTAACCGTAATGACTATAAGGATCTGCCTGCGGATACCTATGTATGGCTCGGAAGGAAGGATGCTGAGAATGCCGGGTTTAAACCGTATGATCATATATCGATAGAGGCGATACATTATGCCGCGCTCTATAAAACGGATGCCGGAGAATTCAGGGAACTGTTCGGGTACGGGAGGGGCCTTGGTGCCATGAAGGCATTTCCCGTCGATGCATATTTCACCCCCGGGAAGGATGCGCCCGGTATCGATTACAGGGTATTTGTTCCCGCAGAAGATGAGTATGAAGCGGACCTTTATCTGTCACCGTCAAATCCGGTCTCAATGGATAATAAGGTACAGTATGCCATTTCCGTATCATACGGAGACAGGGCGGGAAGCATTAAACCGGATGAGGAGCCCGAGATCATAAATGTTATCCCCGAAGGATTTAAGGTGGGTGATGATCAGATGTTCTGGGCAAAGGGAGTACTTGACAATATAAGGGTAAGCACGGGCAGGATCCTTCTTTCAAAAGGCCTTAACACAATAAGGATATATGCCGTGACGCCGGGCTTTGTTCTGCAGAAAATCGTGATAAGGGAGGCCGGCAGTGTTCTTCCTTCGTCTTATCTCGGCCCGGCTGAAACATACCGCACGGCTCCCCGGTGATCAAAAAAACAGTTCTAAATAAGTCATAAGTGTCCGTACCCCGTGCTTGAAGAAGTGCGGGGTATTGTATTATAATAGACGGGCTATGAATCGAAACGGAGACAAAGTATGAGTGATCTGTTAAGCGCGGAAAAAGAGGCCGCACGCGAGAATAAGATGGGCGTAATGCCCGTAAACAAACTTATTATAAATATCGGGCTACCCATGATACTATCAATGCTTGTACAGGCATTTTACAATATCGTGGACAGCATATTTGTTGCAAGGATACATGATGCATCGGCAACCGGCTCTGCGGGTACGGCGGCACTTGTGGCGGTCGGCATGGCATTTCCCTTTCAGACGCTGCTTATCGCTTTCGGATCGGGAACCGGAGTAGGCGTCAATGCCATGCTCTCTAAGGCACTTGGCGAAAAGGATGAGGAAACGGTCAAAAAGGCCGCAAACAACGGTATATTCGTATCCATTGTCTGTGCCGCGCTTTTCTTCATCATAGGCCGGTTTTTTGCGGGCGCTCTTATCCGTTCCCAGGGCGGCGAGGGGCTTACACTTAAGTACGGTACCCAGTATCTGTCGATAGTATGCATGTTTTCATTCGGTATCTACATGCAGTTCATATTTGAAAGGCTTTTACAGGCAACGGGCCGTACCTTCTATTCGATGATAACCCAGATGACGGGTGCCGTCATAAACATTATCCTTGATCCGATACTTATCTTTGGGCTTTTGGGATTTCCCGAAATGAAGGTTGCGGGAGCGGCGGTAGCGACGGTCACGGGTCAGATAGTAGCGGCCTGCATGGCGCTTTTCTTAAACCTTAAGAAAAATCCCGAAGTAAAGATAAGCTTTAAGGGCTTTAAGCCCGACCTTCCCGCTATAGGAAGGATATATAAGGTGGGTGTGCCATCCATTATAATGATGTGTATAGGATCGCTCATGACATACTGCATGAACAAGATCCTTGTTACGTTAAACGAGGCGGCCGTAGCGGTATTTACGGTGTACTTTAAGCTGCAGAGCCTTTTCTTCATGCCGCTGTTTGGACTTAACAACGGCCTCATACCCATACTCGCATACAATTACGGCGCAAAGAAGCGGAGCCGCATGGTAAAGGCGATAAAGGTAGCCATGACATATGCCTTCGGATTTGCGGCATTCGGTTTCCTGATGTTTGAAGTGATACCGGACAAGCTGCTGCTCATCTTTAATACGGGTGATTCTTCCCTGCTTACATTGGGCGTTCCGGCACTCAGGATAATAGGATTCCATTATCTTCTCGCATGGTTCTGCATCGTGGGCGGTACCGTTTATCAGTCACTCGGAAACGGGGTGTATTCGCTCATCGTATCGATCGCGCGCCAGCTAGTCGTGCTGATACCTGCGGCATACATATTTGCAAAGCTTGGGGGACTGTCGCTCATATGGTGGAGTTTTCCGGTTGCGGAGCTTATGTCGTTTGCCGTAAACTGCTTCTTTATGTACAGGATAAACAGGGAGATAATCAGTAAAGTACCGGATAATGTGTGATCAAAAAGGTCCGACCCGCCGGCCGGACCTTCCGTTTATATAAATTTATTAGAGGGAGGATGTGAGGCTCCGCCTCACTATTATGAAAAAGATTTTAATTTCTATGCTGTTATTATATGGGCAGAATATGAAATTGTAATGCACAAATTGTGAACGATAAATGAACAATCTGCAAAGAAACCATGTCATGTTGCATAAATGATGTGACAAATTAAATTTATGTAAACATTTTTGCGAACATTTCTTTTGGTGATTATGGTTGATATAAAAACCGCCAAACAACGGGATTTGACAGGATCGATAATGAAATACGCTAATATTATTGTGAATATTTCACATGAAAATCTGGATAAGACATTTCAATATATTGTGCCCAAAACCCTCGAAGATACAATAAATGTGGGTGACTATGTCACAATGCCGTTCGGGCGAGGAAACAAGCTGATCGGTGGCTATGTTCTGGAGCTTACCGACAAGCCGGTTTACGATTCTTTAAAGCTTAAGGAGATAGTATCGGTCAAAACGGACAGCAGGCTCGTGGAATACAAGCTCATAAGGCTTGCGTACTGGATGAAGGAAAGGTACGGTTCCACGATGATAAATGCTCTTAAGACAGTCCTTCCGGTAAAGAAGATCGTAAAGGAAAAGGAGTTAAAGAGCATTGCCTTAAAGCTTGATACAAAAGCCGCTTACGAAAGGCTCGAAATGTATGCAAAAAAGCATCAGAAGGCCAGGGAGCGCCTCCTTAAGGAGCTTATTAACGAAAAGGTTCTTGATTACAGGCTGGTAACGGCCAAATTAAACATTACTCCGGCTACCATAAGGGCCATGGAGGAACAGGATATCTTAACTGTCGTAAAAAAACGCGTATACAGGAATACGGCTGGCGGTATTTCGGCAGGCAGCAGGGTCACATTGAATGCCGATCAGGCTGCGATCGCAGATGATATAAAGGATGATTATAAAAAGGGGATCAGGAAGACATATCTCATCCATGGCATAACGGGAAGCGGCAAGACCGAAGTATATATGGATATAATCGATGCGGTGGTAAAAGAAGGAAAGCAGGTTATCGTTCTGATACCCGAGATCGCGCTTACCTACCAGACGGCGCTGCGCTTCTATAAAAGGTTCGGTGACGAAGTGTCCACCCTGCATTCAAAGCTTTCGGACGGCGAGCGTTACGATCAGTTCGAGAGGGCGAAAAAGGGTGAGATATCCGTGATGATCGGGCCGCGCTCGGCTTTGTTTACTCCATTTGATGATCTGGGGCTCATTATCATAGACGAGGAACACGAGGGGTCATACAAGAGTGAAAACATGCCAAGGTACCATGCGCGCGAGACTGCTGAGGTCCTGGCAGGGCTTCATGGCGCATCTCTCATATTGGGTTCCGCGACACCGTCGCTCGAAGCATATTACAGCGCACAGAAAAATGAATATAAGCTTTTTAAGCTTGATAAGCGGGCAAATGAAGCAAGCCTGCCGAAAGTTAAGGTGATCGACCTTAAGGAAGAACTTAAGGGCGGAAACAAATCCATGTTTTCCGGCGAACTAAAGGCGCTTATGGAGGACCGCTTAAGCAGGGGTGAACAGACTATGCTGTTCCTTAACAGGCGGGGATATGCGGGTTTTGTATCGTGCCGCAGCTGCGGTCATGTGGTGAAGTGCCCGCATTGCGATGTGTCGTTATCCGAGCATAAGGGCGGAAAGCTTATTTGCCATTACTGCGGGTACGAAAGGAGCGCATACAAGGAGTGTCCCGAATGTAATTCAAAGCTTATCGGCGGCATGAGGGCAGGGACACAGCAGGTTGAGACGGCAGTAAGGAAGATGTTCCCATATGCATCGGTCCTTCGTATGGATGCCGATACGACCAGGCAGAAGGACAGTTATGAAAAGATACTTTCGGCTTTTGCAAACAAGGAAGCCGACATACTTATAGGAACGCAAATGATAGTAAAGGGGCATGATTTTCCGTATGTAACACTTATGGGGGTGCTGGCTGCCGACATGTCCTTAAATGCAGGCGACTACAGGGCCGCGGAGCGTACCTTCCAGCTGCTTACCCAGGCTGCCGGAAGGGCAGGAAGGGCCGGACTCCCGGGCGAAGTAGTGATCCAGACCTACCGGCCCGAGCACTATGCTATCCGCTGTGCGGCAGCTCAGGATTTTGAAGGCTTTTATAACGAGGAGATGGCCTACAGGGAGCTTGCCGGGTATCCGCCGGCCGGCCATATGCTTGCAGTCGTGGCCGAATCCGCAGATGAGGAGAATGCCCGCACTTATCTTAATGCGTTGGCAGAATCACTTAAAAGTGATATAATCAAAGGCTGTTATGGTCCCGATGCAAGGCTTATAGGGCCTGCGGATGCGGCCGTCGGGAAGATAAACGATATATACAGAAAGCTGTTTTATGTAAAAGCACGGGATATTTCGGTCCTTACAGGGATAAAGGACAGTGCGGAGGAATACCTTAATGCCAATAAGTGTAAGGGTTTAAGGGTCACCTTCGATATGGATCCCGTCAGGGGTTATTGATTCTTATATGGAGGTAATATGGCACTTAGGACGATAAGGGTCATGGGTGATGAGGTACTTAACAAGGTATGCAAGCCTGTAAAGGAAGTAACGCCCAGGATAAAGACCCTGATAGAGGATATGATCGAAACCATGTATGAGGCGGAGGGAGTCGGCCTTGCGGCGCCGCAGGTCGGTGTACTCAAACGCCTTGTTGTCATCGATGTCGGGGAGGGCCCCTTTGTCATGATAAACCCGAGGATACTCGAAACATCGGGCGAGCAGACCGGTACGGAAGGGTGCTTAAGCGTTCCCGGTAAATGCGGGATGGTTACGAGGCCGAATTATGCAAAGGTACTTGCATACAATGAGGATATGGAGCCCGTTGAGATCGAGGGTACCGAGCTTAAGGCGCGTGCGATGCTGCATGAGATAGATCATCTTGACGGAAAGCTGTACGTCGAGAAGGTCGAGGGCGAGCTTAAGGATGTCACCGAATTGGAAGAGGATGACGACGACGCGCACGAGCACGAGCAGAGCACTTAATGAGGTATAAAAATGAAAGTATTATTTATGGGCACCCCCGACTTTGCCGTAAGTATCCTTGAAGCCATAGCGGAAAGCTCCCATGAAGTAGTCGGTGTTGTGACACAGGAGGATAAGCCTAAGGGCAGGAGTGATAAGCTTATGCCGCCTCCCGTAAAGGAATGTGCGCTGCGCCACGGATATCCCGTATTTCAGCCTCACAGGATAAAGACACCCGAAGCTGTAGAGGAACTTAAGCGGTTTGATGCAGATATCTTTGTCGTATCCGCATACGGGCAGATCCTTTCAAAGGAGATCCTTGACATGCCAAGGTACGGCTGTATAAACACGCATGCGTCCCTTCTTCCAAAATACAGGGGCGCAGCTCCCATTCAGTGGGCTATCGTAAACGGTGATGATAAGACCGGTGTTACGATAATGCAGATGGACGAAGGTGTCGATACCGGCGACATACTGTGTGTAAAGGAAGTTAACATAACATCAAAAGAGACGGGCGAGAGCCTTTTTGATAAACTGGCTGATGCCGGAGCATCACTTATAGTAGAAGCACTTGACAGGATAGAAAAGGGTGACATAACACCAAAGAAGCAGAATGAGGATGAAGCGAGTCATGTCGGCATGCTCACCAAAAAGATGGGTGAGCTTGACTTTGGCAGGACGGCTGTCGAACTTGAACGGCTCATTAGGGCATTTATGCCATGGCCGGGTACTTATACATATCTTAACGGAAAGATCCTTAAGGTACATGAGGCTGATGCGGTAAGCGCCGGTGATCTTGCATCGTCATGTGAAGATGCTGATGTAAGCGTTCCCGCGGGCTGTGTTGCGGGAGTTTCAAAGGATGGTATTTATGTTGCCTCCGCTGACGGGTATCTTAAGATAACCGCTCTGCAGCTTGAGGGGAAAAAGAGGATGAAAGCGGCTGATTTCCTGGCAGGATGCAGGATACTTAAGGGAGAGAGGCTTCAATGAACTTAAGGCTTATGATCCTTGAGACCCTGCTTGAGATTGAAAAGGGTGATGTGCCTGCGGGTATCGTCATCCGGCAGGTGATGGACAAATACGATTATCTTGACAGGCAGGAGAGGAGCTTTTTAAAGAGGGTCCTTGAGGGGACGATTGAGCGGCTTATTGAGCTTGACTATATCATTGACAGATACAGCAGGGTAAAAACAGAAAAATTAAAACCCGTGATCAGGGCGATACTTCGCATGAGCGTGTATCAGCTTAAATATATGGATTCCGTGCCGGATTCCGCCGTATGCAACGAAGCTGTCAAGCTGGCCGGAAAGAAGGGTTTTTCTTCCCTTAAGGGTTTTGTGAACGGTGTGCTTAGAAACATCGCCAGGGAAATAAACGATATCGTGTACCCTCCGGAAGGCACGGATGAAGGGATGTCTGTTAGGTATTCCTGCCCGCTGTGGCTTGTAAGGCAGTTTGTATCCGAACAGGGTAGGGAAAGGACGGAAAAACTGCTTGAATCATCGCTAAAAGCGGCGGATATATGTATAAGGGTAAACACATCCCGTATAAGTGTCGACGGCCTTAAGGAGAGGCTTTTGGCGGAAGGGGTAAGATGCGGCGCTTCTTCGTATCTTCCGTATGCATTAAAGCTTGAGGGAGTTGATTCGATAAACCGGATCCCGTCTTTTGGCGAGGGCCTGTTTGGCGTTCAGGATGTAGGCTCCATGCTCGTTACGTTCCTTGCCGGGATAAAGAAGGATGATACCGTGTTTGACGTATGTGCCGCTCCGGGCGGAAAGTCCATGCATGCGCTTGACATACTTTCAGGGACGGGGCATGTTTATTCCTTCGATATTTCCGACAATAAGCTTGATCTTATAAGGGAAAACGCAGACAGGGCGGGATATGACAATATAGATATCATAAATGCCGACGCGCTTGTGCATAACGATGAATATGACGAAAAGGCCGATGTGCTCATCGCGGATCTACCGTGCTCCGGGCTCGGAGTTTTAAGGAGAAAGGGCGATATAAAATACAACATGACTCCCGATAAGGAGGCTTCACTGGCATCGCTTCAGTGGGATATGCTAAAAAACGTAAGCCGGTATGTAAAGCCCGGAGGGATAATGGTATTTTCAACCTGTACGGTACACAGGGCGGAAAATGAGGATAATTACAGAAGGATTAAGGATGAACTGCCATTTGAACCCCTGCCGTTTAACGATTTACTGCCTGATGAGCTTAAGTGCGATACCGCTAAGGAAGGGTATATACAATTGGTGCCGGGAGTGGATGAGTGTGACGGGTTCTTTATTTCCCGCTTCATAAAGAATGCTTAAAGCAAGGATCGTAAGAGGTATGAAATGACTGAGCAGGATATCCGCTCAATGGAATACGATGAGCTCACTGCACTTGTTACGGGGCTTAATGAAAAGAAGTTCAGGGCATCCCAGATATTTGACTGGCTGCACAAAAAGCAGGTTGACAGCTTTGATGATATGACAAACATCCCCAAATCTTTAAGGGAAGCACTGGCGGGCGAATGCTGCATAAGCACCGCCGGCATCGAAAGGGTGCAGGAATCAGCACTTGACGGTACGAGGAAATATCTGTTTAAGCTGCGTGACGGTAATCTTATCGAATCCGTATTCATGCGTTATGAGCACGGTAATTCGGTATGTGTATCGACCCAGGTCGGATGCCGTATGGGATGCAGGTTCTGTGCTTCCACGATAGACGGGCTTGTAAGGGACCTGACAGCCGGCGAGATACTCGCCCAGGTTTATGGTATCATCCGTGATACTGGGGAACGGGTATCGAACGTAGTTATGATGGGATCGGGAGAACCGCTGGAAAATTATGATTCTTCCGTAAGGTTCATAAAACTGATAAGCGATGAGAGGGGCCTTAACTTAAGCGCAAGAAATATCACCTTATCGACCTGCGGTATCGTGCCCGGGATGAGAAGGCTTGCGGATGAAGGACTTCCCGTGACTTTGGCGCTTTCGCTCCATGCATATAATGACGATAAGCGAAAGGAGATCATGCCGGTCGCAAATAAGTATCCGTTAAATGAGATAATGGATGCCTGCCGGTACTACTTTGATAAGACGGGACGCAGGGTCACCTTTGAATACAGCCTTATCGGAGGAGTTAACGATACGGACGCCGATGCGGCGGGATTATCGGCTCTTATAGGCGGCTTGAACTGCCATGTAAACCTTATACCCGTTAATCCCGTGAAGGAGAGAAACTACGTCGGATCCGCGAAATCAGCGGTTCTTGCATTTAAAAATAAACTTGAAAAAAATCATATAAATGTTACTATTAGAAGAGAAATGGGCCGGGATATCGACGGCGCATGCGGCCAGCTGCGACGCAGGGTATTAAAGGATGAGGCCGCGAAAGCAACGAAAGGATAGGAACAATGCTTAAGACATTCTCTAAGACCGATATCGGCCGCAAGAGAAAGATCAATCAGGATTGCATATTTTCCTGTGAGGTTCCGCTGGGAAACCTTCCGAACCTGTTCATAGTGGCAGACGGAATGGGCGGACATAACGCAGGTGATTACGCATCTTCATATACAGTCAAGGCAATTGAACGCGAGGTCATGATCAATGACTCAAGCGAACCGGTCAAGGTTATCAAGGAAGCAATTGAGTGTGCCAACTCCGAGATCTACAGGAAAGCGGAGGCGGAAGCCGATTATCAGGGAATGGGGACTACCGCGGTGGTCGCCACTATTGTTGATGATGTCATGTATGTGGCCAATGTGGGCGACAGCAGGCTTTATATAATCAATGACGACATTAAGCAGATAACCAGGGATCACTCGCTCGTTGAGGAAATGATCAAGATGGGCGAGATCGATCGTGAATCAGCAAGGATACATCCCGATAAGAATATAATCACGAGGGCCATAGGCGTGGCTCCCGGGGTTGAAGTTGATTTCTTTGAGGTTGATATAAAGAAGGGTGATTACGTACTGATGTGCTCCGACGGACTGACCAACATGGTGGAGGATGATGACATCCTCATGGTAGTCAAGGCGGGCAGGGATGTCGTACAGATCGTTGAGGAATTGATACGGCTTGCCAACCATAACGGGGGCAAGGATAATATAGCGGTTGTGATAATCGAACCGTTTGCAGACGAGGTGAGATAATGTTAAATCCCGGAACCATACTGGGTGACCGATACGAGATACTTGAAAAGATCGGTGCCGGCGGAATGGCTGACGTATATAAAGCCAAGTGTCATAAACTGAACAGGTATGTAGCGATAAAGGTGCTTAAGGATGAATTTGCTTCAAATAAGAGTTTTGTCAGCAAGTTCAGGGCCGAGGCGCAGGCTGCGGCAGGTCTTATGCATCCCAACATCGTGAATGTGTACGATGTAGGTGATGAAAACGGACTTTATTATTTCGTAATGGAGCTCGTTGAGGGCATAACACTTAAGCGTTACATTGAGAAGAAGATAAGGCTGTCCGTAAAGGAAGCGGTCAGCATTGCGATACAGGTATCGATGGGCATCGAAAGTGCTCACAATAACGGTATCATACACAGGGACATCAAACCCCAGAACATCATCATATCCAAGGAAGGCAAGGTTAAGGTTGCGGACTTCGGTATCGCGAGGGCTGCAAGCTCTGATACCCAAACAAGCCATGCCATGGGTTCCGTGCATTACACATCTCCCGAGCAGGCGCGTGGGGGATATTCGGATACCAAGAGCGATATATATTCGATAGGTATCACGTTGTTTGAAATGGTAACAGGCCGTGTTCCGTTTGACGGTGAAACGACCGTTGCCATTGCGATAAAGCATATCCAGGAGGAAATGCCTTCTCCGAGGATCTATGTACCCGAGATCCCGATAAGCGTTGAGCAGATAATAGCCAAGTGTACGCAGAAGAATCCCGACAGGCGGTATGCGAATGTGAGCGAGCTTATGCAGGATCTTAAGCATTCGCTCATAAGTCCCGATGAAAATTTCGTAGTGATCCAGGATCCGGCAAGTTCCGAGGGGACCAAGGCTATAACCGATGAGGACCGTAAGGAGATACGCCAGCAGACTGCATCCAGTATGTATGGCAATGAGACGTTTGAATCGGCTTATGCAAGCTATAACAAGGCCGGCCAGTACGGCGCCTACGACGATCCGGGAGTATACGGCGGACAGCAGTACGGCGGTCCTTATCCCGGAAGTGTATATAATGACCCTTATTATGCCAATCAGGGCTATCAGGGCGGCTATGTCGATCCGGCATATGCAGGACAGTATGGGGGTCAGTACGGCCCCGGCATGTATGAGAACGTTCCTGAGGAAGGAATGGAAGATCCGTATTATGTTATGGATCCGAGGGCTGCAAGGAACCGCAAACAGTCAAGGCCTAAGGTGGAGGATCAGGCAGAAGGGCTGAGGGCAAAGCAGCGCAGCAACGCAACGCAGCAAAGGCCCGAACAGAAACCGCCGCGCCACCGCGAGCCTGAAAAGACGAATAAAAAGGCACCAAGGAAGGCTGAGAAGCCGAAAAAGGCTGCCTACGATAAGGAACAGGATAATGACAGTGATGTTGACCCGCGCATGGAAAAGGTCATGACGGTGCTCATGATCATTGCGGCCATTGTTCTGGGAATATTTGCCATATTCATTGTATTTAAGGTATTCAATCCCCTTGGGGATAATGATTCTGAAACTGCGATAGAAGAAGGAATGACCGAGGTTCCCGACCTTGTGGGAATGTCTCTTGATGAGGCTACTGCCGCGCTTAAGAAGGCCAACCTTACAGCCAAGGCTTCATATGCCGAGTCGACGAAGTACGAAAAGGATCATATCGATTCGCAGGATCCCGCACCGGGTACCGTAATAGATGAAAATTCACAGATCACACTTGTTGTCAGCAGCGGCAAGGTCGAAGGAGCCGACACGGGCGAGGAAGGTGAGGAAGCACCTGTCGGAGGAGCGGCCGTTCCCGATGTTGTCGGTAAAACCGAGGCGGAAGCCAAGGTGGCTATCGAGGCTGAAGGTTTTGTTTTTGCCATGATAGAGGAGCCTTCCGAAACGGTTGAAAAGGGTAAGGTCATATCTCAGAGTCCGCTGGGAGCGGAGATCAAACCCTTAAAAAGTACAGTACAGGTACATATAAGTTCGGGTTCGAATATTGAGGAGGTACAGGTTCCGGATCTTGCAGGCAAGGATGAGGAAACCGCAAGGGCACTCCTTGTTGAAGCGGGTCTTGAATGCGATGCGTCTGAGGAAAACTCCGATACTGTCGCAAAGGGCAGCGTAATATCACAGTCGGTATCGGCAGGTACTACTGTTGAGAAGGGCTCAAAGGTGAGCATCAAGATAAGCAAGGGCCCGAACGGATATACATGCAATGCGACCATCCAGGCACCGGAAGGCTATCTTGCAGGTTCCGAGGCGATAATCGTTCTGCTTGATGCGGGCGGCGCCGAACTGCAGCGGTTTTCAACCACAACCTTCCCTTATAATGCGGTTAAGACAGGCATTACCACTTCACCTGCCGGATTTATAACAGTCACATATCAGACGGTAGACGGCCAGTGGCAGACTTCTCCGCCCAGCGCGGTTACGTTTAACAAGGAATGATAATGCAGGGCAGGATCATCAAGGGTATTGCGGGATTCTATTATGTGTATGCCGGGGACGGCAGGATATATGAGTGCAAAGCCAAGGGCGTTTTCCGAAAGGACGGCCGAAAGCCGCTTGTGGGTGATATAGTTGAAGCGGATATACTTGATGAAGACGGCTGCATCGGGAATATTACCGATCTTAAGGAGAGGACCAGTGAGCTTATAAGGCCTGAGGTGGCCAATGTAGATCAGGCCCTTATCGTATTTGCTTTTGCAAATCCCAAACCCGCTTATCTTATGATAGATAAGCTGCTTCTCCAGTATTCTCTGCAGGATATACCGGTCATCCTGTGCTTTAACAAGGATGATCTTGTAAAAGAAGCCGAAGCTGACCGGGCCGTTTCGATATATAAAGATTGCGGAAGCAGGATATATGTTACCTGTGCTAAGGATCTAAAGGGAATAGATGAGTTGAAGGAAGCGCTTCGGGGAAGGCTTACCTGCGTTGCCGGTCCTTCGGGAGTCGGCAAGTCATCGCTTATAAACTGCCTGCAGGATAACGTGCGTGCGCAGACCGGGGACATAAGCAGGAAGTCGGAACGGGGTAAGCATACTACAAGGCATTCCGAGATCATACCCATATCGGACGACACATTTATCATGGATACTCCGGGCTTTTCGTCTTTTGATGTTTTTATAAAGGATGCCGAAGGGCTCAGGGATCATTACAACGAATTCATACCATATACGGATTGCAGGTTCAAACCGTGTTCGCACACGCATGAGCCTGACTGCGCGGTCAAGGCTGCCGTGGATAAGGGACTTATATCACGGGAGCGTTACGAAGGATACGTGCAGTTATACAATGAGCTTAAGAATCAAAGGAGATACTGAAATGATCTTAATGTCGCCGTCGATCCTGGCAGCCGATTTTGCATGCCTCGGAAGTTATATGAGGCAGGCTGATGCCGCAGGAGTCGATATGTTTCATGTGGATGTAATGGATGGTATGTTCGTTCCGAACATATCATTCGGCATACCTATTATGGAGTCGGTAAAAAAGATCACTCATACTCCGCTTGACGTTCATTTGATGATAGTCCAGCCCGAGCGGTACATAAGGGAGTTTGCCCGTACGGGAGCAGATGTGATCACAGTGCATTATGAGGCGTGTGATGACCTTAATGCAGCTGCGGCTCTCATTCATGAATGCGGATGCAGGGCGGGACTGTCTATAAAGCCGGGAACGGATACGGCGGTATTAAAACCGTTCCTTGATGAGTATGATATGTTCCTTATCATGACCGTTGAACCGGGGTTTGGCGGCCAGAAGTATATGAACAAATGCACAAAGAAGATAACGGACCTTCGGCAGATGCTTACCGAACACGGACTTGACAGTGATATAGAAGTTGACGGCGGCATAACAAGGGATAACATCGGGATGGTGCTTGATGCCGGAGCCAATGTGATAGTAATGGGATCATCGGTATTTAAGGGGGATATCCAGGAAAACATTAAGTATTACAGGAAGGTTTTCACGGATTATGAGAACGGAAGGGAGCAGTAATGAAAAAGTATATTAAGATAGCAAGGCCCGATCACTGGGTCAAAAATGCATTTATACTGCCCGGAGTGGTAATAGCGGTGCTTCTTACCGATTTCACTTTTTCCGGTGAATATGTGTTTAAGTTCATATTGGGCTTTTTCTCAACCTGCTTCATAGCATCGGCCAACTATGTCATCAATGAATGGCTGGATGCCGAATTCGACCGTTTCCATCCCACCAAGAAGAACAGGCCGGTAGTATCGGAGAATATGAAGTTTTCCCTTGTGATGCTGGAGTATGCGATATGCATAGTGATAGGTATTGCCCTCGCACTTCCGATAAACAGGCCCTTCCTTCTGATGGAGCTGTGGCTCCTCCTTATGGGAGTGCTTTATAACGTTAAGCCGATAAGGACAAAGGACATTCCTTATCTTGATGTGCTCAGTGAATCCATAAATAATATGATAAGGCTCCTTATAGGCTGGTTCATAATAACATCGGATTATCAGCCTCCGAGTTCTATCCTTATCGGATACTGGTTTGCAGGAGCTTTCTTAATGGCGACAAAGAGGTTTGCGGAATACAGGATGATAGGCGATCCCGAGCGGGCGGGGCTTTACCGTAAGTCCTTTAAGCATTATTCCGAAAATTCTCTTTTGGTATCAACATTCTTCTATGCGATGACGGCTACCTTTTTTATAGGCATATTCATGGTCAAGTACCGCATCGAGTATCTCATTGCGATGCCGTTTGTGTTCGGACTTTTCTGTTTTTATCTGTGGATAAGTTTCAAGCCGGATTCCGCGGTCCAGAAGCCCGAGAAACTGTACAGGGAAAAAAAGCTCCTTATATACATAGCTTTCCTGTGCCTTATCCTTGTGATACTGACCTTTGTAAACCTTGATTTCCTTAATTTCTGGATGGATCCGTTCCTCCTCCCTGCAGGTGTATGAATGAAACCCATAACCCAATATAAAGCTTTGGTTTTCGATCTCGACGGCACTCTTTACTACCAGCGCCGTCTCCGTATAAAAATGGCATGGATGCTGCTTGGCTACTATCTGTGTCATTTTTGGCGTATTAAGGAATTGTTTGTGGTTAAGGAATTCAGGAAGGTAAGGGAAGGCTGGGATGCCATATCAAAGGATTCCGGGTTTGACGAAACGGACGGTACCAAAGCCGGCACAGGGGCGGGCCTTGAGGATATACAGTATGCCTATATTGCCAAAAGGATGAATGAAACGCCTGAAAATGTAAAAAACACGGTCGAGACGTGGATATACGATAAGCCCCTTAAGGCCGTGTATGAGACAAGGGATGTTAAGCTGCTTGAAATGATAGGCAGGTACAGGTCTTTGGGGCAGAAGATATTTATCTTTTCCGATTATCCGATAGAAGACAAGCTTAATGCACTGGGACTTTCGGCCGATGGGATGTATGCGGCTACTGATGAGAGGGTGAACGCCTTAAAGCCGGATCCAAGGGGGCTTGAGCTTATAATGCAGGATAACGGCTATGATAAGTCTGAAATACTGATGATCGGAGACCGGATGTCAAGGGACGGTCAGGCTGCGATAAACGCGGGCTGCGATTATGTGATTCTTCCAAAATCCAAGCCAAAACGTGAGAAATTGTATAAAAAAATGTAAAGAAGTCAAAAAATTTGTGCAATTTCGGTAAAATTGTGTTATACTTATCTCAGCGCAGAACGAAGGGGTTTGTGTCTGCCAATAAATCAATAAGGGGGGTCGTATGCAGGATTACAAGAAGATTGATTACGCCAAGAACAAGGATGTCGTGCTCCGTTATATTCCGGGGCATTTCGTAACGCCCAATTCACATGTAAATTATTACATGGACTTAACCGATATGAAGTCGCGTCAGCGCGAAGCCAGGGCAACCGGTGAGGAGCTGGCTGAGATGTATCTGACGACTGATATCATCGATACCATATTATGCTTAAACGGTATGGAAGTGGTTGGCGCATATCTTGCCAACAAGCTTACAAAAGCAGGTATCATATCCGCAAACAGGCATCAGACGATGTATATCACAAGTCCCGAATACAATGTGAGCGGGCAGATGATGTTCAGGGAGAACAATCAGCATATGATAAGGGGTAAGAAGGTACTTATCCTTATCGACACGGCTACGACAGGTGATACCTTAAGGAGCGCTGTGGGATCGGTTAAGTTCTACGGTGGTCAGGTTGTTGGTATTTCGGCTATATATTCGGTAGCTACTCAGATCGAGGGCTTCCAGATAAGGTCTCTGTATTCCACAAGGGATCTGCCGGATTACATGAGCTACCGGCCGGCGAGCTGTCCGTTATGCGAGTCGGGCACACCTGTAGATGCCATATGTAACGGTTTTGGTTATTCGACACTGTAAATGTATTGGTAGTATGAAAGGAGTAGGTTATGGAGGTTTCAACTAAGCTTTTTGGTCAGATCAACGTTAGTGATGACAAGATCATCGATTTTCCGGAAGGCATTCTCGGATTCCCGGAGCTTAAAAAGTTTACTCTTATGTATGACAATGAGAAGAATACGGCAGGCGGAATGAATTTTCTCGTTTCCCTTGATGAGCCGGCATTCGCAATGCCTGTTGTTCCGGCACTTGTTGTTCAGGACGGATATTCACCTAAGTTCAATGAGGATATAGAGGCAACCATAGGCAAGCTTACCGAGGATAATGCACTTGTGCTTGTTACGATGACCATCCCGGCTGATGTTACCAAGATGACGGTAAACTTAAATGCCCCGATCGTTATCAATGCAGATACTAAGAAGGGTATCCAGTCTGTTGTGGAGAATGAGGATTACGATGTTAAGTGTCCTATTTATGATAAGCTTAAGAAGTAATGGTGCATTCAGACAATAATGCGGATTAATTACGACGCTTCTCCATTTTGCGGTTATTCCCGGATGGAGAAGCGTTTTGATTGAGGGTGTGGAAATGCCGGATCAGTATGTAAGGACAAGGATGCTGCTTGGTGATGAAGCCGTGGACATATTAAGAAGGTCAAGGGTCGCCGT
Organism: Lachnospiraceae bacterium; assembly: GCA_017550535.1. GTDB lineage: Bacteria > Bacillota > Clostridia > Lachnospirales > Lachnospiraceae > UBA2868. Next base: position 113,520 of record JAFZOS010000040.1, read on the forward strand.
TTTCGGGATAGGCGGCGTGGGCGGTTATGTGTGCGAGGCTTTGGTACGGAGCGGCGTAGGTGCCTTTGAACTTATAGATAAGGACATTGTCAGCTTAAGTAACTTAAACAGGCAGATAATAGCATTGCATTCAACGATAGGAAGGTATAAGACCGAGGTCATGAAGGAAAGGATGCTGGATATAGATCCTTCGGTAAAAGTCAATGTTCATAACTGCTTCTTCCTTCCCGAGAATGCAGGTGAATTTGAGTTTGCGGATTATGACTATGTAGTGGATGCTGTTGATACGGTAACGGCAAAGCTTGAGATAATAACCAGGGCAAAGGAAGCGGGAGTGCCGGTCATAAGCGCTATGGGGGCCGGAAACAAGCTTGACGGAAGCCGTTTTAAGGCAGCTGATATCTATGATACGGATATATGTCCGCTGGCGCGTGTGATGAGGCGGGAGCTTAAAAAACGCGGGATAGGAAGCCTTAAGGTAGTGTACTCTGACGAGGAACCGGTAAAGTGCGGCGTATACGATAATACGGATGAACCGCAGGATAAGAAGGGAAGGAGCACGCCGGGAAGCACGGCTTTCGTGCCTTCGGCTGCAGGACTCTTAATAGCGGGCGAGGTAGTGAAGGACCTTGGATTAAAAGGTTTAGGGAAAGGGATGGGATATGCTTGAACTTAAGAACGTTTCCTTCGGAGTCGAAGGCGGCGGAAACAATGGGATTAAGGAAATAATCCGCGATGTGAGCTTTACGGTGCCGGATGATAAACTGATCGTCATTACCGGTCCCAACGGAGGCGGAAA
>JAFZOS010000041.1 GCA_017550535.1 Lachnospiraceae bacterium
CATGTAATCTATGGCACTTAGGTCAAGCAGATCGAGCATTGCCTGTTCGGGATCGTAGAAAAGGGCGCCCTTGATGACGGTCACCGGTCCGTATTTATCTTTTAACTCTTTTATTATCTTAAGGTCATCATAGATGGTGGTATTGGTGATGCTCATCATTATAAGGTCCGGCTTATATTCCTCCATGTCCTTATAAAGATCCTCCATGGTTAAGCCCTCGGTCTGATAATCACAAAGCTTAACGTCATAGCCCTTATTCAGCAGTATGGCTGCTGCATATCCAAGGTCATTGCATGCACGCATAGCCTGCGCGGAACCATCATCAATATTTTGCTGACACCTGTCTTCGCCGCGTTGGAACAACAGCCCGGGTGGATAGAATAATAATACTTTTTCCATATTTATAAAAACTCCTTCCGAATTACCTGATGATCATTTAAATGGAAAATTGCCAAAGACAAGTATATAGCATAAACATACTGCGGTCAAATAGGTCAGACCGCAGTATCGGAATTGGCGGGATCGGTATTTTTGAGAAATACATCTTTGCTTATCATTACGTACTCGACATCATGTTTTTCAAGATATTTTCGGGCTTTTAAAACATCAGGAACGAGTGTACTCTTATATAAACCTTCAGTTTCCGCCTTTGCAGCCTTAAGTGCATCACTGTCGGGATTTACTATTATAAGAGGCTTGAGTTCGGAAGCAGGTTTGGCTTCCCCGGCCTTACGCTTTTTTTGCTCCTCGGCTTTTGAAATGCGCTCTATTTCATCTTTGTCAAGCAGGAGCCGTTTGGGAATATGTTTAAGCAGGGCTTTTTCAAGATCGGCAGCTTTTACGGGCTTGCTCAGATAGTCATCAAATCCTGCGTTAAGGTAGAATTCCCTTGCACCGGAAACTGCATCCGCAGTAAGTGCGATAACTGAAACTCCCCGCATATCAAACCTCGATCGCATGATGGCCAGGGTATCGATACCGTTCATTCCAGGCATCATCTGATCTAGCATTATTATGTCGAATCGCTTGTTCTCCATAAGATCTATGGCCTGGGAACCGGAGAGAGCGGTACTTACCTTTATCTTGGTGCTTTCCATGAGTCCTGATATAACATCGAGGTTCATTTCGTTATCGTCAACAATGAGCGCATGTGCATTGGGCGCTATTATATCTGGCCTGTATTCATATCCGTCTTTTCCGACCTTTGCGATCGCATCGGTAAAGTTGCCGATGGGTGTTGTATCCCTGACCGTAAGCGGTATATAAAGGGTGAAGGTAGTACCTTCGCCGTATACGCTTGACACTTCGATATGACCGCCCATCATCTTTAAGTAGCTGTTTGCAATATTTAGCCCGAGACCGGTACCTTCGATATTCCGGTTCCTTGTTTCTTCAAGCCTTCCGAAAGAATCAAACAGCTTGTCCATATCCTCGTCTTTTATGCCTATGCCGGTATCTTTTACGGCAACGACTATTGTCTGTTTATCTTCACCGGCGACGGATACGTCGGGATCTTCGTCAGGGCTTTCAAGTGAGATGTTTACCGATACATTTCCTTTTGATGTATATTTGATCGCGTTGTTTATGACATTTAACATAACCTGACGAACCCTTATCTCATCGCCGTTAAAGCGTGAGGGGAGTTCGGGTACCGCATCAAAGAAGTATTCAAGTCCCTTTTCTTCTGTTTTTGGACGTGTAATGTTTATAAGATCGTTTATGACTGAGCATATGTCAAAATCGACAAGTATGAGTTCCGCCTTGCCTGATTCTATCTTTGAAAGATCGAGTATATCGTTTATTATTGCAAGCAGCATATTGCCTGCGGATTTAATATCGGATGCATATTTCGTGATCTTTTTGTTGCCTACGGATTCCCGCAGTATCATCTCATCCATTCCCAGGATACCGTTTAAAGGTGTCCGTATCTCATGGGACATATTTGCAAGAAAATCATCCTTGGCTTTGCTGGCATTACGTGCAGTGTTTGCCTCGAGCCGGATATTTATGAGCTGTTTTATGGTATGGAGCATTGCGCAGATAAGGAAGCCCATAAGACCTATCGACATAAAGAATCCCGAGAATACACCGTTGTGAGCAAACATAAAGACGGTTATCTGGAATATGGATGCGATCGCGAGCACGATGAAACCGACGGCGATGTAGCGGTATGATCCCACCATTTTATGAAGGGTATCGTAAACGATCGTATATCCCATAATAACAATGCTGATCAGACAGCATATGGCAGCAAGTGTGAAGCTTTTCATAAGGGGCACCTTGCCGATCACAAGAAGCAGGATACATACGATAAAATCGATCAGGTCGATAATGGAGGCGATGGTAAGTACCCGGCTGTGGCGTTCCTCCTGCAGTGAATTGATGAAAATTAGGAACGGCACCGGCATAAGTATGACCATAAAATACGGTGTGTCCGACATGACCGAGATGTTCCTTGAATACAGCTGGCGGAATATTGAATTGGACAGTACCCATAGTGCGCCTATTATTACGCCTATGGACAGGTGCTGCATTTCAAGATATTTCTTGTTTATATATCTGTAGATTATGGCAGCAAAATAGCAGATAAGGCCAAGCGCGAGTATTACGATGCCGACCACTACCTCGGCGCCGTACAATTTGAACAGATAGCCCAGTATTCCGAGCCTCGTTCCCATATATACCTCGTATACCATGCCGGAATTGTAATTGTATTTGACACGCAGCATTTTACCGGCATCGTCCGGATACAGGGATGCCATAACATAACACTCGGCGGAGCGGTCTCCGAGGATGGGGTTTTCTTCGATCGAGTACTCACATCTTAATTCATCCCCGATATAAATGAGCATATTCGTACCGCGGAAGCACAGAACGCATATGTCCTTATCCAGCTGTTCGGGAAGTTTCTGTTCGAGTACGATATCCCTGTCTGTCCTTCCGGGTACGGTAAACTGCCTTCGTGAACCGTCCGGCAGGATTTCATACCATTCATCGCCCGGAAGGGTGACACAGATATTGCCGTTTAACGGGATGTTGGGAGCATAGGCCAGATGGCCTATGATGATATATGAAAAAACAAATATCAACATGACGCTTAAAGCGTAACGCATGTATTTCATTCTTATTCTCCGAATACTGCCGTTATATCCCGAATGATATCAGCGGCTTCGTCATACATAAAATCACCGATATATGCGATCGCTTTGTCGAGCATCTCACGCTGTCCGGCTTCGAATGGATAACCTGTCAATGCCGATGCAAGCTTTGCCGACAGTTCGTCATCGTATTCATCAAGTGCATCCAGGAGTTCCTGTGCGGTTTTGGCAGCTTTATCGGCAGAAAGCTCGGCTGCCGGGGCTGATCCTGCATCAACGCCCAGGGGTTTTAACTGCTCTACAAGCATATCATAGCGTTTCAGGATGTCGGGTGTGTCGCTTACTATCACTGAAGTATTTCCTGCCTTGCCGGCCAGCTCCAGTGATTCAAAGTCACTGCTAAGTCCGCCGGCACCTATCATCCTTGAGTTGCTTTTTAGCGAATGGACGATTATCGTATAATCTTCAATATCCATTGCTTCAAGCGCTGTCATGACCCTGGCGCGGTTGCTTTCATATGATTTGAGGTAGCGCTGAAGGGCGACTATGTATTTTTCCTTACTTCCCGTATAATCGATCCCGACACTGGGATCCACACCGTATTCTTCAAGTTTGCTGATATCAAAATCCATGATCAAACCTCCTTAACCTAACCCAGTATATCTATGATCTTTGCGACAAGCTCGGACTTCTTTGAAGGTTTAACTATATAGCCCTGAGGTTTCAATTCTACCAGGGTTTTAACGACCGTATCTTTTTCCGTGACTCCTGTTAAGAATACGACGGGTATATAGTTGCTCCCGGGCATCTTCCTTAAGTTTTCCAGCACCTGAGGACCGTTCATCTCGGGCATCATATAATCGAGGAGTATAAGGTCCGCACTGTGTTTTGAAAGGTATTTTATCGCTGCATCCCCCGAAGGTACCAGAGTGACTTCATAAAACTCCTTAAGGTGTTCCTTTATCTGCATGAGCTGTTCGGTATCATCGTCAACCACAAGTATGTGTTTCCTCGGCGGGAGATCGTTAGCATGAGGGTTAACGTATTCGGTGACCATCATTGATATGTTATCCGTGTTTTCCTCAACTTTCTTTTCAATCTCACTTAATTTCGAATAAAGTGCAAAAAGTGAAACGGGACGGGACATAAAAAACATGTGCTCAAGTTTTGTGTTGGTGATGAAAAGCTGCTGGTCGTTTTCGTTTGCCACAACTATCAATGTGACCCCGCCGATCATGGTGCATTCTTTAAGTACATCGAACACCGACACGGTTTCCTTTGTCTCATCTCCGAGACATATGATTATAACGTTCGGCATCTCAGCGGGCACTCCTGTAAACAGCGCCTCCTTGCTTGCCCCGCATTTGACCACGCTGTATCCCCTGTCGGTCATAAGGTGGTCGGATATATCCGTCGCTATTTTTCTGTTTTTGCCCGTAACCATTATTTTAAGATGCATGCAAGCCTCCGAAGATGGATTATTTTATATATATAAATTATTATAAACAGCGCATTTTTGCAAACGGCTTTTTTGGATGGCGGGGCTTTATACCGTATAAACATGAATAACGACCGATTAAACATTTACCGTATATTTTTTATCATAGTTATAGTATTATATAGTATTATTGTTACAAACTGCCCGGTATCAGAGGAGGATATTAATGAATAAGAAACTGGTTAGTGTGCTGATGGCAGCAGTTATGGCAGCTTCATTGACAGCATGTGGCGGAGCGGGTGCATCCGTTGATCAGAATGCGGATAATGTAAATGAGAGCTCAGCCGATGTGCAGGAAGCTGATGATGTCTCCGGTAAAGTATCGCAGGAAGAATCAAACGAAGGATCAAACGGGGAGGCTTCCGGAGATAATTTCCGTATCGGAATCGTTACAGGCTCCTATGCGCAGTCTGAAGATGACAGACGCGGTGCAGAGGCTTTCAGGGATAAGTACGGTGCAGACAGGGTGACTCTTGCAATATATCCCGATAATTTTACGGAGGAGCTTGAGATCACCATCCAGACCATCGTGAATCTTTCTGAAGACCCGGATATGAAAGCCATTATAGTCAATCAGGCGGTCGACGGGACCACGGAAGCATTCAGGCGCATTAAGGAAACCCGGCCCGACATCCTTTGTATAGCGGGTGAAGCATACGAAGACTTTGCGGATATCGAACCGGTAGCTGACCTTGTGGTGAGCAGTGATTTTGTTGCCCGCGGTTATCTGATGATACGCTCGGCGCATGAGCTTGGATGTGATACCTTTGTCCATATATCGTTTCCGCGGCATCTTTCATATGAAACGGTTTCAAGACAGGTGGCTATAATGAAGGCTGCATGTGAAGAGTTCGGAATGACCTTTGCGATGGAGGAGGCTCCCGATCCCACGACTGATGTAGGAGTTCCGGGGGCACAGAGTTTTATTTTGGAGCATGTTCCGGAGTGGGTTGAAAAGTACGGTCAGAAATCCGCCTATTTCTGTACCAATGATGCGCATACGGAGCCGCTTATAAAAAAGCTTCTGGAATGCGGAGGGTATTTTATAGAAGCAGACCTTCCTTCGCCCCTTATGGGTTATCCAGGGGCTCTGGATCTTGACCTTACCGAGGAGGCAGGTGACTTTGAAAAGATCCTTGAAAAGGTTGAGGGCGCGGTCGTTGAAAAAGGAGGCGCGGAAAGGTTCGGTACATGGGCTTATTCATATGGCTATACCGTTTCGGCCGGTCTTGCGGAACACGCCAGAAATGTTATTATAGGAGAAAGCAAACTTACGGATATAAATGACCTGTCCAAGGCATACGGTGTATTTTCGCCCGGAGCCGAATGGAACGGATCGAATTATACGGATGCCGCAACGGGCGTCAGGTCGGATAACACATTCCTTATCTATCAGGACACGTATATTTTCGGTGATCCCGGGCATTATATGGGCACCACCAAGGTTAAGGTTCCCGATAATTACTTTACCATCAATCCTGAGGAAAATGACTGACGGCAGGGAGTACGGATGGCTGAGCGGAATAATAAAAAAACTGAAAGACCGAAAGAATACGGAAATAAAAAGAACAGCATGGTCATACCGCTGATTCTTATTTTCATATTCGTTACCGTTATGGTGGTTTATACATCAAAGCTTATATACAGCGTTGCGGTACTTAATTCGAATGCGGTCATTGAAGACAGGATGAAAAACGTGTCATCTCTGGTTGACAATCATTTAAATACCGCCGAAAACGTACTTCAGATAACCGCCGATTCGGTTCAGCACATGCTCATAAGCGGTTCCACGCCTGCACGTATACATGAGTTTCTCGTGGAGGAGACCGATAATGTAACAGAACAGTTCGGTGAGAACTATCACGGCTTTTACGGATATATAATGAGCAGGTATATGGACGGCTTAAACTGGGAGCCTCCTGAGGATTACGATCCCAAAAGCCGTGACTGGTATATCGTTGCTCAGGAAAGCAACGGCGATGTTAAGATAGTGCCTCCTTATGTCGATGCACAGACGGGTAATCTTATCATATCGGTATGCCGTATGCTTCCGGACAGGCAGAACATCATCTCGCTTGATGTGCAGTTGAACGGTATACAGTCGATGATGAAGGAGCTTACGATAAACGGAAAAGGTTATGGGTTCATCATTGATGAGGCAGGGCTTGTCATCGCTCACAGTGATGAGTCGCTGAAAGGAACCGACATTACAGGTACTCCGGGGGGAGAGGACCTTTTAAATGCCATAAAGAGTAAGGGTACAGGCAGCTTTTCGTACACGATGGACGGAAGTAAAAACACCGTGTTCGTTAACGGTATCCTGAACAACTGGTATGTTGTGATGGTGATGAGCGATAACGAGCTTTACGGCGAGGTTAAGAGTCAGCTTGTCGTAACTGTTTTTATATGTACCCTTGTCTTTATAATGATCGCAATATTTTATTATGTCGGACATAAAAATGAGCAGAGTTATGCAAAAGACATGGAGGAGTTAAAACTCGAGGAGCAGAAGGCCGCATATGAGCGGAAAGTGCTGGAGCTCGAAAAGGACGCAGCCAATGCCTCCAACAAGGCAAAAAGTGATTTCCTGGCCAATATGTCGCATGAGATAAGGACTCCCATGAATGCTATCATCGGAATGGATGAGATGATACTGCGTTCTTCAAAAGATGACAGTGTAAGGAAGTATGCACTCAATATCCAGAGCGCCGGTAAAACGCTCCTGTCGATAATCAATGATATCCTTGATCTTTCCAAGATAGAATCGGGAAAGATGGAGCTTATCCAGGTAAAGTACGGGTTTTCTTCCGTAATGAACGATGTCGTGAATATGACGCGTAATAAGGCGGATGAGAAGGGACTCAGATATAAGATAAATGTTTCCGAAGATATTCCGTCGGTCCTTATGGGGGACGAGATAAGGATACGTCAGATAATGTTAAATCTTATCAACAATGCCATAAAGTATACCGATGAAGGAAGCGTAAGCATTGATGTATCCTTTGACAAGGATAATAGTAAGCTGAAGGTTATCGTTACGGATACCGGTATAGGTATAAAGGATGAGGATCTGGGCAAACTGTTTGATTCGTTCCAGAGGCTTGAGGAGGACAGGAACAGGAATATTGAGGGAACCGGACTGGGACTTAATATAACGATGCGTCTTGTAAAGATGATGGGAGGAAATATCCGTGTCAGTTCGGTATACGGAGCCGGTACCAAATTCACTGCCGAGATGCTCCAGGAAGTAGTGGATGATACTCCTGTCGGTGATTTTGCGGCAAACCTTTCTAAGATGCAGGATGCCGCGGAAGAGTTTAAGCCATTATTGATAGCACCCAATGCAAAGATACTGATTGTTGATGATAATGAAATGAACCTTGATGTTATTTCGGATCTGCTTTCGGATACCAGGATAAGGGTAACGACCGCCCAGTCCGGAAGGGAATGTATCATACGTCTCAGGGAAGGCAGTTTCGATGTGGTCCTGCTCGATCAGATGATGCCGGGAATGTCGGGTATACAGACGCTTGAGGCGATAAGGCGGGATCATCTTGCCGACGGAACGCCGATAATAGCTTTGACAGCGGACGCGATAGTGGGGGCGCGTGATTCTTATATAAGAGAGGGCTTTACTGATTATCTTTCCAAGCCCGTTATGTATAAGGATCTTGAGGAGGCACTTCTTAAGTATATAAGTAAGGATCTTCTGATCACACAGGAGGAAGCCGACAGGTTGTTTAACACTGAAAAGGCGGCTGAAGCTTTCGCGGAGGAAGCGAAAGATCGTGAGACGATACTTGTGATCAGCTCTTCAACCGATAAGCTTAATGCAGTGAAGGAACTGCTCGGAAGCAGGTATAAAGGAGTATTTGTAAAGGACGAGGAAAAGGCCGCAAAATATCTTGAGAAGCATGAGGTGGCATTCATAATAAGGGATGCCGGATGATTTATGATATACCAGATAAACAATGCCACGGTACAGTATGCCGCGGATACGATTCTTGACAGCATACAATTTGAGATAAGGAACAAAAACGAGAAGATCGCCGTGGTCGGGCGTAACGGCTGCGGTAAAACAACCCTTCTTAAGCTGATATCGGGTGAGGTTTCCATGACAAGATTTGACGGAGTGGATTCGACGATATCAACGACCGGTGATCCTACCATCGGTTATCTTAAACAGCTTACATTCGAGGATGATTCCGTTACGCTTGATGCGGAGATACGCAAGGTATTTGCGCCCGTGATAAGCATGCAGGAACGCCTTGAGGAGCTTGTCCGTTTAATGAATTCCACAGACTATTCGAGTGATGCCGCATATTCCGCAATGCTGCGCAACAGCGGTTATTGCGACGTATCCATGAAGGATCACGAGGAACTTGCCGCCGAATATACAAAGCTTCAGGAGGAGTTCAGGGATATAGGCGGATACTATTACGAGAAGGAATATGATACGATGCTTAAGCGCTTTGGCTTCACGACCGAAGATAAAGCAAAGAAGCTTAATGACTTTTCGGGCGGACAGCGTACGAAGCTGGCATTTATAAAACTCCTTTTGAGCAAACCGGATATACTGCTGCTCGACGAGCCTACCAACCACCTTGACATAAACACGATACAGTGGCTCGAGGGATACCTTAAGGCATATAACAGGGCGGTAGTGGTAGTGTCGCATGACAGGATGTTCCTTGATAAGATAGTCGATACCGTGTATGAGATCGAGCATCATAAGATGCGAAGGTACAACGGTAATTACTCGACATTTGTAAAACTTAAGAAGGAAGCGTACGACAAACAGCTTAAGGATCATAATGCACAGGCTAAGGAGATAGAAAGGCTGCAGGGTATAGCCGACCGTTTCATGGGCAAACCGACCAAGGTTTCCATGGCAAAGTCCAAGCTTAAGGCGATCGAGCATATGGATGTTATCGAGGCTCCCGACAGATACGACAACAAAACGTTTAAAGCCGAATTTGAACCGCGTATCGAGTCGGGCAAGGATGTATTGTTTGTAAAGGATCTTGCGATAGGTTACGATCATATGCTGGCTCAGGTGTCGTTTGATATAAAGCGCGGCGAGCGGCTGGGAATAATCGGCGGGAACGGGATCGGCAAATCGACTCTTCTTAAAACGCTTGTTGACATGGTACCTCCGCTTTCCGGTGAATACAGTTACGGGACCAATGTTGAGATAGGGTATTTTGACCAGCAGATGGCCCAGTATACAAGTGAAAAGACTGTCATTGACGATTTCTGGGATGAGTATCCGACGCTGACACAGACTGAGGTGCGAAACAGCCTGGGTGCGCTTTTGTTCACGCAGGATGAAGTATATAAGGAAGTGAGCATGCTATCGGGCGGCGAAAAGGTTCGTCTGGCGCTTGCCAAGATATTCAAGCGCAAGCCCAATATGCTGATCCTCGATGAGCCGACGAACCACATGGACATAGTCGGTAAGGAGACACTTGAATCCATGCTCGTTGATTATCCGGGAACCGTGATCTTCGTATCGCATGACAGGTATTTTGTTAAAAAGGTCGCGACGAAGCTTTTGTTCATGGAGGATGATAAGGTAAGGCTTTATGAGTTCGGATACGATCAGTATGCAGAGGAAATGGCGGCACTTGATGCCGATGAAGGATACGATGATATAACACGCGGCAAAGTCATATCATCGGGGGATGTGAGAGGATCGCAAAAGCAGGACAAACCGGGTAAGCCGGGCGAAGAAAAGATAAAGGCAGGCCAGCAGTCATACCTTGCCGGGAAAGAACAGGCAAAGCTATTAAAAAAGAAAAAGAAAATGGAGGAGCAGATGGCAGCGCTCGAGGCCGATATAGACGTAAAGAAGGCTGAGCTTGAAGCTCCCGAAAATGCAAGTGATTATGTTAAACTCCAGGATATCCAGAATGAGATCGATAAGATGGAAGAGGAGCTGCTTTCCTTAATGTCAGAGTGGATAGACTGATAACAGGGATACGGATCAAAGATACTAAGAAGAGGGATAAACATGAAGGATAAGTTAACTGAATCCGATATTAAAAAAATGGAAGAGGAGATAGAGTACAGGAGGGTGACTCTGCGGCCGCAGCTGCTTGAACATGTAAAGACGGCACGGGCCCATGGGGACTTAAGCGAGAACTTCGAGTATAAGGCTGCCAAGCAGGAAAAGAATCGAAACGAGAGCCGCATACGTTATCTCGAAAAAATGATAAAGACCGCTGTCGTAATAGATGACAGTTCAAAGGATGACGAAGTCGGTATAAACAATACCGTCACTGTTGTTTTTGACGATGACGGTTCCGAGGAAAAGTACAAGATAGTAACAACGATAAGGTCCAATTCGCTTAAGGGACTTATCAGTATAGAATCACCCTTGGGCAAGGCCCTTATGGGGCATAAGAAGGGTGAACGCGTGCTGGTAACGGTTGATGAGAACATATCGTATTACGTTACCGTAAAGGATATCGATAAGTCGACGGATGACAGCCTTGATGAACTCAGCTCCTATTAAAGTCACAAATACTTGCCAAAAGCGGGTGTTGGGTTATAATAAGATAGAGCATCGGGATACCGTGCAGTATGAATTATGAAAGGATGACTTAAGATGGCATTATTGGAGCAGTGGAGGAGCATGGCTTATTCAGCCAAGGCGGATAAACAGGAATTACAACAGCTGTGGTCGGACTATTTTGAAAAAGAAAAGGAGATATATAAGCTTCTGCTTGCCGATCCCGATACGGAAGTTAAGGGAACGGTCAAGGAGCTCGCGGACAAGTACGAGATAGATATAATGACAATGACCGGTTTCCTTGACGGCATTAATGACAGCCTGAAGGAGAAAAACCCCATCGAGGAGATGGAGGAGGATACTGAAGTCTCGCTGGCATTTGACAAGGAACTCCTGTATAAAAACATGGTGGGCGCGCAGGCTGACTGGCTGTACGGCCTCGAGGAGTGGAACGATATCTTCGATGAGGAAAAGCAGAAGGAACTGTACAAAGAGCAGAAACGTTCAACAACGATAGTCAAGGGCGATAAGATTGGACGTAACGATCCGTGTCCGTGCGGAAGCGGAAAGAAATATAAAAAATGTTGTGGTGCGAGGGTTTAACCCCCGCACCATTTTTATCAGTGTACTTTATTATATATCTCAGATGTAACCTTCTCTATAAATGCATCCAGGCTCATAACTTCTGTTTCACCGGTGTCACGGCTTCTTACGCTTACCGTGTTATCATCGGCTTCCTTTTGACCGATTATCAGCATGTAAGGACAGCGGTCAACCTGCTGGGCCTCACGTATCTTATATCCGATCTTTTCATTCCTGTCATCAAGCAGGGTACGCATACCGTTGTCTGCCAAAGCATTGTTTACTTTTGCAGCATAGTCGTTTGTCTTCTCGCTGACGGGAAGTACCTTGACCTGAAGGGGTGCGAGCCAAACCGGGAACTTACCCTTGGTCTCTTCAATGATATAGGCCATGAAACGGTCAAGTGAACCCAGGATCGCACGGTGGAGTACGACGGGAGTTTTTTCCGAACCGTCAGAATCAATATATTTAAGGTCGAACTTTGCAGGCAGACAGAAGTCGAGCTGGCAGGTTGAAAGCGTGTATTCAACACCCACCGCAGGCTTAACGTTAATGTCAAGCTTGGGACCGTAGAAGGCTGCCTCACCTATCTCCTCGGTATATTCGATGCCGATGTCATTGAGCACCTGCCTGAGAGCGTCTTCCGCATTGTTCCACATCTCGTCATCGGGATGATATTTCTTTGTATCCATCGGATCGCGGAGTGAAAGAACACACCTGTAATCGGTAATACCGAAGTCATTATAAACATCAAATATAAGATCAACGACACGGCTTACCTCATCCTTTATCTGGTCGGGCGTTACAAATAAGTGCGCATCGTTCTGACAGAAATGACGTCCGCGTTCGATACCCTTAAGCGATCCGCTGGGCTCAAAACGGAAATCATGCGCGATCTCGCCTATCCTTATCGGAAGCTCACGGTATGAGTGAGGTTTGTTTGCATATATCATCATATGATGAGGACAGTTCATCGGGCGCAGTACGAAGTTCTCGCCCTCAACCTCCATAGCCGGGAACATATTTTCCTTGTAATGATCCCAGTGGCCGCTGGTCTGATAAAGAGCAACGGTACCCACACAGGGAGTGAGTACATGCTGGTAACCGAGCTTTAATTCCTTATCCCTGATATAATCCTCAAGTTCCCTCCACAACGTGTAGCCCTTTGGCAGGAACATGGGAAGTCCTTTTCCGATGAGGTCATCGGTCATGAATAAGGACATTTCCTTACCTATCTTTCGGTGATCCCTGGCCTTTGCTTCCTCAACCTGTTTCTCATATTCCTCAAGTTCTTCCTTTGTCTGGAAAGCAACACCGTTTATACGTGTGAGCATCTTGCGGCTGGCATCGTTTTTCCAGTATGCGCCGCTCTGGCCGGTTATCTTGAATGCCTTCAGATTTTTTGTATAAGTTAAGTGAGGACCTACGCACATATCAACGTAATCGCCCTGCTGGAAGAAGGTGATAACAGCATCGGGATCAAGGTCGCCGATATGCTCCTCCTTATATTTTGCATTGCGCTCGTGCAGATACTTTATCGATTCCTCGCGGCTTAATGTGAAGGTCTTGAAAGGAAGGTTTTCCTTAACGATCTTTTTCATCTCAGCCTCGATTTTTGCGAGATCTTCGTCCGTAAGCTTTTCATCGCCGAGATCGACATCATAGTAAAAGCCCCTGTCGGTTGCGGGACCGTAGGCAAAGTCAGCCCCGGGATACAGCCGCTGTATAGCCTGTGCCATTATATGAGCGGCAGAGTGCCTGAGTACGTGTGTTACTTCTTCCTGCGGACATTCATCGACATGTCCGTCGTTGTAAAGGATCTTCATATTAGTTCCTCCTAAAGTGAATTTGTGTTATGGAGTGTATAGTAAA
>JAFZOS010000042.1 GCA_017550535.1 Lachnospiraceae bacterium
TGTACAGTAGAGCATTTTAAGTATGCATCCGTTTATGCCGTAGTATATAAACAGCGGTACCAGTCCTATGACAGCGCCGAGTATAAGATACAGTATATAAAACAGCAGTTTTCGGTATTTCCTGCGGTATAAGTGAAGTATCATCACACCGAGGATAAGCCCGACTATCGGGGCTCCTGCGGTTATCTTTGAAAACGCGGTTATCGTAAAGCACAGCCCGGTTATGAGGGCTACGATATTGCCCTTATCGTCCGTGTCATTCTTGGCAGCAGTACTAACATCACCCGCATCGGCTGTATTGCATCCCGTCCCGTAATACTTCATCGTCAGATACAAAACCAGCATGTTAAGCGGCAGCATGAATTCCTCAAGGCAGTTGCCGCCCCACAGCATCGTAACGTACGGCCATAAAAAGAATGCAATAACGGCAAGCGTTTTTTTATACGAAATGTACAGCCTGCCTGTTTTGTATATGAGTACCAGGGACGTAAACAGCGCGATTATCTCAAGCACGAATAAACCGTTGTGTCCTCTTTTTATAAGCTGACCGAGCGCCTGTATGAAGAAAAAATACGGTCCCTTAAGATCGTAGAAATCCCTGTACGGCACCTTTCCCTCAAGCATCCCGCGTCCCACCAGAGTGAAGAAGCTTGCATCGCATCCGTACCAGTGTTTATACAGCGGGCTGATCCACAGCGAAAACGCATATATGAACAGAATGGAAATCACGAGAAAAGCTGCATATGTGATTAAGGATTTAATTCTAACGGGTTTCATGATATAATTTTACATTATATTGCATATTTTTAAAAGCGTATTCGGGAGGCTTAAGTATGGACTATCAGGAGGAAAAGCAAAGTACCAGGATAAGGAACGAGTATATGGCGGATGTTGAACTGCTTTCCAAATACATGAACTGGTTCGAAAAAAAGTCGGGCCAGCAGGTCAGCAGCTTCTACGACGGCGAGGAGGATCAGAAGCTTATTCAGATCCCGGTGTATGATTCCAATCTGCTCGCATTCATAAAAGATGCCAAAAAGACAAAGCTCATGGACAGGAATTACAGGTATGTTTATACGAGGTATAAGATAAAGTCTGTCGATGACGAGCTTCGTCTCCTTAAACACGCACATCTTAAGGATATCGATCTGTTCAAGGGTATCTTAAGCAGCTACGTGATGCGCGGCCAGTCAAAAAGCGCCGTGTGGTCAGACGGCGTAAAAAGCGGAGTGTTCCTTGAACTCATGCGCAGGATGACAGCATTATTTTTCTCTACAAACCTAGATTAAAAAAGGAAGTTTACCCAAATGACAATGAATGATTTTAAGAATCAGGCGCCCGACTTTAACGACATAAAAAACAATTTTGGCGGGGGCAAGATGAAAAATGCGGGCAAAAAGGCCGCACTGATAATCCTTATAGTTGCCGCGATGATCATTATCGCGGGGTCGTTTTACACCATACAGGAGGAGGAGCAGGCTGTTGTGTGCACGTTCGGTGTGCCGAAGGCCGTAACACAGTCCGGACTGCACTTTAAGATACCGTTCATCCAGACGGTGCAGAAGGTGAATACCACGATCCAGGGCTTCGCGATCGGCTATTCCTCGGATTCCGAGCTCAACTACAACGGGGCCGAGGGCGCGGATAACAGCATGATGATCACATCGGATTACAATTTCATCCATGTTGATTTTTATGCCGAGTACAGGGTTACCGATCCCGTAAAGGCACTGTATGCATCACAGGATCCGAGGCTCATCCTCGCAAACATCGCGCAGAACTGCATAAGGACAACGATAGGTTCATACGGTGTTGATGCGGTACTCACAACGGGTAAGAACGAGATACAGAGCAATATCAAGAATATGATCCTTGAGAAGCTTGATTCTATAGATATAGGCATACAGTTGGTTAACATAACAATACAGGATGCCGAACCGCCGACGGACGAGGTAATAACGGCGTTCAAGTCGGTCGAAACTGCCAAGCAGGGTAAGGAAACGGCCCTTAACAATGCCAACAAATACCGTAACGAACAGATCCCCGGTGCCGAGGCCGAAGCCGATAAGATAGTACAGGATGCCGAGGCCGACAAGCAGGCAAGGATCAATGAGGCGCAGGGTCAGGTCGCGCGTTTCAATTCGATGTATGAGGAATATGTCAAGTTCCCGCAGGTTACCAAGCAGCGTATGTTCTACGAAACGATGGAAGACATCCTGCCGGGCATGAAGATAATCATTCAGGGCTCGGATGGGAACAACATACAGGAGATCATGCCCCTCGATTCGTTTAATTAGTTTTCGGATAATGTGTGATACAGGAGAATAAATTAATGGACACTAATACAACACAGCGTTTCGGCTCGGATGGGAAGCCGAAGAACAATAAAACAAATACAAAGAAGCCGCGCATAACGGGCTGGGTCATCGCATTGCTGGTCCTTATCATTCTAAGTTCAGGGCTAGTTATCTGCCATGAAAACGAGTATAAGCTTGTGCGCCGTTTCGGAAGGGTTGAGCGCACGATATCCGCTTCGGGCCTTTATTTTAAGATACCGCTCATCGAGTCGGTGGATACGGTGCCGCGCGAGCTTTTGATATACGACCTTCCCGCATCCGATGTCATCACATCCGATAAAAAGTCAATGATAGTTGACAGTTATGTTTTGTGGCGGGTCACGGATCCCCTTAAGTTTGCGCAGACCTTGAGCTATTCGGTAGCCAATGCCGAGAACCGTATCGACGCGCTTGTGTATAACGCGACAAAGAATACGATATCAAACATGACACAGGACGAGGTCATCAGGAGCCGCGACGGTAAGATGACTATAGTAAATGCACAGGTCGAAGACGATGTAAAGGGTAATGACATCGTACTCGAGGAGAATACACAAGTGGTTAACATAAAATCCCTTACCGAGGAGATCATGGACCACATCGGAACTGTGTATGAACAGTACGGAATACAGATAATGACGGTTGAGGTAAAGAAGCTCGACCTCCCCGACAACAATAAGAATGCGGTATATACCCGTATGATCTCGGAGCGCGAAAACATTGCGGCCAAGTATACTGCTGAAGGCGAGGCGCAGGCGAAGATGATACAGAATACGACCGACAAGGAAGTGTCCATCATGCGCTCGACCGCACAGGCCCAGGCCGAGAAGATAAGGGCTGAAGGCGAAGCAGAATATATGAAGATATTATCGGAAGCATACAACGATAAGGATAAGAGCGATTTTTACAGCTTTGTCCGCTCACTGGATGCGGCCAAGGACAGCATGAAGGGCAGTAACAAAACGCTCATCCTTCCGGCTGATTCTCCAATGGCCGAAGTGTTTATGCAGAACACGGCAGAAACAGACTATACGCCGATCGTCATCCCACAGGCAGAAGCGAAACAGGATGATCAGGATCAACCCTCCCAAGATGGGAATAATGAATGATTGAAAGGAACTAACATGATCTCACAAAAAATGGTATCCCTTGTAAAAGGAAGCTCGGTCATCCGGGCAATGTTTGAGGAAGGAAAGAACCTTGCGAAGAAATACGGCGCGGAAAACGTTTATGATTTTTCACTCGGGAATCCCAACGTACCGGCACCCGATGCCGTGCGGGAGGCCATGATCGATATCGCAAAAAATGAGGATCCGTTAAAGCTGCACGGCTACATGAGCAACGCAGGTTACGAGGATGTAAGGGATACGGTCGCTAAGTCGCTTAATGAGCGTTTCGGCACGTCATTTAATGAGAATAACATAATCATGTGTGTCGGTGCGGCGTCGGGCCTTAACGTCATATTCAAAACGCTTTTAGATCCCGGTGATGAGGTCATCACGTTTGCTCCTTACTTCGGTGAATATAAGAACTACGTCTCAAATTATGACGGAGTCCTTGTCGAGGTATCCCCCAATACGGTTGATTTTCAGCCAAAGCTTGATGAGTTTGAGGAAAAGATAACTAAAAAGACAAAGTGCGTGCTCGTTAATTCGCCGAACAACCCTACGGGGGTGGTCTATTCGGAGGCAACGATAAAAGCACTTTCGGCCATCCTTGAAAAGAAACAGAAAGAGTACGGCACAAGCATTTATATAGTATCGGATGAACCCTACAGGGAGCTTGTGTATGGTGATGTTGAAGTGCCTTATATAACAAAGTATTACAGGAATACCATAGTGGGTTATTCGTATTCAAAATCCCTTTCACTTCCCGGCGAACGGATAGGATATCTTGTCATACCTTCGGAGGTTGACGATTACGATGATGTGTTTGCGGCTGCATGTGTTGCAACCCGTATACTTGGCTACGTAAATGCACCTTCACTTATGCAGAAGGTGGTTGCAAGATGCATAAACGAGAAGACCGATATCTCATATTATGACAGGAACCGGAATACGTTGTACGAGGGGCTTACAAAGCTCGGCTTCACCTGCCAGAAGCCTGAGGGAGCGTTCTATCTGTTCTTAAAGACACCGGTCGCGGATGATAAGGAATTTGTGAATGCCGCGAAGAAATACAATATCCTCGTGGTGCCCGGCAGCAGCTTCGGCTGTGCCGGCTATGTACGCATCGCTTACTGTGTCGCGTATGAAACTATAGTCAATTCATTGCCGAAATTTGCCGAACTGGCAAAGGAGTATGATCTTACCTGAAAGGAAAGCCTTTATGAAGTATGTTGAGGATGGCCGTGAATATGAAGCATTGGCTTCTGTATATGATGAGCTGATGGATAACATTCCGTATACGGAATGGTGCGATGTCATAGACCGGATGATAAAGGAATACGGCATTTCGAAGCCTGTGGGACACGATCAGCGGTCCGGACTGTTTGATGAGCTTAAGTATGAAGAGGATAAGTCCGATAATGAGACACAGCTAAGCGAAAAGGAACTCTTGGAGTCCGAGAAGAATCTGGTGGTAGATCTTGGCTGCGGAACAGGGACATTAACGGGACTTATGTATAAGCGCGGATATGATATGATAGGTATCGATTCATCCGATGCGATGCTCGATATCGCCTTGAAGAAGCGTGATGATAAAGAGTATGACATTTTGTATATCAATCAGGATATGAGGGACCTTGATCTGTATTCAACGGTCGGTACGGTTTATTCGGTCTGCGATACGGTAAATTACCTGTTAAGTGATGAGGATGTGATAAGGACCTTTAAGCTTGTTGCTAAGTTTCTGTATCCCGGCGGACTGTTCATGTTTGATTTTAATACGATCTATAAATATGAGAATGTCATAGGAAATACGACGATCGCCGAGAATCGTGAAAGCTGCGCATTTATATGGGAGAATTTTTACGATGATGAGGATCGGATAAATGAGTATGATGTAAGCATCTTCATCGAACAGGATGAACCGGATGTTTTTAAGCGTTATGTGGAAACCCATTACCAGCGCGGATATACACTGGGACAGATGCATAGTTTTTTAAAACGCGCGGGGCTTAAGGTGCTGCTGGTAAGGGATTCTGATACAAGGGATGAACCCACCGGACAGTCGCAGCGGATTTTCATTGTCGCGGTGAAGGAAGCATAGGACGGAAGGACAGCTTTATATCATGGTGAAAAAAACTGCATTTCATATGCTCATATTGCTGATCTGTTCTGTGGCTCTGGGATACTTTATGCTGGTGCTGGTTTACTGCATACCACAGGGCAGGCTTAAGGGACTGGGCAATTCGGTTGCAGCCATACGAAAGGATGACGAGGATTTATCCGAGGTCATATTCGGGTATCCCGGCAGCAGGCTTGATGTGTTTACCGACGGCGCGATGCTTAATACCGCTTCACATACAAACGATGAAGGGCCCTTAAGGCGGGCGATAGCATGTCACCAGTACAGCTATAAGGACAGGAGCCCTGCACAGGCTTTTATTGATTTTTATTCCGGGATCGAACCGGATGGCGAGGTCACGTATGTGCGTTACTGGCATGGTTTCCTTGTTGTACTTAAACCGCTGCTTTTATTCTTTGGCTATTCAGACATACGAATCCTTAATCATATGGGCCAGCTGCTTATTGTTTTTCTGACTCTTTATGCGCTTGTAAAAAAGGGGCTTTCACGGTATGTTCCGGCGGTGCTCATGACCTATTTTTTCCTTACTCCGATAGTCCTGCCGATGGCCATGCAGTATTCAGCCTGCTTTTATACCGGTTTCGGCTCGCTTGCATGTATTTTGCTGTTTTATGACCGTATTAAGGACGATGACAGGTTGTTTTTACTGTTCATGCTTACCGGTATACTTACAAGCTATACGGATCTTCTTACGTATCCCGTATTTACACTTGGCCTGCCTCTTCTCGGTCTGCTTATACTTATGGGAAATGATGGCAGTGACACAACCTTTGCCGGTGCGTTTATAAAATTTATGTTCTGCGGTATATCCTGGTTTTTGGGATATGCACTCATGTGGATCGGAAAGGTACTTATATCGATCCCGTTCTACGGCTTATCGGTCATATCGGATACGGCGGGAAGTGTGGCATCGCGTTCGGCATCGGGTGCTTCTTCGGAAGGATACACTTACCTTCAGGCTCTTCACGACAACCTGTTCATGTACAAGAATGATATATACAGGATAAGCCTTATACTGTATACTGTTGCAGTGGCGGTTTACTTTATTTACGGAAGGTGTAAGGGAAGGAACCGTATCGATCTTAAATTTATCCCCATGTATCTGTGTGTGACGGCGATCCCATTTGTCTGGTACATGGTCACGATAGAACATGCATGCGTCCATGCATTTATGACTTATAAAGATCTGACTGTGGCGGTATTTGCATACTGCGTTGCTGTTATGTCGGTATTCGGATCGGCGGATAAGGAAAGCATTAAGAGAAAGGACTTTGATAAGGATGGCTGATAAGCGATCCGGAAATGGCGAAAGCCTTATCATTCCGGGGATCATCGTATTTGTGCTGGGTTTGGCCCTTGCATTTTTTTATATCTTCACAAGGGAGATAGTCGTATATAATATCGATCACACGGATTCGCTGTTCTGGGCGGCTGCTTCTGTGGATGGCGGATCCATAATAAACCGCGGATACTGGTATGTTTACATAATACCTTTCAGCGGCTCGCTTCTTATGATACCGCTGGTAAAGCTTTTGGGAGTGACCTACCTTGCACATGAGCTGGGTATGTCTTTGTTTGTTGTGGTAATGGCGGTGGCTCTGCTGTTTGGGTTAAGGGCTCTTAAGCTGTCGTGGGGGAAGGCCTTCCTTACTTCCGGGGCGATGCTCCTTATAATGAACATTTCGCAGAATACAAGGGTCATATTTTTCGGGCATGTCATACATTACAGCCTTGCGCTGGTGTTTACTTTTGTCTCTTTCATCATGCTTGATAAAACGGACTGTTTATGGGCAGGTAAGTTTGATCTGAAGCAGCGTATCAGTTATGTTCTGCTTGTGGTATGGTGTTTCTTATGCTGTCTTAACGGTTCTTCTTCGATCCTGCTGTTCCTTCTCCCTCTTACGGGTGCGCTTGTGCTTGAGCGCCTTTTGGACAGAAAGGATATAACGTTTTCAAATATAAAGGTGCCGCTCCTTCGGCTTATCGTGGTGCTTTTCGGAGCCGGACTCGGCTTTTTGTATAAAAGGTACAGGATAGCTCCTTATTTTGACAACAGCTATGAGGAGAAGTTTTCATCACTGCTTGCGCATCAGGACTGGATGTGGAAGGAGCAGGGGTTTATCGTGCGGTTTGTGACTCTGCTTACTGGTGATGTATATGCGGGAGTCCCCATGCTTTCGATGGACGGCCTGTTCATAGTCATAAGGCTTGTGTTCGGACTCCTTCTTTTGATCATTCCGGTTATCGCGCTGTTCTTTTATAAAAAGTACGAAAACCGTCTTATGCGGATACTGCTGCTTGATTACTGGATACTGTTTGCACTCACATGGATAACCTACGGCATATCGGTCGTATCGAATACAAACTGGCGGCTGTGTACTCTCCTTGGTATGGCTTTTATCGTATCAATGTGCTTCCTGTATATGGTCCTTAAGGAAAAGTATTTCATGCGGTTTGGATATGCGGCGCTGTGTATTGTGATACCGGCCCTGTTGACCATTCCCATGACCGTATATAAGCTTCCGACTGATCCAGAGCTTAACGGTTATGTACGAATGGCGCACGTGCTTGATGAACATGGGTTGACATACGGTTATTCCGATATGTGGGGCGGCGCGGATGTGATGAACGTGTTAACCGATTCAAGGATAAAGATCTCGATGATCTCATACGGTGAGGACGGCGATTACAGTATAACGAGGTACCAGTCGCAGTGGTCATGGTATGAGGATCAGCCGGGAGTTGACCGTTACTTTGCGGTAGTGCCGGATGATGCGCTTGACAGGGTTAAGGATACCCTTGTTGCAAATGCCGTGGAGAAGATCCCGTTTGAGGACAGTACCATACTGGTATTTAACGAAAACATATTTAAGGAGGGGAGGCCCGTATATGCAAACGAGTAAATGGGAAGAAAAAGTACGCCGGGTAACCCCGTATATTGCGGGCGAACAGCCTAAGGGTAACGTTATCAAGCTTAATACAAACGAAAACCCATATCCGCCTTCACCTATGGTGGCAACAAGGCTTTATGATCTTGCGCAGGATGAACTTGACGGTGTTTCATCGAAGCTTCGGAAGTACCCGAATATGGATGCCGAAAATCTTGTAGACGCGATCATAAAGGTATATGACAGGCAGTATCCGGGTCTTCTTGATTTTGACAGGATATTTGTCGGCGTGGGCTCCGATGATGTGCTGTTTACAGCCTTCATGACCTTCTTTAATTCAGATAAGCCTATAATTTTTCCTGACATAACATATTCGTTCTATGATGTGTGGGCCGAGGTACATCGTTTCCCGTATAAGATGCTTCCTTTAAAGGATGATTTTTTATTTGATATAAATGATTATCTTAATACGGAAAACGGCGGTATTGTCATTGCAAATCCAAATGCACCCACAGGCGAATATCTGGATCCCGGGCAGATCGAAAGGATAATAAAGGCAAATCCCGGTTCGGTAGTGATCGTCGATGAAGCCTATATTGATTTCGGCGGTACAAGCTGTCTTCCTTTTATTGATAAATATGATAATGTGCTCATAGTCCAGACCTTTTCCAAGTCGCGCTCGCTTGCAGGGCTTCGTATAGGTATGGCATTCGGTGATGCAAAGCTTATAAAATATCTTAAAGATATTAAATTTTCGATAAATTCATATACGATGAACCATCCTGCGATCGAGCTTGCGACCGTGGCCGTGCTTGACACGGAGTACTTTAATGAGACTGTTGCAAAGGTTATAAAAACAAGGGAGTGGACAAAGGAAAAGCTTAAAGAACTCGGATTTAAATTCGGTGATTCAAAGGCGAATTTTATCTTTGCCTCACACGCATCGGTTCCTGCCGTGGAGATATTTGAAAAGCTTAAGGAAAAGGATATTTACGTAAGGCACTGGAATAAACCCAGGATTGAAAACTACCTTCGGATATCCATAGGAACGGATGAGGAGATGAAGGAACTTATCAAGGCGCTGGATGTTATATTAAAGGAACGATAACGTTAGGAGAACACCAATGATACACTATCTGTTTATTTTCTTGATCTCAATGGTACCCCTTATCGAACTCAGGGGTGCGATACCGTATGCGGTCGGTTTTATTAACGCGGGCGAGCCTCTTAAACTGTGGCTGTGCTATGTGATCGCGATAGTAGGCAACATGCTCCCCGTACCCGTCATCTTCTTTTTTGCAAGGAAGGTGCTCGAGTGGGGAAAGGATAAAAAGTATATCGGTAAGTTCTTTACATTCTGTCTTGAAAAGGGGCACAAGGGCGGCGAGAAGCTCCAGGCCAAGGCGGGCCGCGGTCTGTTTGTTGCACTGCTTTTATTCGTCGGTATTCCGCTTCCCGGGACCGGAGCATGGACAGGAACACTTGCCGCATCGATACTTGATATGAAGTTTAAGGAAAGCGTGATCGCGGTGGTGCTCGGTGTGATCCTTGCCGGTATCATCATGGGTGTTGTATCCGCAGGAGTGTTTGGAGCGATCTTCTAGAATATACACGATATGAAAAGGATTTATTCGCTTGATGTATTAAAGTTTATAATGGCTGTTCTGCTTGTATTTCATCATTATCAGCAGAGCACGGGGATGCGCGGCAGGATAAATTTTTACGAGGGAACGATATATTGGGGTTGTCTCGTGGAGATGTTTTTTATCATATCGGGATTTCTTATCGCGCCGACCGTTAAGGGAATGCTTAAGACGGGTTTTAAGAACTATATCTTAAATAAGCTCATCCGCATTTATCCGATGGCGATGTTAAGCGTTCTGTTTAAGACGGTGCTGGGATTTGTTTATGTGTGTCTGTTCGGGCATTGGAGCGGCGGTGTCAGGCTCACATTATGGAACGTATGGAATAACCTGTGGCTTATGTTCAGCGGCGGTGCCGTAAATACCGCAGACGGCATCAATAATCCCTTATGGTTTTTATGTGTTCTGATATATTGCTATGTGCTGTTGTATTTTGCGGTCTGGTTGTCTGACAGGCTCAGTGTCAGTGAGGTATATTCATTTGCCGTTATAAGCATAGTGGGTTTTGCGGCATTGCAGTATGAGGTTAAGGCCCCGTTTTTAAATGAGTATTCCGGACGTGGATACGCAGCCTTTTTCCTTGGAATGTTATTGTATTATATCTGGAATTCCGTTTCACGGAAACTTTTGACAGCATACTCGGTGGTTTGTTTGGCGGTATCTATTGGCGTATACTTCGGTGCATACAGCCTGTTTGCCGCAAACATGAGGGACGTTATGACATATATTGTATTCCCTGCGCTGCTGTTTTTGACACTGGCGGCAGACCGGTTTACGGATGAAAGGATAATGGGAAGGCTGGAACCCGGTGCCGTGGCTTTTGAAGTATACGTATGGCAGAGCTGCATTCTCGGTCTGTGGAATATCATAGCCGACGCTACAGGCATAATTGATACGGGAAAATATTATCAGATGTTTATCATGACCGCGGTGCTTATCGTCTTTTCGGCGATCATGTACCGGTTCGCGGAAAAGAAGATAACAAAGACGCTGCGTGCTAAACTGATCAAAAACACATGATAAGGAGAATCACATGAGGAGCAATGTACCTGAAATATTCGGAAGTATGGTTTTTAACGATGCGATAATGCGTGACAAGCTTCCAAGGGATGTTTACAAGTCGCTTAAGAAGACGATCGAAGCCGGAAGGGATCTTGACATATCGATAGCAAATGTCGTTGCGATAGCTATGAAGGACTGGGCGATCGAGAAGGGTGCGACACATTACACGCACTGGTTTCAGCCGCTAACCGGCATAACGGCCGAGAAGCATGACAGCTTCATCTCACCGCAGAGCGACGGCCGTGTGATAATGGAGTTTTCGGGCAAGGAGCTTATAAAGGGTGAGCCCGATGCATCAAGCTTTCCTTCGGGAGGTTTAAGGGCAACATTTGAGGCCCGCGGATATACCGCATGGGACCCCACTTCATATGCGTTTGTAAAGGACGGCGTATTGTGTATTCCCACAGCTTTCTGCGCATACGGCGGCGAGGCGCTTGATAAAAAAACACCGCTGCTTCGCTCGATGGAAACACTTAACGAACAGGCGCTGCGTATCTTAAGGCTGTTCGGCAATACTTCGGTAAGGCGTGTGGCTACTACCGTCGGCCCCGAGCAGGAATACTTCCTGGTTGACCGTAATGTCTACAATAAACGCAAGGATCTTATCTACTGCGGCAGGACGCTGTTCGGCGCAAAAGCTCCCAAGGGACAGGAGATGGATGACCACTATTTCGGTGCGATCCTAAGGCGCGTACAGTCCTACATGGAGGATTTAAACGACGAACTGTGGAAGCTCGGTATCCTTTCAAAGACCGAGCATAACGAGGTTGCGCCCGCGCAGCATGAGATGGCACCAATATTCGACACTGCAAATATCGCCATTGACCATAACCAGATCACTATGGAGATCATGAAAAATGTAGCAAAACGCCATGACATGGTATGCCTCCTTCATGAGAAGCCCTTCGCCGGCGTTAACGGTTCGGGTAAGCACAACAACTGGTCGATGATAACGGATGAGGGAGTAAACCTCCTTGAGCCGGGTAAGTCGCCTCATGAGAATGCTCAGTTTCTGTTATTCTTAACAGCGATAATAAAGGCGATAGACGAGTACCAGGATCTTATGAGGGTATCGATCGCTTCCGCAGGCAATGACCACAGGCTGGGCGCAAGTGAAGCGCCTCCCGCGATCATGTCAATATTCCTGGGTGATGACCTTAATGAAGTGCTTGAGTGCATCGAAAAGGGAACATCCTATAAGAATCAGGGAGCCGGACGTATGGAGATAGGCGTGCATGTCCTGCCCACTTTCCCCAAGGATTCAACGGATCGAAACCGTACTTCACCGTTTGCGTTTACGGGCAACAAGTTTGAGTTCAGGTCCTGCGGTTCATCGATGTCGGTTTCCGGTCCCAATACGATCCTTAATACGATAGTTGCCGAGGAGCTTCGACAGTTTGCCGATGAACTTGAAAAGGCGGATGACTTTACCGATGCCTTAAACGAGCTTATCAAAAGGACGATAAAGGAGCATAAGAGGATAATCTTTAACGGTGACGGTTATTCGAAGGAGTGGGAAAAGGAAGCAGGAAAGAGGGGACTCCTTAACCTTCCCACTACGGTGGATGCGTTGCCGACCGTGCTGCTTAAAAAGAATATCGAATTGTTTGAGCGCCACAGGATATATACGGAACCCGAAGTGCGTTCAAGGTACGGTATCCAACTTGATGTTTACAGCAAGACGATAAATATTGAAGCGCTTACCATGATCGAGATGGCAAGGCGCCAGATACTTCCGGCTGTTAATGAATATGTTGCAAAACTTGCAAAGGCCTTAAGCCTTAAGGCGGGTCTGGATCCGACATTTAAGACGGGCATGGAAAAGGATCTTATCCGTAAGCTGTCCATGCTTGAAGATAAAGCTTATCAGCAGGTAAATGAGCTTGAAAAGTTGCTTGCAAAGGCTCCGCAGTCGGATACTTCCGAAGCCGGGGATGAAATACTTACCTGTGCGGTTTATTACAAGGATAAGATCATACCCGCGATGGAGAAGCTCCGCTCATTCTGTGATGAGATGGAGGAAAACACTGAGGCTAAATTATGGCCTTTCCCGACTTACGGAGATCTGTTGTTCTCGGTATAAGACATGGCCCTTAAGTTATATCTCGGCTGCTCAGGCAGCGGTAAATCGCATAGTCTTTATGAACATATCATAGATGAGTCACTCGTACATCCGGAGCTGACCTATCTTATTATCGTGCCCGAACAGTACAATCTAAGTACACAGCGACAGCTTATTTCAAGGCACCCCAAAAAGGGAATACTGAATATCGATGTATTAAGCTTCACCCGTTTAGCCCACCGTGTTTTTGAGGAGGTGGGCTACAGGGGTGCAAAAGGTGCGACCATAGATGACATAGGCAAGAACCTGATCCTTAAGCACTTGGCGGGCAGGAATGAGGATAAGCTTACGGTCCTTTCGGGCATGTGCGGCAAGCTCGGATATATAAGCGAGGTAAAGTCGGTCATTTCCGAGTTCATGCAGTACGGGATAGGTGACAGGGAGCTTGAGAACATCATAAACAAAAGCAGCAGTCGAGGCATCCTTAAGGCCAAGCTTACCGATGTAAGGCTTTTATATGGTGAGTTCCTTAAATACATAAATGAGAAGTATATAACAACCGAGGAGATACTTGAAAAGGTAAGGGATGAGGTAGCCCGCTCAGAAAAACTGAAAAAGAGCGTTATCGTGTTTGATGGATATACGGGTTTCACCCCTGTGCAGCTCGGTCTTATAAAGGAGCTTCTCATAAACTGCGTTGATGTTTATATGACCATCCTCTGCGATCCCGGAATGGAAGGAGCAGGGATTAAGGATGCCCGGGAAACAGACCTGTTTTACTTGAGCAGAAAGACAAGAGAATCCCTTGACAGGATATGCAGGGAAAACGGGATAGGGCTCCATGAAGATGTTATGTTAACCGATTCGATTCCTGCGCGTTTCAGATATGACAGGTCCGGGGAGGAACTGCCGGAGGATAAAAGGAGTAAAGAACTCATATTTCTTGAACGGAATGTCTTCAGGGATAAAACTGCTGTATTTGATGCATCCGTTAATGACCATAACATCCATATCTTTATGGGTACCGATCCCCTTGAGGAGGCTTACGAGGCGGCTGTAAGGATACAACGTCTTGTCAGGGAGGAAGGTTACCGTTTCGGTGACATAGCCGTTGTGAGCGGCGATATCGGAACCTATATGAATGCATGCGGCAGGGCGTTTAAGCAATACGGGATACCTTTCTTCATAGATAAGACAAGAGAGATAATGTTAAATCCGCTCATCGAATATATCCGTTCCCTTTTTGACATAATGACCGAGGATTACAGTTATGAAGCCATTTTCCGCTATCTTAAGAGCAGGATGACCGGCTATGATCCAATGGATACGGATATACTCGAAAACTATGTGCTCAAATACGGGATAAAGGGAAGGCGTGCATGGAATGAACCCTTTGTTTTAAGGGAAAATGATGAGGATGAAGGATTCCTTGAAAAGCTTAACATGATCCGCAGAAAGGTTGCTGATGAGATCGACGTTTTCCGAAAGGAGCTCGGTACTGACGGCGATGCGGATGTAAGGGTTATATCGACGGCGCTTTACCGGTTTATGAGCGTTCACAACCTTAACAGCCGGATGGACGAACTGAGCGCGGAACTGGAAAAAAAGGGAGACCCCGTACGTGCCAGGGAATACGGAAAGATATATGAAGAGGTATGCATCCTTCTTGACAAGATGGTACGTCTCCTTCCCGGCGAGATTATTTCTCTTAAGGAATACAGGGAACTCCTCGATGCAGGCTTTGCCGAGATAAGGACGGGAGTGATCCCGGATACCGATGATCATGTACAGGTGGGAGATATAACACGCACCAGGCTTACGGATGTTAAGGCGCTGTTCTTCATGGGTGTTAATGACGGAATTGTTCCATCCTCTGCAGGCAGGGGCGGCATGCTTACGGATATGGACAGGGAGTTTATCACCGGTTCGAACGAGGGCATTGAGCTTGCCCCCACATCAAGGATGCAGGGCTTCATACAGCACCTGTATCTGTATATGCTGACGACCAAACCGTCGGGGCATCTGTATATTTCATATGCCGGACTGACGGAGGACGGTGATTCTGTCAGTCCTTCATATTTTGTCGATACCGTTAAGCGTATGTTCCCCGAAATAAAAACCGAATACCCCGACACATCCTTTGCAAACCGTGTATATGATCCGGCATCAGGCTATGTATGGCTTGGCAGGGAAGCGCAGGATGTACTTTATCGAGCCGCGGATAATAAAAGAAGTGATTATCATGCGCTGCTCTCATGGCTCATGGCGGACGAGGCGTACGTTAACAGGATAAGAGTCACCCTCGAGGGGGCTCTTAAGGGAAGTGATCGTGATAAGAGCGATGTTATAGGAAGCGCGGTCGCGAAAGCCCTGTACGGGGAAGAGCTTACCGGTTCCGTTACCCGGCTCGAAAATTATGCCAGGTGTGCTTACAGCCACTTCCTTAAATATGGACTTAAGCTAAAAGAGAGGGAGCTTTTTTCCTTTGAGGCAAGGGATATAGGATCCGTATTCCATGATACTATTCAGGCTTATTCGGACGTACTTAAGGAGAAGGGCCTTAAATGGGCCGAAGCGGATGAAGATACCCGCGTTAAGCTGATAGACGAAGCAATAGAAAGATGTATCGCAAAAAACGATTATATGGCAATTTACGGTTCCTTCAGGACAAAGTATACGATAAACAGGATGAGACGGATACTTAAAAGGAGTGTTGATACCCTCACCGAACATCTTGAAAAGGGAAGCTTTGAACCGTACGGTTTTGAGGTCAAGTTCAATACTCATAACAGGCCCTGCCTTTACGGGCGTATAGACAGGATGGATATATGCGAGGATGATGACGCGGTATATGTTAAGATAATCGATTACAAATCCGGAATAAAGACATTTGATCTTGCAGCGGTATATGCCGGCCTTGATCTGCAGCTTACGGTTTACATGAGGGCAGGATGCGATATGATCGCTGATAAATATCCCGGCAAGCAGGTTAAGCCTGCAGGCATGTTTTATTATCATATCGATGATCCCCTGATAGCCGATGATACAGATGCGGGGATGAGCAGTGAGGAGATAGACAGGGCTGTCATGAAAAAGCTTAAGTTAAACGGCCTTGTTAATTCCGAGGAGAAGGTGTTCAGGCTGATCGATTCGGAGTTTGAAAAGAAGTCCGACATAATACCGGTTTCAATAAAAAAGGAAGGCGGTTTCGGACAGGGAAGCCATGTCGCATCTGAGGAAGAATTCGGCATTATTTCGAATTATGTAAACCAAAAGATATATGACATGGGTAATGAGATACTTAACGGAAATGTTAAGGCAGAGCCCCACATAAAGGACGGGACCGATAAGGGCCCCTGTAAGTACTGCGATTATTCCGGGATATGCGGATACAGGGGGAAGGGAAGCATCTTTGATCCCGATACGGAGGAAGATGAGCCGGATGATGATCATGCATCGTATAGGGAAGACAGAACCGTCACCGAAAATAAGATCATAGAAGCGATGAAGAGTGCGATCGATGCACATGACAGATAACAGGCGGGTATTTATTATGGGATTTACTCCTGAACAGGACAATGCAATAAAGTCACGCGGTGAGAATCTTTTAGTATCGGCGGCGGCGGGCTCGGGTAAAACAACGGTCCTTGTCGAACGCATAATACAGAGGGTACTTGACGAGGAAAAGCCGGTCGATATAGACAGGTTTCTTGTCATGACTTTTACAAGCGCTGCCGCTGAGCAGATGAAAAACAAGATACTTGCTGCAATAGATGAAAGACGCGCGAAGGATCCCGCAAACCGCCATCTGATAAGGCAGTCATCTCTTGTACACAACGCCAGGATATCAACCATACACGGCTTTTGCCTGAATGTGATAAAGGATCATTTCGGTGAGATCGGCCTTGATCCCGATTTCAGGATCGCCGACGAGGGAGAATGCAAGCTCCTTAAACATGATGTGATACAGAAGGTGATCGAAAGATCCTATGAGGAAGGGAGCGAAGAGTTTCTGCATATGAGCGAATGTATCGCTTCCGGGAAAAGTGATCATGCTCTGGAGGAAATACTGGATAAACTATATATCTTTTCCCAGAGTACTCCCGATCCGATCGCATGGCTTGACAAATGTGCAGGGGCATATGATGTACAGGCCGGTACGGAACCGGAGTGGTTTAAATATGTTCTTGATACGGCAAAGGCAAGATGTGAGGAAATATATAAACATACACTGCGAGCATGTGATATTTGCCTTGAGCCCGACGGCCCGTATCTGTACCTTGAAAACACACAAAGGGCAGCTGAGCTTGCGGATGCACTCAGGAACCTGAAAACCTATGATGAATATAGGAATGCATTAATGGGTATTGATTTCGGCAGGCTGCCGAGACAAAAGAAGGATGATCCGTATGTTGATCCGACGCTTAAGAAATTGTATGACACGGTCAGAGACGATATTAAGTATGAGATAAGAATGCTCAGAGAGAAAATATTCAATCTGCCGATTGAGCAGCAGCTGCGGCGTATAGATGTATGCAGGCCCGTGGTATGCGAACTTGTAAGGCTTACACAGGAGATCACGGAGGATTATTCAAAGCTTAAGAGGGAAAAAAAGATCCTGGATTTTAACGATCTTGAACATATGTGCATCGGTATACTGGGTGCCGGGGACGGAAACACCGCAAGGGAATACAGGGATTACTTTGAAGAAATATATGTTGACGAATACCAGGATTCAAACATGGTACAGGAGGAACTGCTTAAATACATAACGAGGGGTGACAATCTATTTATGGTCGGTGATGTCAAGCAGAGCATATACAGCTTCCGTCTTGCACGTCCACAGCTGTTTATGGAAAAATATGACAGTTACAAAAAGGATCCCGGGAAATCGTCCCATAACAGGCGTATCGATCTTTCATATAACTTCCGAAGCCGCTCCGGCGTGCTTAATTCGGTAAACGAGCTGTTTTCACAGATAATGCATAAGGATTTCGGCGGCATTGAATATGATGACGCTGCCGCGCTTCATTTGGGCTCTGATTATCCCGCAGCCGATGAAGAGCAGGGAAAAACAGAGCTGCTGCTTGTCGATTATGAAAGGGGAGGGAATCAGACCGAGATTGAGGCTAAAGCCATAGCAATGCGCATCCGCTCGCTTATGAGGGATCAGATGATATTTGATCCGACCGAGGATGAACCGAAGCGTATGCGCAGGATAAAGTATTCAGATATAGTTATACTTTTAAGGAGTGCAAAGGGTTACGAGGAAACCATCAAGAAGGTGATAGAGCAGGAAGGCATACCGGTACATACGATGAGCAGTACGGGATATTTCGCCGCAATGGAGGTGTCGGTGCTGCTTGATTATCTGCGTGTTCTTGACAATCCCCTTCAGGATATCCCGATGACAGCCGTGTTAAGGTCGTCGCTGGGAGGCTTCAGTGATGATGAACTTGCCGATATGAGGATTCGTTATCCGGAAAGATATGTTTATGATTCCTTAAGGAAATACACTGATAATAAAAAGAGCGCCGCCTTTCTTGAGCGCTTTGAGAAAATGCGCCTAAAGACGGGATATACACCTGTTTATGAGCTGCTGCTCGAGTTGATCGATGGGGATTACGGCAGCATAATCAGCGCGCTTCCCGACGGGGCAAGAAAGATGGCAAACCTTAACATGCTCTTAAAGAAGGCTGAGGATTACGGCAGGTTAAGCTATAAGGGTCTGTTTAACTTTATAAGATATATTGAGATGCTCAAAAAGCATGAGGTGGATTACGGCGAGGCAAACATACCCGACGAAAACGACGATGCGGTAAGAATAATGACGATACACAAGAGCAAGGGACTTGAGTTTCCCGTGTGCTTTGTCGCCGGATTATATAAGGGATATAACTTCCACGATGTAAGGCAGAGTGTGATACCTGATATTGACATCGGACTCGGGATCAACCTGATCGATCCCGAAAAGAGGATTAAGCAGCCTACACTCATTAAAAACCTGGTAAGAAATAAGAAATCGACAGAGATGCACACCGAGGAAGCACGTGTTTTGTACGTTGCAATGACAAGGGCGAAGGAAAAACTGATATTGACTGCGGCAGTCAGCGGGTTGGAAACGCATCTTTCAAGGCCCAGAATGCTTTCGAAATGTGACAGTTTTTTTGATCTGATCGCATATGCCCTTAACGGGGCGGGGCTTCCTTCCGTTTCGGCAAATATATTGTCGGCTGCCGATCTGATAGAAGCAGATATAAGGGATACGGTCCATGACGAGGTGGAAAAGGAAGAGATAAGGCGGATAATGAGAGGAGCGGATGTTCCGGATAACGATATGATCAGGGACAGGTTTTCGTTCGTATACAGCCACGATGCGGGTGACAGGATATTTGAGAAGGTATCCGTGACCGAGCTTAAACGGCGGAGCATGCATGAAGTTCTTCCGGAAGATAAGGAGCTTCCCGATCAAAGGGGTGAACCCGTGACGGTTGAGGAAACACTTCCGTATATCCCCGACTTTATAAGGGAGCAGGAAAAGGAGATACCCGCAACCCTTCACGGTACCGCAGTACACCGTATATTTGAGATATGGGATTATGACAGGGACGGAAGCGATGCCGAGATCCAAAGCTTTATGGAATATGTCAGGGAAAAGGGTCTTATGGAGGATGAACTTGTAGGATGCGTGAGGATCCCGGAAGTCAGCGGTTTTTTGAACAGTGATCTTGCCGCCCGCATGAAAGCGGCATATAAGAAGGGGCAGCTCTACAGGGAGCAGCCGTTTATGATAAGCCACGGCGATATCATCATACAGGGTATAATCGATGCCTATTTTATCGAGGATGATAAGATCGTGATAGTAGATTACAAGACAGACAGGGTGGCCGATGTAAATGAACTTAAGGAACGCTACCACGTCCAGCTTGAATACTATGCAAAGGCTCTGTCAACCCTGCTTGATAAGCCGGTTTCGCAAATGCTGATATATTCCACCCGCCACAACAAAACGGTGGCTGTTTAACGCTTTCCGGGCTACATAGTAACATATATTGATAAAAACATCCGTTTTGTGGTAAACTAAGGGTTATGGATAATAAGTTTGACTTAAGGACAATAATAGCGATAATCATCGGAACGATGGTAGTGGTCATCTTAAACTGCTGTTCGCTGTATGATACACAGTTCAGGAGCATGTGGCTGATGCAGGCATGTTCCGTGGTTGTTGTTGTCATAGCTGCCGTATACGGGATCGAGGCCGGTATACTTATCCCTGTTGCGGCATGTACGATATATGGTGTAACGATGCGTGATCCTATCATAACAAAGGAGATCATCTTTCTTTTGCTTGCGGGGATCGTTACCGGGCATTATAAAGACAGGTTCATGGTAGATAAAGGGGATTTTTCGGGAGTCAGGATTCTTGATTATGTCGTGATTGAAACAGGGGTGGCAGTGCTTACCTGGTTATGTTTATATCCTCTGGGGAGTTTTTATTTAAAGCAGTCCGATCTGAGGGTCACCCTGACTGATGGCCTTAAAAACTGTGGGATATGCATGATCGGTAAGGTTTGTATATGTCTGCCGGTCCTGCTTCTGCTTAATGTGGTGTTAAAGAAAAAATTTATGGTCGAAGAGGCAAGAAAGGAATACTTATACGACAGGAAGTAGTTGTCGCTGAGTGCTATTACTAAGGGGGAAATCCATGGATTACAACAACGGAAACAACGGAAACGGACAGGGCTTGCAGGGACGTTATGTACCCGGGCAGGGAAACCCTAACCAAGCGGGGATACCGGGTCAGCCGGGGATGCCTCCGCAGGGGATGATGCGTCCGGGAATGCAGGGCCAGCCGGGGATGCCTCCGCAGGGAATGGTGCGTCCGGGAATGCAGGGCCAGCCGGGGATGCCTCCGCAGGGAATGGTGCGTCCGGGGATGCCGGGTCAGCCTGGAATGCCTCCGCAGGGAATGGCGCGTCCGGGGATGCAGGGTCAGCCGGGAATGCCCCCGCAGGGAATGATGCGTCCGGGAATGCAGGGCCAGCCGGGGATGCCTCCGCAGGGAATGATGCGTCCGGGGATGCAGGGCCAGCCGGGAATGCCTCCGCAGGGAATGGTGCGTCCGGGAATGCAGGGTCAGCCGGGAATGCCTCCACAGGGGATGCCGGGTCAGGGTATTGGCGGTTCCGCTCCACAGGGCAGGGGCATGTTTGGAAGCGCGAATGCCGGAAAGCCGGCTTCGAATACGGATGCCGTAAGCGCAAGGCTTGCTAAAGGTATTGAAGACAGTATAAGCGAAAAAGGGCGTGAACGCGAACCGGCCAAGCTGTTTGGGGACGGATTTAAAGGAAAACTACCGTCTTTCTCGATACCGAGCGGACTTACCGACGGACTTACCGCATACGCGCCGTATATTTTTGGAGCGATATTGGTGCTTTGCCTTATTATATCTCTCGCGGCATACGGTAAAGGACATAAATCATCAGGCAAGTCTTATAATATACCGAAGGATATGGTCACCTATTCCGGAGTATTTAAAAATGCCTATGAAAAGGCAGCCTCGGGTGCTCTCGGAAGTGGAACGGTTGCGAATATGGGAGCTACATATAATGATGACGGTACGGAAGTGCCTGCGGCACCGACGGCTGTAGGAGAGGATCCGATGGCAGAGGACGTGTCAGGTTCGGATGATGCCGGTTCGTCATCCTCATCATCTTCATCATCCTCCGATTCAACAGGTGAGGTTACCGGTGCAGCCATGGTTCTGGATGACGGAAGCTCATCGGGTGGACAGGCAGAATCATACAAGGAACTGTTGTCCCAGCTTGATTCTGCGATAGCATCCGGTGACACGGCTTTTGTCGGCAGCAAACTGGCTTATGAGGACGAGAACGGCAATTTAAAGGGTTACCCGCAGTCGGTTGTCGATCATTTTGTTACATATATGTCAGCAAATTCCGATAAGAGGTCAACGCTGATGACCGAACTTTCGGATGACAAATACTCGGGTCAGAATAATAACGCATTTGTTGTTAAGCTTCCTCTTATTAAGTTTGTGGTAAACATGGGATATGACAACACAACCGTATCTATCTCGGGTTTTTCGGATCAGCTTGTCAATGCGGGACAAAGTGCGGATATAGCTCCGCTGCTCCCCTGTATGTACACGCTTACCATAAGCAATCCCGAATGGCCTGAATCGACAACAAGGGATATTGAGGCCAATGTAAGTGAGCCGACGATATCGATAAATATAAAACCTTAATACCATAGTTACTTTGATATGAACTGTTAAACGCAGGAAAGCCGGATTATACCGGTGATCCTGCGTTTCTGTATGCTTTGATGAAAATAATGGTTGACAATGAAACAAAGTCGGATTATTATAATACACGGGTTAGCACTCAAACAATAGGAGTGCTAACAAATTTCGAAAAATAATAAAATTTATAATAGGAGGCGAGTCATAATGAAGTTAGTACCTTTAGGCGACAGAGTAGTACTTAAGCAGCTTGAAGCTGAGGAGATGACCAAGTCCGGTATCGTTTTACCCGGCCAGAGCAAGGAGAAACCCCAGCAGGCTGAGGTTGTTGCGGTAGGACCCGGCGGAACCGTTGACGGCAAGGAAGTAAAGATGGAAGTTAAGGTGGGCCAGCAGGTTATCTATTCAAAGTATGCGGGAACAGATGTCAAGCTTGATGATGAGGAGTTTATAATCGTTAAGCAGTCGGACATATTGGCTATAGTAAAGTAATCTATCTTTAGGAGGAAAACAAAATGGCAAAGGAAATAAAATACGGAGCAGAAGCCCGCGAATCTTTGGTAGCGGGTGTTGATAAACTTGCGGATACCGTAAGGGTTACATTAGGACCTAAGGGCAGGAACGTAGTGCTTGACAAGAGCTACGGAGCACCCCTTATCACAAACGACGGTGTTACCATCGCAAAGGAAATTGAGCTTGAGGACGCATTCGAGAACATGGGTGCTCAGCTCGTTAAGGAAGTAGCAACAAAGACAAATGACGCAGCCGGCGACGGTACTACAACAGCTACAGTTCTTGCGCAGGCAATGATAGATGAAGGAATGAAGAACCTGGCTGCAGGCGCAAACCCGATCATCATGAGGAAGGGCATGAAGAAGGCCACCAAGGAAGCCGTTGATGCTATTGCAAAGATGTCTTCAAAGATCAAGGGCAAGGAGCATATTGCAAGGGTTGCCGCGATCTCTGCCGGCGATGACGAAGTAGGAAACATGGTTGCGGATGCAATGGACAAGGTTTCAAAGGACGGCGTTATCACGATCGAAGAATCAAAGACAATGCTCACCGAGCTTGACCTTGTTGAAGGTATGCAGTTTGACCGTGGCTACATCTCGGCTTACATGGCTACCGATATGGATAAGATGGAAGCAAACCTTGAGAATCCTTACATCCTTATCACGGATAAAAAGATCTCAAACATTCAGGATATACTTCCCCTTCTTGAGCAGATCGTTCAGTCGGGAAGCAAGCTGCTTATAATCGCCGAGGATATCGAAGGTGAGGCACTTACAACACTTATCGTCAACAAGCTTCGCGGGACCTTCCAGGTAGTAGGTGTTAAGGCTCCCGGATACGGCGACAGGCGTAAGGCAATGCTTGAGGATATCGCGATACTTACGGGCGGCCAGGTTATTTCCGATGATCTCGGACTTGACCTTAAGGAGACGACTCTCGACCAGCTCGGCCGCGCTAAATCCGTTAAGGTTCAGAAGGAGAACACGGTCATCGTTGACGGCGAAGGCAAAAAGAAAGATATCGACGCACGTATCAGCCAGATCAAGCTTCAGATCGAGGAGACAACCTCCGATTTCGATCGTGAGAAGCTTCAGGAAAGGCTTGCAAAGCTCGCAGGCGGCGTAGCTGTTATCCGCGTAGGTGCAGCAACCGAGACTGAGATGAAGGAAGCCAAGCTCCGTATGGAGGATGCTCTCGCAGCTACAAGGGCAGCAGTTGAGGAAGGCATCATCGCAGGCGGCGGTTCCGCATACATCCACGCTCAGAAGAAGGTTGCAAAGCTTGCAGAATCACTTTCGGGCGATGAGAAGACAGGCGCAAACATCGTTATGAAGGCACTTGAGGCGCCTCTGTTCCATATCGCAGGCAATGCCGGAATGGAAGGCCCGGTCATCATCAATAAGGTTAAGGAAAGCAAGGACGGCATGGGCTTTGATGTACTTACAGGTGAGTACGTTGACATGGTCAAAGCCGGTATCCTTGATCCCGTTAAGGTTACAAGGTCCGCACTCCAGAATGCTACAAGCGTTGCTTCAACGTTCCTTACAACAGAAGCGGTTGTTGCAAACATCAAGGAGGAAACTCCCGCAATGCCCGCTGGCGGCGGCATGGGAGGAATGATGTGATCGAATAACGAGACAAGCCGTAAATATAGAAAGCTCCGCGAGTGCTCGCACTCAGGCGGAGCTTTCTTTTATTCGCTTATCCGTTTGACCCTCTATACAAAGAATGATAAAATCATTTCATGAAAAATCCTGCCGGCAAGAAATCAAAAAACATATATCTGTGGCTTATCCTGTTTGCCCTTATAAACCTTGCTTTGGTATGCTTTCTTTATCATACGGATAATCTGGCCCTTGATGAAAACGATGAATACGGTCTTAGCAATTACCAGGCAGGTGTCTACGGTGAATATCTTCCCGATAATGCTCTCGATGAGAATATTGTGTTTTCGACTCTGATGAGTACGCTGTTTAAGGCTTTTCCGGTTTGTAACTGGCTTATACTTACATGTGTGCTTTTATACTATTTCTCATACAATTCCTTTATGTTTTTTTTCCTGAAACGTACCGGAAACGGTATGCTGAGCTTTATACTGACTCTTATTATCCTGATCATGTCGTATCGGCATACATACGATGCGATAAATAATTGTTCTGCCGCAGGCATGGCAGCGATCGCGGGTATTCTGCTTTTGATGTGTGCGCTTGAAAACGACAATGCATATTTTGAATGGATCGCGGGAACCGTTATTTTGTGCCTGGGAGCCGGGATAAGGTTTAGCGGCGCGCTTATGGGTATGGGCTTCGGGCTGATATTTGCAGTATGCTATCTTAAGGATAAAAAGATCACCAAAAAGGTTATGGTTAAGGTGATCGTTCCGGTGATCATATTGATGGCGCTGTTTGTTACTGACAGGGTGTATTTCAGTACTCCCAAATGGAAGGAAGCTTTGGAACTTACCGCGCTCAGGGAGTATGTAAATGACAGGAGTTCGATAAGGTTTGGCGCCGTAAGGTATGATGACGGCACCGAAATGGGCAGGGCGTATTGGGACGGGCTCGGGATTGACCGGGAGGACTGTAAGTTCCTTACCAGCTGGTATTGCGGTGACCGTAATGTATTCAATAAGGAGATGCTCACACGCCTTGTTGAATATGATAAACAGTATCAATACACGGGGAGGAAATTTGTAAGGTGGGCAGTAAAGGCTGTACTCACGTATGTTTACATAATATTTGACGGCGGCCGGATGGAACTGCTATTGCTTGCGGCAGTCGCATTGACGGTAAATGTGTGCACATTTGTGATCAATAAGAAACGCAGGCTTGAGAGTGTGCTCATTTATCTTATAACGGATCTTGAGATCGCATATTGCATGGTCCTTGACAGGCTGCTTGCAAGGGTTATTATAATTCCGCTTTTATGCTCGATCATCATATCGCTGTATTTCATTACTGAGGTTGATAAAGTAAGAGAGTTTGACATACAGGGCTTTGTTTTATCCAAAGGTCTGTTTGGAAGGATAACCTTTACGGCGGCGGCATGCATCCTTATCGCGGGAGTGATCTTTTTAAATCCTGTACGCACCCCTGAATACCGGGATTGGGATGAATTTATAAAATTTAAGAACAGTATTGATACGACGGGCAGCAAGGATCTGTATATATTCAGTTCGGGCAGTATTACCGGCCTTCCGGGACGGCTGTTTGACTGTCCGCGTTTTGGCGCCATGACTGACTGTATTCCGGATACGGGATGGGGCGCAATGCTTGTGTATACTCATGACAGGCTGGAGGAATTCGGATACGGGAACAGTCCGTACGAGTGTATGCTGGGCAGCGATCATATTTACTTTGTAGGTCATTCCGACAGCAGGATGAGGCTTGATTTTATACGGCGCCACTATGATGAGGATATTGATGTGAGCCGCGTATATTCATATGGCGGTTATAATGCATATTCAATTACCGCAAAACCGGATAAAACCGCCGGGGATAAGGACATTGCAGAATGGGATATAAAGGCTCCGGTTCTAAATAACGATGATGAAGCATATTGGAACATTGAAGGACATATTAAGGATCATGACAGCGCCATGGCTTATTTCCTTGAGCTTAAGGGGGACGATAAGTGTTACTGTTATGAAGTCAGGGTTGAAGACGATAAGTTCCTGTTGGGTGTTCCGGCATATACATGGGAAAAAGCTGATGAATGCAGCGTAAGGCTGTTTATGAACACGGCTGACGGAGCGGTGTTTGATGATGATATGGAATATGTGAAGTTTTGACGATGCTGTTGAGAATGATCCCGGTAAGGTATAAAATAGCAGGAAAGTCATGATAAATATTAATGAAAAAAAGACAAACTGCTGCGGATGCACTGCGTGCGCGCAGGTATGTCCCAAAAACTGCATAACAATGGAAGCGGATGCAGAGGGGTTTTCATACCCTGTTGTTGATACGGATAAGTGTATCTCCTGCAATAGATGTGACAGCGTATGCCCCATAATAAATAAGGTCGAAGCCGCTTCCGGTGATGATTACCCGAAAGCGATAGGCGGTTGGCATAAGGATGAAGACATAAGGGCGTTAAGTTCATCGGGCGGAGCGTTTTCCCTGTTCGCGCAGGAGATATTAGAGCAGGGCGGCGTCGTGTACGGATGTGCCCTCGATGACAAGGCCGCCGCAAGGCATATATGTGTTGATTCTTTGGATGATCTTGATAAACTCCGCGGTTCCAAGTATGTACAGAGTGCACTTGATGATGTTTACGAAAGCATCCGTAAGCTTCTTGAGGAAGGCCGTAAGGTGCTGTTTACGGGAGCGCCATGCCAGGCAGCAGGCTTATGTTCATACCTTGGTGATAAAAGGAGCGATAACCTGTATTTGATCGATTTTATCTGCCATGGTGTTCCTTCGCCTCGCGTTTTTGCCGAATATATTGCGGAAACCGAAAAGGAAGCGGGAAGCAGGGTTACGGGTTTTAAGTTCAGGCTCAAGGACCACGGCTGGAGCGGGTCGGGTATGCAGCTTGGTACATGCGCCGAATTCGAAAACGGGGATAGCATAAGGAATTATCCCGCCTTCCGCGATCCTTTCATGAACGGATTTCTGGATGATACATATCTTCGCCCGTCCTGCTATGACTGCAGCTTTAAAGATGTGAAAAAGGGGTATTCTGACTTTACCATAGCGGATTTCTGGGGAGTAGACAAGGTTTCCGATAAGTTAAATGACGGAAAGGGAACCTCGCTCATAATTATACATAATGAACATGCCCGGGAACTATGGAACAATGTTAAGGATAACTTCTTTTATCAGGAGGTTTCAACCGATGCGGCCATCAAACGGAACCGGAGCATAAAACAGTCTCCGGCAAGGAGCAGACGCCGAGACCGGTTTTTTACGGACCTTGATTCTAAAGGGTATAAATATGTAAAGCGTAAGTATATGTCGGGACTGACATGGGCATGGCACAGGCTTTGGAAGATGTTCGGCCGCTTTGAGCAGTTTATTAAGTTCTCGTTCGTAGGAGTTTCAAATACTGTAATAAGCCTTGCGGTATACTACATATGCATATTTCTCGGACTGCATTACATGCTC
This sequence comes from Lachnospiraceae bacterium, assembly GCA_017550535.1. Lineage (GTDB taxonomy): Bacteria > Bacillota > Clostridia > Lachnospirales > Lachnospiraceae > UBA2868. Next base: position 28,121 of record JAFZOS010000042.1, read on the forward strand.
GCATATACCCTGGGATTTCTTTTAAGTGTATGCAATGCGTTTTTCTGGAACAACAGGTATGTGTTTACCAACAAGCAGGAAAAGAGCATTGTCAGGGCCTTCCTTAAGGTGCTCACTTCATACGGCTTCAGTTTTCTGTTGTCACTTGTGCTGATGGGGCTTTTGGTTGATATACTTAAGATCCCTCAGGTGATAGCGCCTTTGCTTAAGATGACAGTTACGATCCCCATCAATTTCGTACTTAACAAAGTATGGGCATTTAAGGACAAAAAATAATGAACACCGTAAAGTATTCGGATTTGTTTAAAAACGAAAAACCGGCATATAAGATATTTACCGTGATACTCATATTATTCTCTGCCTATTTTGTTTCATGGGTATTCCGCGGGCTTCTGATAGGACTTGATTATCCGAAAGAGATGTATGAACTGTCAAACATCAATCTGACGAATGCGTTCCTAAGCGGCCGCAATCCGTATCTTATTGCCAATATGGCAGGTCCCGGACAGGAACCTCCGATAGTATATGTTTATCCGTTTATCAACAGCCTTATAGCTTCGGGATTTGCATTTATCATAGGCGGAAATGCGGTGCTTGCCCAGTACCTTTTAAGCTTTGCCGTTATGATAGGTACGGGACTGCTTGGTGCCGGGATAGTATTAAGGTACAGCCGTACTACGATCGGCCCCACACTCGCTTTTATAATGCTCATGTTCTGTCACTGGAGGTATGGATACACCGGTGCTGCGCCGGATGGCATGGGACTGTTCATAACGATGTTGACACTTTATATGGCAGTTCGGCCCAATGTGAAGTACAGGGCATTATGGTGTTCGATAGGGATCGTGCTCACGTTTTATACAAAGCAGTATTTTGCGGCGGTTTGTGTCAGTATTTTCCTGTATATGTGGTTTTATTCCAAAAAGGAGGCCCTCAAGCTGTTTTTATACTGCGTGCTGTTTACTGCGGCATCTATTGCCGTTACGGCAGCATTCTGGCCGCTTTACTGGGATTATACGATCGTACTGATGAAGTATTCGTCAAATGCCGTAAGCGGGAACTCTGCGGCGGTTAATGGCGGTGGCGGATCGGGGCTTTCCTACTATTTTGAACAGTTGTCATATTTAAGCAGGATCTTCGCGGGACTGTATATTGCCGCGGCGGCGGCACTTATATTGCGGATGAAAGACAGGAAAACTGCCGCTGAAACATCCGAAACAAAGGAAGGAAACGCCGACCTGCTGTTTGGGATCCAGATACCGGTCCAGCTTTTGGTCCTTATGTATTTCGGAAGGCATGACGGTGCATATCTTACATATTTTCTCCAATTACTGTTCCCATCAGTCATAATTTTCTCAATTATACTGACCGAACAAGTCAATCAGAATCATGCAAAAAATCTTTATTTCTGCGGATACGTGCTGATAGCTCTGTTTTCGGTATATTTCGGATGGCGGAAATTGCCCATGCATCTTCTGAACGAGGACGAGAAGGCTGTCTGGAAGAGTGCATATAAGCTCATGGACGAATACAGGGAGAAGGGCGAGATAAGGAATTATTATACGACGGCGTTTGACGGAGTGAAAAAGGGTGATTCCACGTTCGCTACGGGACATGACGGACATGCATACAATAAAAAGTATCATGAACGTTGGAATGAAAATAAACTCGATCAAAAGCTTTTCCCTCATGCGGGCATTTTGTTTGAGGAATATGCGGGATATAAAGAAGAGGTGCTTAAAAAGATAGGAAACGGAGAATATTCACTCATTACTTATCCGGCCGATCCGTACGGATATTTCATTCCTAAGGATCTCCTTATACAGTCGGGGTATCGAAGGATAGACATGATGGATCTGAGGGTAGGAAATATGGTATATCCGACTGAATTTTGGGCGCAGGTTGAGGATTAGGGAACGGACCGATATAACTTGAAAAATAGGGTTGTGTAGTATAGTATATATTGGAAAAGATAATATAAGGGGACAGTATATGTATTCAATAGTGATCCCGTGTTATAAGTCAGCGGAAACAATAGAGACGGTCGTTATAGAGACGGCCCGTGAAATGAATAAGATGGGTCTTAATGACTATGAATTCGTGCTCGTCAATGACTGCTCGCCGGATAACGGTGCGACAATAAAAAAGCTTAAGGAGATCGCATGTGAAAGGAAGTATGTCAGGGTAGTTGATCTTGCCAAAAATGTCGGACAGCATAATGCCATGATGGCAGGGCTTCGGACGGCTTCCGGCGATGTTTTTATCAGCATGGATGATGATATGCAGACGCGGCCGTCGGAGCTTCATAAGATGTTTAAGGCATTTGATGAAGGATATGATGTTGTTTATGGGGCATTTCCGAAAAAAAAGGAAAGCCCGTTCAGGCTTTTCGGTTCGTGGGTAAATAAAATGTGCGCCGTTGTGTTCCTGGGGCGTCCAAAGGAGCTTCGGACTTCGAGTTTCTGGATAATCAGTAGATATGTAAGGGACAGTATAATAACATACGACGGAGCGCATTCATATCTGCTTGGCCTGATCTTAAGGGCCACTTCAAATATTACCCAGGTCGAGGTGGAGCATTTCGAAAGGGAATCCGGTACGTCGGGATACAGCTTAAGGGCATTGCTCAGGTTGTGGAGCAACATCATAGGATTTACTGTCAAGCCTCTGAGGCTTGCTATGACTGGCGGTATGATCATGTCTGTCGTGTCGGTGATCTTTGCATTGGTTCTGATCATACAAAAGATCATACATCCTTCTATCGATCCGGGGTGGTCATCGATCATGGTTGCCATATTCTTTTCACTTGGAGTTGAATTGTTTTTTGTAGGTATGATAGGTGAATACATAGGGCGTACTTACATGCATATAAACAAGGAACCTCAGTATGTTATACGGGCAAGCTATAACGTTGAGGATGATGATACGGATAAGGAGAGGGAGTAAGGATAATGGCCAGGTTGATGGTGATCGCGGGCGGTTCTTGGCAGTGTCCCATAGTGAAAACAGCAAAGGAAATGGGACATTATGTCGTGTGTACCAACCTTTATGAGGATTCGCCGGCATTTAAATTCGCTGATGCCTCTGTGGTGATCAATGTACTCGACAAAGAGGGTAACCTTAAGGTAGCCGAGGAATACAAACCCGATGCGGTACTTACCGAGCAGACGGATATAGCTGTTCCTACGGTAGCTTATGTGGCTGAGCAGTGCGGGCTTAAGGGTATAGGATCGGATGTGGCAGGAAGGTTTACCAATAAATTCAGGATGCGTGAATATGCATCCTCGGCCGGTATACCGATGCCAAAATACAGGCTGTGTCACAGTGTTGACGAGGCCGCTGATTTTCTTTCGGATATGGAAACGTGCATAATAAAGCCCATTGACAGTCAGTCGAGCAGGGGTATCCATATCGTAAAGACACGCGATGAAATTGCTGAGTATTTTGATGACTGCGTACAGTATTCAAATGCTGACAGGGCAATACTTATCGAGGAATTCATAGACGGAACGGAGTTTACTGTGGATGGCGTGAAAACAGGCAGCGAATATGTTGTCACGGCAATATCACAGAAAGATCATTACGAATACAATCCGAGTGTGGCAAACCGTCTTGTTTTTACGCATCATAACGATCGATATGATTATGACAGCCTTCGCAGTGAAAACACCCGTCTTATAGCTGCGATGGGACTTCCATTCGGGCTTACACATACAGAGTATAAATACAGAGATGGGAAGTTTTATCTTATCGAAACCGCGGCAAGGGGCGGAGGGACCAAGATATCTTCCGATATCACCAAACTGGTTTCGGGGATCGATTGCAACAGGCTGTATTTGAATATGCTGACCGGCGGTTCCGAGGAGATCATAAGGGGGTCGAAGCATGATTGCGCGGTTCTCGGATTCTTTGATTTTAAGCCGGGAACGATAACGGATATTAAGGGAGTTGAGGAGGCGCTTAAGCAGCCGGGAGTTCATGATATAAAGCTTGAAGTAAAGGTGGGCGATACACTTATGCAGGCTCAGGATGACAGGTCACGCTGCGGTTATTATATTCTGTTTGCCGATTCCTTAAAGGAACTGTGCGACAGGGAAAGGCGTTTGAAAGAAACGGTAAAGGTGATAACAAAATGACGGATATCATTGACAGGATCGTAGACTACATACTGACGAATAAAGTATCAACAACAGAAGTTGCCGACTGCCTCGGAAAATCGGGAGCGCTTCCCGGCATCTATCCGGTAAACCGCGGCCAGTTCAGGGCGGGTAAGGTGCGCTGGGTTTATGCATATAATGAGAGCAACTGGGATGTGCATGAACAGATACGAGATGTTAAAAAGGATGAGATCGTTTATATTGAGACATTTAACTGTAAGGACAGGGCAATAGTCGGTGAGCTGGTTTCCAAGTTTATCATTCTGTATAAAAGGGCGGCTGCCGTTGTGACCAATGCAAGGATGAGGGATGCCCACAAGCTTATAAAGGAGCAGTATCCGATATGGTGTACCGGATTTTCTCCGGTAGGATGCTTTAACACGAAGAATGAAGAGCCGCTTGATGCAGAAATAGTAAAAACCCGCAAAAGGGATGTGGACGGTGCCGTTATGGTGTGCGATGATTCCGGTGTGGTGCTCATTCCCAAAGATAAGCTGACCGAGGAATTCTATCATAAGCTTGAAGCGATCGAAGAACAGGAAGATATATGGTTTGATTGTATCGACCGGAGGAAATGGGATACGTTTGATACGGTATGTTTGAAAAAATACAGGGACTTATAAACTCAGTCGTTAAAAAGGAATTTGCAAAAGCAAGCATCTATTACGTGGCGGCCAATATAATAGGTCAGGGAGTTGTGCTGTTAAGCTCCGCTATATTTACGCGAATGATGAGCAAGGCTGATTTCGGACTTGTGAGCACATATTCAACGTGGGTGCTTATTCTGAACGCATTTGTTTGTTTGAGCCTTTTTGTATCGGTACGGACAGCTTATGTTGATTTTGAGGAGGATTACGATGATTACAATTCATCGGTCCTGCTTCTTTGCATTTTATGCGGGATAGTGATGACTGTTGCGATAACCGGGATCAATGCTCTTTGCGGCATGCGTTTTGGTACATACGAGGTATTGCTGGCGTGCACACAATCCGTTGCTCTTAATTTTGTAAACTACATGATGGCTGTTCAGGCTATGAAAAATGAGTATAAGCAGCGCACATTTATGATGATCGCCCCCAACTGGACACATATTGTATTATCTATTGTGCTGATGTTTATATTTTCAAGTAATCAGTATATGGCTAAGATTGCCGGGAATGCTTTTGGCATCCTTGTTTTTGGCTTGATGTGTGTTGTGATAATGTTTTGTAAAGCTCGCCCCAGGATCATACCAAGATACTGGAAGTATGCACTTAAGATATCAGTTCCATTCATTTTTTTTATCCTATCCGAATTGATACTTATACAGTGCGACAGGCTGATGCTCACAGCCTTGTCAGGAGCTGAAGAAACGGCAGAGTATTCGGTGGTTTATAATTTAAGCTATATTCTGGTTGGTATATATCAGGCGATTAACGGAGCATGGCTGCCTTGGTTTTTTGATAGGGTAAAGGAAAATGATGTTTTAAAGTCAAGAGAGATTAATGGGTATTATATTTTAATATTCACGGTAATCTCATGTGGCATGATGACTGTTGCTCCTGAAATGATCAAAATCATTTCACCAAAGAATTATTGGAATGGGATTTCGTATATAGCTCCGTTGATAATGGCATCTTTTTTGATATTTCTTTATGCCTTTTTTACATCCTATATGTTGTACCAAAAAAGAACCACAAGAATAGCGGTGAATACGATCATAGCTGCGGTTTTAAATCTGATGATCAATTATTATTTAATACCTGATTACGGAGCAAAAGGAGCGGTGACGGCAACACTTATTTCCTATGTGGTATTGTTTTTATTACACTTGATAGCGATCAAAAAAGATGGAATTGAGTATTTTTGTATCGGAAAGATGTGGTTATACATAATAATTACGTCTGGTTATGGAGTATGGCTTTATCTGACTAAGGATAATTGGATGCTAAGATATGCGGTATTAATCGTTATTATGATAGTTTTATATTATACGTATGGAAAAAAGTTATTAATAAGCAGTATTAAAATCGATGGAGGAAAAATGGAGTGAGATTAAAAGATATTAAAAAAGTAGGGGTTTATCTGGGGAGGATAGTCAAAGATCCTTTTTCAAAACAAAGCAGGGCTGCTATGAAGCGTTACTTTGCTGAGATATTTACACTGTTATATGAGAAGATACGAGGCTTGGATTTTACCATGATATATCAGTGTGATAGCGGTGAGCATAATAATAACTATTCAAAATCTCCAAAGAAAGTTCTGAGGCGCGTGTTTGATGATATTGATTTTAGTGAACCTCATGGATTTTGCGATATGGGCTGTGGAAAAGGATATGTTATGATTTGTGCAAGCGAATATCCGTTTAAGAACATTGGTGGAGTCGAGTATACACCGGAATTATGCACAATATGCAGTAATAATCTGAGAAAACTGAAATTGGATGAGGTAAAGGTGTTTAATTGTGATGCCAAAGTATTTGACAAATATGAAGATTATGATGTCTTCTATTTTGGAAACCCATTTGACGAAACCATAATATCGGTAGTTGCAAGCAGGATATTGGATGCACATAAAGATAATAAGTGTTGGATCTATTATTTGAATCCGTATATTGAGGAACGTCAGAAAGCAATACGCGACGCGGGATTTAAACTGGTAAAGGTAATTGAAGATGATAATGAGAAGTATTTAAATATCAATGTATATGAAAACTGACAGATAAGTAAAGGAGAATGAGATGAAAAAGAGAGTGGTGATATTCGGCGCGGGCGGTACAGGACAAAGGGTTTATAACAGCATAAAGAATGAGATGGATGTTGTGTTTTTTGTAGACAACGACGAGAAAAAATGGGGAAGCGATTATGATGGTGTGGAGATCAGGTCGCCCAAAGAACTGTTTAATGATTCTCAGTATGATGTTATCGAAATGGGGACATTAATGGGACTTAATGAAATACAGGAACAGCTGATGAGGGAAGGTATCTCATTAAGTAAGCTGGACAAAGCATATGCCGAAACATCTGTGAATGCGCGGATATTCTTTTTAAAGAGACTTTCCGAGCGCTTTGCGAAGAACGGAATAACCGGAGCGGTTGCCGAGGCCGGTGTTTTCAGGGGCGAGTTTGCAAAGGAAATAAATAAATATTTTCCTGACAGCAGGTGTTATCTGTTTGATACCTTTGAGGGGTTTGATGAGCGCGATTTTTCCTATGAGGAAAAGGATTCCATGATAGTGGATGTTAATCATTTCACTATGACATCGGAGGAAAGTGTTTATGAGAAGATGCCCAATAAGGATAAAGTCGTTATAAAAAAGGGTTACTTCCCGGAATCATTGGGAGACCTTGAAGATGAGTTTATTTTTGTGAATCTTGACATGGATCTTTATAAGCCTACGCTTGAAGGCCTTAAGTATTTTTATCCCCGTATGAAAGAAGGCGGAGTTATTCTTATACATGACTACTTTACCGAGGCTTATCCCAATATTGAGAAATCTCTCGATGATTATGAAGCTGAGTTGGGACAAAGGCTGCATAAGATGCCGATAGGTGACGATATTTCGATCGCTATCATCAAGTAACGCTTAATACGGAAAGGTTGAAAGTTTGCAATGGTTGCGTATATAGCACAGGTGCCTATACATTTATTGTTTGCGCCCCATGTTTTAAAAGTTGATAATGTAAAGGATTGTGATCTTTATTACATACCAACCAGTAAAAATGCCGAGGAGCTGGTGGAACGGGCAAGGAAAACCGGGTTGTTCAGGAATGTTTATATGCTGCCTAATATATCGCTTGAATATCCGATCACATTAAAGCAGGGGGTAGACATTTCATTAAGGCGGTTTGATGTACGGCGTATAATGAAGGGTAAGAGGTATGATACGGTATACTATAACAGCGATGGATGGCTGCTGAATTCGATCGTTTTTTCATCGTTAAACAATAAAAACTCAAGGAATATTTTTGTTGAAAACGGGATAAACCCTTATTTTATACCGTATGAGACAAAGCAATGGTATCTTAGGCTGTTCATTAACCTGAGCTTTATGACCTGTATGGATGGCAGGTTTATTGACAGCAGGTACCTGTTTGAACCGTCGTTATTGAGGGTTTCGCAGAAAGGTAAGATAGTAAGGCTTGCGAAGCTTGACCGTAATGATGATGATCTCAGGAATAATGTGAATCATATTTTCGGATATGACAGCCGGCTGGATTCGTTTGAAGATAAAGAGATCATAATAATGGAGCAGGGACCGAGAAAAGAACCTATCGATATGTATGGTATCTGGGAGAAAGTGAGCCATATAATACCTATGGATAAGGCCATCGTCAAATCACATCCCCGTCAGAAGAAAGGAAACCTTTCCGGATTGGGATATGATATTTTCGACAGGTATGTAACTCCCTGGGAGGTGATCTCCCTTAACCAGGATATGGGCAATAAAACCATTATGAGTATATTCTCGACTGCATGCATATATCCAAAGATACTGTATGATGATGAGCCCAGGGTGATCCTTCTGTATAAGCTTATCGGTTTTGATTATACTTTTTTCGGTGAGGAAATGTTAAGCTTCGTTGAAAGTGTAAGGGAGCTGTATCGGGATAAGGACAGGTTCTTTGTTCCGGAATCATGGGATGAATTACGAACATACTGTAATAACCATTTTGAATGATGACTGAAAATACTTAGCATAATGACGGAGGAAAAAATGAAAACAGTTGCTTTTGTACCGATAAAAACAAATAACGAGAGGCTTCCCGGGAAGAATACCAGGCCTTTTTCAAACGGTAAACCGCTTATATCTTATATTCTGGAAACATTGAGTAAAGTTCCGGAAGTTGATAAAGCGTATGTGTATTGCAGCGATGAAAGCGTAAAGGAGTATCTGCCGGACGGGATCGAATTTTTAAAAAGAGATCCGTATTATGATCTGCAGACAACAAGCTTTAATGAAGTACTTGCAAGTTTTGCTGACATCATTGATGCGGATATATATGTGCTGACTCATGCAACGGCACCGTTCATTAAGGCGGAAACGATAAGCACTGCGATAAACAAAATAAAAAATGAAGGATATGATTCTGCAACGGCAGTGCTGCGTAAGCAGGATTTTGTATGGAAGAATAACCGTCCGGCAAATTATGATCCGCTTCACATCCCGCGGACACAGGATCTGGAACCGTTTTATATCGAAACATGCGGACTGTATGTATATAAGAAACATCTCATGACAGAGGAAAAACGCAGGATAGGAGACAATCCGTATCTGGTAGAAGTTGATAACATAGAGGCGTGTGATATAAATGATCGTGCGGATTTTGAATTTGCGGATATGATCGCATGCGGTATGGATGCGCTTTCGGGGAAAGGGGCGGCAAGGTGAATCAGGTAAGTATTCTTGATTGTACATTAAGGGACGGCGGTTACGTTAATGATTTTAAATTCGGACATCAGCAGATGACCGATATCGTTTCGCTCCTTGCAAAGGCAAATATAGAAATAATAGAGTGTGGTTTTTTAAGGGAAGGAGCCTCGGATAAAGACCGCTCCCTGTTTGATTCGGTTGAATCCATTAAGGATGTTATCGAGTATAAGGATCCGAATTGCTTTTATGTGGCAATGATACAGTATGGTGCCATCCCCGTTTCGCAGATCAGCGATAATGATCATAGCGTGATCGACGGAATACGTCTTACATTCCATGAGGACGAGATCGATGACGCATTCGAGTGCGCCAAGGCGCTCATTGAAAAAGGTTATGAGGTATTTGTTCAGCCTGTGGGAACAACTACTTACAGTGATGAAAATCTGCTGCGGCTTATCGGTATGATCAATACGATAAAGCCGCAGGCATTTTATATTGTTGATACGTTAGGAACGATGTATAAGCGGGATCTGAGAAGGTTGTATTATATTGTTGATCACAATCTGGACAAGAGTATCGCTATAGGATTTCATTCGCATAACAATCTTCAGATGTCATTTGCCAATGCACAGGAATTGATACAGTTAAGCGGAGCCAGGAAGATAATAATTGATGCATCGGTACTGGGTATGGGCAGGGGAGCAGGTAACCTTAATACAGAGCTGATAACTCAGTTTTTGAATATAAATTATGACTGCAACTATAGTCAGATTGAATTGATGAAGATCATCGACGGTTATATAAGGCCTTTGCAAAGCAGTTACAAGTGGGGATACGATGCGGCTTATTATATCGCTGCGGTTGTCGGATGTCACCCGAATTATGCGTCATATCTTCTTAACCTGCAGACTCTTAATATGCAGTCGATAAACCTTATACTTAAGGGGTTATCACCGGAAAAATGTTCGCTTTATGATAAACAGTATATCCAGCAGGTATATCGGGAGTTTATGGAATGCAATGTGGAGGATTCTCAGGAAATAGATGAACTTAAGTGCATGTTATGCGGGAAAAAGATAGTACTCATGGCACCGGGGAAATCGCTTCAGGAAAACAAAACGGTTATCGAGGATTATCGCAATAAGGGATTTTTCCTTATTTCCATTAATACAATTTATAAGCCCATAAAACCGGATATGCTGTTTATAAGTAATATGAGGAGGTTCCAGAGCCTTAATCCGGGTGATGCGGACGGTATACCCATTGTTTTGACTTCCAATATCCTGCATGAAAAGGATGAAAGATATTTTGTTATCAATTATTCGGATTATCTGAATGAGAATCATGATGTAATGGATAATGCGGGTCTGATGTGTCTTAACCTGCTTGAAAGGCTTGAGGCAGGTGAGGTCGTTTTGGCGGGGTTTGACGGTTTTCAGACACACGGTGAGAAGAACTTCGTTAATTCTGAAATGGATACGCTTTTTGATGAAGAAAGGCTGATCGATATGAACACAGCGATAAAAAAGCGGATCGAACAGCTTAAGACGAGGCTGAACATATCTTTTATAGGCGATTCGATCTATAGCAGATAGGTTTGGTTTTGCGGGAGAGATTTATGAAAGATAACAGATACGGCGCAGCGATCTTTGATCTTGACGGAACATTACTGGATACGTCCCCGGGTATTTTTGGCAGCGTAAGGTTTGCGGAAAAGTCATTGGGGCTTGATCCTATTGATGATGAGCTGTTAAAAGAATTTCTGGGACCGCCGCCGAGCAAAATGTATGCGAAATTTCACGGCTTATCCGAGGAAGATGCGCTGCGGGCCACAAAAGCGCATCGGCAATATGGAATGGAAAGGGCTATATATGAGGCCGAGGTTTACGCGGAGATACCGGGAGCCCTGGATACGTTAAGGGAAGCCGGAGTAAAACTGGCGGTGGCGACGCTTAAGCAGCAGAGGATAGCGGAAAAGATTCTGAAGCTTCATGATCTGGATAGATATTTTGAGGTTATTATCGGCATGAATGAGGCAGAATCAATGACAAAGGCCGATACGATCAGAAAGGCGGTTATGCTCATGGAACAACCGTCTGCTGTTATGATAGGCGACAGTGAATACGATCGGGCAGGTGCCCTGGAGGCAGGAGTGGACTTCATAGGAGTTACATACGGCTTTGGGTTTTCGCCTGAAAACAGTTATCCGTTTATGACCGCAGAAACACCAAAAGATATATCCAAGTTGATTTGTTCATGCTATTAGTTTAAAATGTATCGGTGTAATCCGGGTTGATTTTATAAATAGGGAATTTATTATGCTGACATTTAATCTGCCTCCGTATGTGGGGGATGAGCTTAAGTACATAGAACAGGTAATAAAGCGCCGCAAGCTTTGCGGTGACGGTGACTTCACCAAAAAGTGCAATAAGTGGTTTGAAGATGAGTTGGGCACATGCAAGGCCCTGCTTACAACATCATGCACTCATGCAACCGAAATGGCAGTCCTGCTTTCCGACGTGGGCGAAGGTGATGAAGTGATAATGCCTTCGTTTGCCTTTGTGTCGGCTGCGGATTCTGTGGTACTAAGGGGCGGGGTTCCCGTTTTTGTTGATATCCGGCCCGATACGATGAACATAGACGAAAAAAAGATAGAGGATGCCGTTACCGACAGGACAAAGGCGATAATGCCTATCCATTATGCCGGCGTTTCCTGTGAGATGGATGTGATCATGGACATTGCAAGGCGTCATGATCTTAAGGTGATCGAGGATGCGGCACAGGCGATAACAAGTAAGTATAAGGATAAGTACTGCGGTACGATAGGCGATTACGGCTGCATAAGTTTTCATGAAACGAAGAATTTAAGCATGGGTGAGGGCGGAGCGTTGTTCATCCGTGACGAGGAAAATATCGAGCGCGCCGAGATCATCCGTGAAAAAGGAACGAACAGAAGCAAGTTCTTCAGGGGTGAGATAGATAAGTACACATGGGTAGATGTCGGTTCGTCTTATCTGCCGAGCGAGCTTAACGCAGCATACTTATGGGGGCAGCTCCAATGCGTTGATAAAATAATGCAAAACAGGATGAGGGCCTGGGATCAGTATTATGCCGGCCTTAAAGGACTTGCCGATAAGGAATACATCGAACTTCCTTGCATTCCGGACGAGTGTACTCATAATGCCCATATCTTTTATATTAAGTGTAAAGATTTGGAAGAGAGGAGCAGGCTTTTAGCATTCCTTAAAGAGAAGGAAATAGGAGCCGTGTTCCACTATATTCCGCTCCATACCGCGCCTGCGGGAACTAAATTTGGCCGTTTCCACGGTGAGGATGAATATACCACAAAGGAAAGCGAACGCCTGTTGCGGCTTCCTATGTTCTATGGGATAAGTGAGGATGAAGTCAATGAAGTGATAGATCTCATCGAGGGATTCTATGAACGGTGATGATAAAATATACAGCCTGAGTAATAAACAAAAGATTATAGGCATATTTATAATATGCCTTATTTTTGTATGTGTGGCATTTTACTGTTTAAATATACGGGATAAAAACAAAGCTGTTGTATTTAGTCTGAATGAATTTGAATTAAAAACGGCGGAAATCATAGACGGTGTGATCTGCTCACACGGATCATCCGACGATTTTGTTTTTGATACACAGCCTTTTATACTGCCGTCAGGAAATTACCGCATTGAGGTCACATATTCGTCGACTGCCGAAGCAAGGGTGCTCGTGCAGGGAAACAATAACTGTACATATAATATAGAACTTCCGATTACCGGTGGTACGGATAATACGCTTACAGATGAAAAACTGATATTGCCCATAGGTACAGACAAAGGCAGGCTTAAGTTCTTTCAGACGGGAGCCGGTGAACTGGCTGTGAGCAGGGTTTGCATTATATCGGAGACAGGTATAAATACGGATATATATGCCTTTATTATCATCGCGGCGATACTTGCCATCTCCATATGTGTTTACATACTGGTCTTTAACAGGCTTAAGCTTGGAAAAGACGAACTGTCTTATGTGGCTCTTTTATTATTTACGCTTATTTTGGTTAGTATACCGTATTGCTCAACAGGTACAAGGTATGAGATCGATACGCAGGGAGTTTTTAAGAGGATAGAAGCAATTGTTCAGGGGTTAAGGGATAAGCAGCTGCCGGTCATCATAGGCCCGAATTATGCAAATCAATATGGGGAAATGGTTATCCTTCAACCGAGCCTGTTTTTGTATTTTCCCGCGGCATTGCGTCTGCTTGGTGTCTCGATACCTGTCGCTTATAATATCTATATGATATTGGTTAACTTTGCCACGGCGATCGTGGTGGCGGCGAGCGCAAAAAGGCTTCTGCATTCGATGAAACGGGGCATTTTGGCAGCGGTGATCTATCTTATCGAGCCGTTCAGGCTGTTTGTTATGACGAATCTCGGTGCGGGAGCGGGGATGGGGACGGCTCTCATTTTCATCCCTATACTGATCGTTGGATTTTATGATGTAATGAAGGAGGAGGGGTCAAGCTGGAAATTCATTGCCGTCGGATTGTGGGGCATAGCAAGCTGTCATGTGCTTAGCTTTGCGCTCTCCGTAATACTTATGTTTATTTATATTGCGGGCCATATAAAGGCATTAATGAACAGGAAAGTTTTTACGGCGCTTATAAAAGCTGCCGTGATGTTTATGGTTCTGTCGGCAGGGACTCTGCTGCCGTTTGCAGGGTTTTATTTTACGGCTTGGAATAAGGCCGCACTTAATTGGGTGGATTTTTATCATACAGGTGTAAACATGACGAAGGAGATGCAGAATGTAATAGCATTTGCTGTCATGATAAGCTCTGTTGTGGTCGTATATGCAAAAGGTGCTCTAAAGCGTTTTTCAAGGATGATATTTGTAACGGGATTTGTTTTCTTGATCATCGGAACTCCGTTTTTCCCATGGAAACTGTTTGGGAAAATTCCCGTTGTTGATTCTTTTCTGGGTATGATGCAGTATCCCAGGCGTTTTCATATAATGGCCGTGCCGCCTGTTGCATTTGCGGCTGCCGAGGCGGCATTCTGTTCCAGGGGGCGGGGGGATCATCTGCACCGTGCTGCAATGGGTGTAATAACGGTTTCGCTGCTGCTTGGAGTATTTTTGGATTTTCGTCTGTTTTACAGTACGCCAAAACTCTTTTACAGTCCGCAGGTAGGAGAGATAAACACGCTCATGGAGGATTATCTTCCGGAGGGAACGCTTACCGAATGGTATGAAACCGATACGGGCACGTTCTCGGATTATGATCTTATTGAGGCATATTCATACGAAAAGGTATACACGCGTATTGACTGTACATATAGATCAAAGGCAGACGGTCAGTATATGGAGTTTCCGGAATTTTATTATGACGGATACTATGCTTATGATCAGAACGGAGCGCCCCTCAAGGTGGAAAAGGGCGATCATAACCGGGTAAGGGTTTACCTTACATGCTCGGATGAAGTACAGGAACTGCATCTTAAATACAGAGTTAAAAAGATATACACATTTACATTTATACTTTCGATATTTACAGGCGGTATATGGCTTATATATGTTATAATCAAATATGCACTAAGGGTTGCGGTCAACAGGAAACTGATAAGCAGTATGCCGGTTTTGCCTGTTTTTTGGAGGAATAGATCATGATCTCTCTTGCGATAGTAGTACCGTGCTTTAATGAGCAGGAGGTACTTGCCGATACATGTGAAAAACTTACAGGGCTTTTAAGCTCACTGTCAAACGACGGAGTCATCTCAAAAGACAGCTATATCATGTTTGTTGATGATGGAAGCAGTGACGATACATGGAAGTTTATAAACAGATATGCATCTGAGAATGAAAATGTTCAGGGACTTAAGCTTGCTGCTAATGTGGGACATCAGAACGCCCTTCTTGCGGGTCTTATGACGGTTAAGGATGAAATTGATGCAGCAATATCCATAGATGCGGATCTTCAGGATGATATATCCGTTATAAAGGATATGATCCTAAAGTATGAAGGAGGCTGCGATATAGTATACGGTGTCCGCAGTTCACGTAAGACCGATTCCTTTTTCAAACGTTTCACCGCACAGGGCTTCTATAATCTGATGAAGCATATGGGGGCGAAAAGCGTGTACAACCATGCCGATTTCAGGCTGATGAGCGCACGTTCGCTTGACGGACTGGCACAGTTTAAGGAAAGGAATCTTTTCCTGAGGGGTATAGTGCCGACTATCGGATTTAAGACTGATTGCGTATATTATGAGCGTAAGGAGAGGACGGCCGGCAAGTCGAAGTATCCTTTCGGAAAGATGCTTGCATTCGCGCTTGACGGCATTACTTCTTTCAGTATAAAGCCGATGTCGTATATCATGGGTACGGGTGTGTTAATGATCATCCTTGCTATCGCATTCGCAATATATGCTCTTCATTCATACGTTACGGGCAATGTCGTGAGCGGATGGACTTCAATAGTGTTATCCTTATGGTTCATAGGCGGTCTTGTGCTGTTTTCGATAGGAGTCGTGGGACAGTATATTGGCAAGATATATCTTGAAGTGAAGGAGCGCCCCAGGTATATTATTGAGAGCAGGATCGGAAACGGGGAATGACATGGCTCTTAAGGATGAGATAAATCGTGAAACCGTAAAGCTTAAAGACATGACCTTTAAGAAAAAGGCAGCCTATATATGGGAGTATTATAAGTTCCATATAATAGGAGTCATTGCAGCCGTAGTTTTTGTCTGTGTATTCATACGTGACTTGCGTATGAACAAGCGTCCCGTTTACCTCGATGTTGTGCTCCTGAATTCGGATATGGCATACAGGGACGATAATCCGCTGCAGGATGATTACGTTAAGTATGCTGGTGTTGATACCCGGGCATACAACATATCATTTGACACGGCCTTTCTTATATCGGAAAGCGGTACGGATCAGATGACTGTAGCAAATATGCAGAAGCTGATGGCACTGTTCGCGGCGGGTTCGATCGATGTTATACTTGGGCCGGACAGCCTGGTTGATACCTATGGAAATCTTGATGCATTTGCTGATATAAGTGAAGTGATACCGCCGGACCTTCAGCAGCGGCTCCTGGATTCCGGATATGAGATGTATTATGCAACGGTTTACGAAGAGGATAAAAACGGCGAACTTAAACCGGTATCAACATATCCGGCGGGTTTTTACCTTGATGATTCGGATTATATGAATTCGCTGGGAGTATTCGCAACACAGAAGGCTTTAGGAAAGAGGCCGGTATTTGCGCTTGCATCCTGCTGTACAAACACCGACAATGCATTAAAGTTACTTAAAATGCTGACGGGCTTATGAAAAAAAGGATAAAATATGACCCTTATCTCTGTTGAATTCTTTGCGTTCTTTTTAATAGTGCTCGCCGTATATTATATCCTGCCCGCAAAACTGCAGTGGATGTGGCTTCTTGTTGCGGGCTTCTTTTTCTATTATGTTAATGCGTCTGTATTGCAGTGCGCTGTCTTTCTTGGATTCCTTGTCCTGAACTATCTGGCATCTCTTCGGATAACGGAGGACAATTCCCATCCCAGGGCTGTTTTCAGGCTCATACTCATCTTTGACGTCATGTTTCTTGCTGTCATGAAGTATTCCGGTTTCTTTATTGACATATGGTCATGGATCGCGGGACTGTTTTCAAATAATATGGACACAGCGGCGGCAGACGGCTTACTTAATCTGATCGGCCGTTTATGTCCTCCCAGGATATCCTATTTTTCTCTGATCGTAATAGGATATATGACGGATGTTTACTGGGGCAGGATAAATGTCCAGAAAAATCCCGGAAAATTTGCTTTGTTTGCCTCGTATTTTCCGCAGATGACTTCGGGTCCCATCGTGCAGTATGAGCAGATGGAAGGATCGTTATGGGGTGAGCGGCATTATTTCAGCTATATCCGTTTTATAAGCGGGCTTGAAAGGATAATATGGGGCATATTCAAAAAGCTTGTCATATCGGAGCGGCTCGCGGTTATGGTAAATGAAATATATGATCATTATGAGATCTATCCCGGATTTTATATCGGTTTTGCGGCCGCTTGTTTTGCTCTTCAGCTGTACACTGATTTTTCCGGACTTATGGATATTGTGCTTGGCTTTTCCGAGCTCCTTGGAATCCCTCTTCCGGAGAATTTCAATAATCCGTTTTATTCAACTTCGCTCGCTCAGTTCTGGCGGCGTTGGCACATCACCCTCGGCGCCTGGTTAAAGTCATACGTTTTCTACGCCGTTCAGCAGACGGAAGCCTTCAGGAAACTTCGTAAGTTCTGTAAGAATAAGTTCGGCAGGGACTATGTGCGCAAATGCAATATCCCCCAGTATCTTGGGCTGTTGATATCATGGTTCCTTATAGGCCTGTGGCATGGCGGCGGCTGGAATTATATCTTCGGCGTCGGAATATACATGGGGATCGTTATAATCATATCCGAGTTATGTCAACCAATCTTCGCCCGTCTGATTCTCCTTTTTAAGATAAACACGGAAGCCTTCAGCTATACCTTGTTTAAGAGGTTTAGGACGTTTATTTTGTTCATATTCGGGTTGTCTTTTTTCAGGGCAGAATCATTATCATATGGGTTTAAGATGTGGAAAAATGCCTTTTCGGTATTTAATCCCTGGATATTCTTTGACCGTTCGCTTTATTCGCTGGGACTAAAGGAAAAGGAATTTTTTATCCTGCTGTTTTCGCTGCTCCTGTTGCTTGCGGTATCAATGATGGAACAGCGATTAAGCTGTCTTAAGGAAAACAGCGAAGGCTGTGAACAGATGAACGGTGTTCGTGCTTTTCTGTTTAAGCAGAACTATCTGTTCAGGCTTTTGGTGTTCATCGTACTTTTTATAATGATCATATGCTGGGGTTATTACGGTACGTCTTATGATGCCTCGGATTTCATATACGGAAGGTTTTAAAATGTTTAAACGCGTGAGTAAGAAAAGGTTCGCAGAATGTTTTATAAGGTTCATCATCGCATTGGCAGCATTTGTGTCGGTGTATTTTGTGCTTGACAGGATATTGCTGTTAAAATCCGAGGACGGCATAGTGCAGATGCAGGCGTATTATAAGCAGCCGGCCGGTTCGGTCGATGCATTGTTTGTGGGGAGTTCTCACATCTTTTGCCATATAAATACCGGCGTCCTGTGGGATGAGTACGGTATTTCGGGTTTCGACCTGGCAGGAGCGGAGCAGCCGTTCTGGAACAGTTATTACTACATAAGGGAGGCCATGAAGTCGCAGGTTCCGAAGGTCATCATCCTTGACATCACAACTCCCGGTATACGACCGATAGACTACCAGCCCGAGAACTGGTTCATAACAAATACCTACGGGATAAAGCGTAACAATAACCGGTATGGGGCAATTAAGGCAAGTTCGCTGCCCCAGTCTTTCGGGCGGCTTTTGATACCCCTTAATTCGACGCACGGGCGTTATGTCGAGCTTACCGAAGAGGATTTTATAAACTATGATGACTCTGCCGACTATAAGGGTTTTGATCCCAGGGAGACGACGGTTGCGTTTGAGCGTCCCGATATTTCGGGCGTTACCGAGCGGGGTGAGCTGTCGGAAAAGGAAGAAAAATACCTTCGTATGATAATTGAATACGTTAAGCGGGAGGGTGTGCCACTGCTGTTGTTCTCATCGCCTTATATAGTGACGGCAGAGGAACAGGCCAAGTATAATACGATATTTGACATAGCCGATGAATACGGTATCCCGTATCTTGACGGAAATAAGCTTTATGATGAAATGGGATTTGATTTTGAAAATGATTTTGCGGAAGTGCTGCATCTTAACAGGAGCGGAAATGAAAAGCTTAGCAGATATATAGGACGTTTTCTTAAAGATAATTACGGCCTGCCGGATCACCGTGGCGATCCGCGGTATATATCATGGAATAACGATGCGGCGCGCCAGCGCCAGGATACATGGGATTATAAGCTGAAACAGGCTATGGCGGGTGAAGATGCACAGGAGTATCTTAAGCTTCTTGACAACAGCAATTACGTGATCTTCTGTACTGTCGAGCCCGGGTATGAAGGACTGTCTGAAAAATCGCTCCTTTTTCTGCTAAAGCCGCTGGGACTTAGTGAAGAGATGCTCACAAGTCACGGAGGATTTATACTTAACAAGGGAAACTGTATCTTTACGTCATATGAACTCAGTTTCAAGGCGGGTATAAATGACGGCAACCGGAAACTGCTGTTTTACCGGCAGTACGATAAAGACGAAGACCATGCGTTTACTTATGTTAAGAGCAACGGATCTTTTAATTATCAGAATATGACCGGTTATGAAACATGCACAATGCCGGGCAGCGGGATCAGCTTCTATGTATATGATACGCTGCTTGACAAGACGCTGGGAAAATATTCGATCGATTGATCATGCCATGGAAAAATACAAAGTAAAACCGCTTAAAAACTTAGGATCGTTCAAAGTTGAAGTACCGGGCTCAAAGAGTATCACAAACCGTGCGCTGCTGCTTGCGGCAATGTGTACGGGACGCTGCACGCTTAAAGGAGTTTTGTTCAGTGACGATTCAAGGGCATTTTTATCGTGCCTTAAGGAACTCGGCTTTGAACTTGCCGTTGATGAAGATAACAGAACGGTGACGATCAACGGAACGGGAGGAAAGATACCAAACCGGCAGGCCTGTGTAAATGTGGGAAGCGCGGGGACGGCAGCCCGTTTTTTAACCGTTTTTCTGGCTTTTGCAGGGGGAAGTTACCGGCTTGATGCTTCACCCCAGATGTGCAGGCGGCCGATGGAGCCGCTGATAAGCACACTCAGGACGGTGGGGGTTAACATAACATGCAGCGGTGAGGAGGGACATTTCCCTTTCGGCCTTTCATCCGGGGGAGTATCTGCATCCGGGCTTAGCATAGACACCGATCTGAGTTCGCAGTTTGCAAGCGCCATACTTATGGCAGCGCCACTCCTTGATAACGGGCTTAAGGTCAACCTTACGGGAAACAGGACAAACGGGTCATATATTGGTATTACGCTTAAGATGATGGAACAGTTCGGATTCGGATATGAAAGAAGCGGTGATGTGATAACCGTTAACGGAGGGTGCCCCCGAAATCCTTCGGGCTATACGGTTGAGCCTGATGTTTCCGCTGCCTGCTATTTCTATGCGATGTCGCCGCTCTGCAATAAAACGATATGTGTTAAAAACGTGCATGCGGATTCAATGCAGGGAGATATAAAGTTTGTTGAATGCCTTAAGATGCTTGGCTGTACGGTAGAGGAACCGTGGGAGGGCATTACGGTTATTCCGCCTGTAAGCGGAAAATATGACGGTATCGATATAAATATGCAGGATTTCTCGGATCAGACAATGACGATGGCAGTTCTTGCGGCCTTTGCCGGTTCACCGAGCTATATCCATGGTATAGGACATATACGCCTTCAGGAATCGGACAGGTTAAATGCGATCATAACCGAACTTAACAGGCTCGGATGCGCTTGTAGTGCGATCGAAGACTATACGGGGATATGTATTGAGCCCGCACCGATGCACGGGGCAGACATAGAAACATATGAAGATCACCGCATGGCAATGGCTTTTTCACTGGCCGGCCTGAGGATCCCGGATGTAAGCATATTAAACCCGATGTGCTGCAGGAAAACATTTGAAGATTATTTCGATGTGCTGGATTCGATAACCGGAACCTGACAGCCCAGACGATCAATCCTGTCCGTTGATGAAATCATTAAGGTATTTAAGTGAACGTTTTGTTTCTTCGCCGATAACGTTATCAACATGTTTCCTGTCAAACTTTGCCTTAAGTTCCTCCTCTGTATCAAGGCTCGGCTGGATGTATATATCCAGAAGCTTTAACAGGTTGTAAATGCGGCCGCGGAATTTTTTGCTGGGAACAAGGCAGAATTCCTTCTCAAACACAAGCGAAAAAACAAGCCCGTGATATGAATTGGTACAGATAAAACCGGCATTCATAAACAGCCCGAGAAATTCCGATGGACCCACATCGATTATGGTTTTATCCACGAAGTCCGGCCTGTATCCGTAACGGCTTATCTCTATTACCGGGAGATTGAGCTTGTTTTTTATCTCCCGCACATATGAATAGACTGTATCATCTTTCTGCATTATATACAGCAGTATATACTTATCCTTTTCGGCGTACGGAGGTATCGTTGCAACCTCGCTCCATTGTTCTTTTGTTAAAAGAAAAGTCGGATCTATAAGCTGTTCGGCGTTCCTGCCGGTGAGCTTCTTTATCATGGTTTTGCCCTCGGCTTCCCTTATGGAAATGCATCGAAGGGACTTTATATACTTACGCACGGGAAGGAACATGAATGAGCGCCATCTGCCGGTTCCGAAGCTCGGCGCATATGATGCCTTGGCATTTGTATCTTTTACAAAACTCAAAAAATACGCAGGTATGAATCCGCCCGTAAGAATGGGATTCCATATCTGGTCACTTCCGCAGATATACCTGTCACATAAAAGTTCGTCATCGGATACTGAGCGGTTCAGATAATATGGCCTTGACAGGGTCATGTTTGAATGGTTGAACTTCTTAAACCTGTTCCTTCGGCCTATGCGCTGGCGGAATGTTTTCAAACCGGCCAGGATCTCTTTCCTGTTTCCGCTTACCGGAAACATCCTGACAAAATCGGTAAACCTTATAAACCAGTTGCGGTAATCGATAACCGTGACCTCACTGCCGCATTTTTCCCTGATCGTCCGCTGCAGTGCATAGCACTGGAGAGCGCCGCCGAAATTATTCACAAAATGAAAGGTTATAATTCCTGTTTTCAAATCGTTCCCCCTGAAAAAAGATGGCTATTACAGTGTAAAAGAAAGGAGAGTCAATGTCAAATAGCCTTTGCGTATGTGATGAGCTTATTCCCCTTGTGAGATTGACGGTGTTTTGTTAAAATTATCCTTATGATGAAGAAAAAAGTCGTTTATGTTTGCGCGTTCATATATATTATCGCATTCATCCTTTTGCTTATATATTTCAACCGGATGAGACATACGGAGTATGAGTATTCATATGATTTTACGGATTTCTCCGTTGATGCAGGGTGCATTGATGAAGCGGGAAGTCTTTTTGTTGACGAGAGTTCGGGTTTTAGCGGCGTGTTCTCGGCAACGCCCGGCACACAGTTATTGAGCGGGGATTATACGCTTACCGTAAGCTATCATTCATCGGGTACCAATGAACTCCATTATGCCGGAAACAGTAACTGTGATAAATACGTAAGCATGCCCGAGGGCGTCAGTGAGATAACGGAACGGTTTTCATTGTGGCCTGCATCGGACAAATTCAGGATATGGCTTATTTATAAGGGTTCGGGCGAGCTCAGGATAGATTCGATCAGGATATCGTCCGATAAGCCTTTGCTCACGGATTATGAGTATTTTATGTTCCTGACCGTGCTTTTTGGGGTCCTGATCCCGCTTGTGATCGCATTCTTTTACAAAAGGTTAAGCTTTGACAGGGAACAGTGGTTTGCGGCAGGTATAATGGCGGTCCTTTCCGTTGTTGCGTCTTTTCCCATATTTTATGACTATATCTGGATGGGTGTGGATACCAGGCCGCATCTTATGAGAGTGGACGGTATCAGTACCGCGATCTCTGCCCGAAGGTTCCCGACTATCATCTATGACAATTATTGCAATGATTACGGTGAATTAAGCTGCATATATCCGGATAAGTTTTTGTACCTGCCGGCTTTATTGCGAAAATTCGGAGTGTCTTTGATCACGTCACAGGGCACAATGCTGTTTATCATTAATGCCGCAGCTATCCTTAGCATGTATTTTTGTGCAAAGTACTTTACGCGGTCTGTCAGGGCTTCACTTATCTCTGCAATAGTGTATTGTTTTGTGCCCTACAGGATATATGTTATGTACGGCGGAGGCCAGGCGTTTGGTATGGGGATATCAATGCTGTTCTTTGCACCGTTATTTGTGGGGCTTTATGATGTTTTCTTTGAAAATGGGGAAAAATGGTATCTTATAGCCTTAAGTATGGCCGGCTTTTTGTGTTCGCATATCCTTTCGTTTGTTCTGGCCATAGTGATATGTTTTGGGACCGCGGTTTTCTGTGCAGTTGTAATACTTATAAAGCACAGCTTTAAAGAAAGGATCTTAGGTATCGCAGTTTCACTTCTAAAGGCTGTCGGTTTGTTTTTGATACTTGGCATGTCTACCATTGTTCCGTTTGTTTACTATAACAATAAGGGAATAAATCTCTCAAAGATGAGCCTGGATTTTCTGCAGTGCATACATACGCTTTATGAGGATTTTGTCTGCGAAAACGGCATTTATCATATCCTGCTGTTTGTTATATGCGTGATAATGCTGTTTTGCAGCAGGAAAGGCAGGACGGATGATGAACGCGGAGGATACAGATATATATATGGCAGGTTCCTGCTTGCCGCAGGGTGGCTCCTGTTTGTATTGTCCACAAGGCTGTTCCCGTGGAAGATAATCGCTTCATTTCCCCGTATTTACGGTCTGCTTAATATGTTCCAGTTTGCTGAACGGTTCAGGCTTGCGGGAATGCCTGCGCTCTGTCTTGGCGGAGCGATGCTGTATAAAAGCATTTCCGGTAGTGCTAAGAAAAATCTGACTTATATAACGTCAGCGGTTCTGCTTGTATTCATTTATCTTGGACTTCATACGGCATATTACCAGATAAGCTATTGCGATGTATGCGTGTTTGATCGTATGACGGGCGACATATACTACAGGCAGCTGGGTTACCTTCCGCCCGGAACCGAGATGGATTATTACGAGTCCAGTGTTCCCAACTGCGGAGACTGGGACAGCGTTGAGAATATTTCATATATAAAAAACGGAACATCGATTCATTATGAATATAAATGCTCTTCCGAAGGGAACTATATAGAATTTCCGCTTTTCAAATATGTGGGATATCATGCATATGACGCTGCGGGAAATGAACTCTTGATAAAAATGAGCGATCACAACCGTATACTTATCGATCTTACAAAGAGTGATGAACCGCAGGTCATAGATGTTGTCTTTAAAATGCACCCCGCTTTCAGGATATGTGCGGTTATATCCCTGCTTGGAACACTGTTTCTTTTATATATCATAAAAATGGATTTTTGCCGGTGATTTTGGTATACTGATTCTTATACAATTTCTTTTACGGAGGCAGTAAATGAACGAATCATATGTTGAATGCATGGTAGCAAAAAAAGGTTCTCCGTTACTCGGGGTCCTTAAGTATCTTATCTATTTACTGACCGGTGTGTCCCTTGTTGCGGCAGTGTCCTGGAACTTCATATTTATTGTTCCGCTTGTCATCTTTGGACTTTTGGTGTATTTTGTGGTCCCGAATTTTGACCTCGAATATGAATACCTGTATCTTGATCGTGAGATATCGATCGATAAGATCATGAGCAAACAGAAACGTAAAAAAATAAGGACGATCGATCTTTCCAAGATGGAATTCATATGTCCGATCAATTCCCATCAGCTTGATTCTTATAAGGCAAGGAAAGTAAAGGTATCCGATTATTCGTCCCGTCAGCCTGATGCGAAGGTGTGGGTTTTGGTGTATAAGGACCAGTCGACGGAGGAACTTATCGGGCTTGAACCGAACGAGGAACTTCTTAAGGCGATAAAGAACCTGTATCCCCGAAAAGTCGTTGAGATATAGCCGTTGACAACGGTACTTATTATAATATATATTTAATTAAATATTCAAAAATACTATATAGAAACGGAGGTAGTGAAAGATGGGTCAGATAGTTGCAGAAGGCATTACATTTGATGATGTGCTCCTTATTCCGGGCTACTCAAATGTGATCGCCAACCAGGTGGATGTATCGACGTATTTAACGAAAAGCATCAGGTTAAACATTCCCATGATGAGTGCCGGAATGGATACCGTTACAGAGCATCGAATGGCTATTGCGATGGCCAGGCAGGGCGGCATAGGCATCATCCATAAGAACATGTCCATCGAGGAACAGGCTGATGAGGTTGACAAGGTCAAGCGTTCCGAGAACGGAGTCATTACAGATCCATTTTCATTATCACCTGAGCATACACTTAAGGATGCCGACGAACTTATGGCTAAGTTCAGGATATCGGGGGTTCCCGTTACCGAGGGAAGGAAGCTCGTAGGCATAATCACAAATCGCGATCTCAAGTTTGAAACAGATTTCACCAAGAAAATAAAAGAATGCATGACCAGTGAAGGGCTTATAACGGCACCCGAGGGGATCACGCTTGATGAGGCCAAGCAGATACTTGCCAAGGCACGTAAGGAAAAGCTTCCCCTTGTCGATAAAAACTTCAATTTAAAGGGCCTTATCACTATAAAAGATATAGAAAAACAGATAAAATACCCGCTTTCCGCAAAGGATGAGCAGGGGCGTCTTTTATGCGGCGCAGGTGTAGGTATCACCGCAAATGTGCTTGAGCGTGTGGAAGCACTTGTTAAGGCCAAGGTAGATGTTGTCGTACTTGATTCCGCACACGGTCATTCCGAAAACGTGCTTAAATGCGCAAGGATGATAAAGGATGCTTATCCCGACCTTCCGCTCATCGGCGGCAATGTGGCTACGGGTGAGGGTACCAAGGCACTTATCGAGGCCGGAGTTGACGCAGTAAAGGTCGGCATAGGACCGGGCTCGATATGTACGACCCGTGTCGTTGCCGGTATCGGCGTACCTCAGATAAGCGCGGTAATGGACAGTTATGAAGTGGCAAAGGATTACGGTATCCCTATCATTGCGGACGGCGGCATCAAGTATTCGGGAGACATGACCAAAGCGATCGCGGCAGGTGCAAATGTATGTATGATGGGAAGTATCTTTGCAGGCTGTGATGAGAGCCCCGGAACATTTGAACTGTTCCAGGGAAGGAAATATAAGGTTTACCGCGGTATGGGTTCCATATCTGCGATGGAGAACGGAAGCAAGGACCGTTATTTCCAGACGGATGCCAAAAAGCTCGTTCCCGAGGGCGTTGAAGGACGTGTCGCATACAAGGGACTTGTTGAGGATACGGTATTCCAGCTTATCGGCGGCCTTCGCTCCGGTATGGGTTACTGCGGCTGCAAAAACATCGAGGAACTTAAGGAGAACGGAAGGTTTGTTAAGATTTCCGCGGCTTCCCTTAAGGAGAGTCATCCTCACGATATACATATCACAAAGGAAGCACCGAACTATTCGGTTGAGGAATAATGATCAAAAGTATCTTTGAGGATTTTGATGCGACGCTGCGGAGTAAATCAGCCTATATTTATTTCGCTGCCGTCGTAGTCCTCTGCATAATTGCAAATATAGCGGTTGTTGCGTTCAGGTCTGTGTACGGGACAAACGAAGGTACCTATGCGTATAATATCATGGAATATGCCGCATGGTCTTTTATAGTACCGTACTTATCATGCATCTTCATTGCCCATATGGTATTTGGAAAAAAATACCCAAGGCTCGGAAAGCATGGCAGGACGAAGACATATGTTTCAAAACTGTTATCAGGTATACTTCTGGCCTTTGTTTATCTGGTCATTACATTCGTGATGCTGGTTATCACCACATCCCTTTTCCAGATGCATGACAAGTCATTGAGCTCCGAGGCGATAAGGACGTTCTGTACAAAGATGTTTCTTGCGATGCCGCTGTTCCTTGCGGGCATGGCATTTGCCACTATGTTCCTTTTCTGTTTTAAGGATAAACGCAAGGCTTATGCGGGCTTCTTTCTGCTTACCCTGGTAATACCAAGGATCATACTGCGGCTTGCAAAGGAGCCGCCCGGTATACAGGTGTTTAAGTTCTTAAGGAGGTATACAATCTCGCAGTGCTTTACACTTATACCGTATCCTTCAAGTCCTGAGAGGAGCGTTCCGCTTATAATCGGCTTGGGATTTATCTATACGGCAGTGTCTACCGCTGTCGGTATTGTGGTATTTAACAAAAAAGAAAGAACGAATCATAGTAAAGGGCAGGTCGTTGATGACACAGATATTGGAAGGCTCTCATAATTCATATGAGCACACGTTTGATATAGATATCGAGTGGCTGCAGAATCTTCAGGATTACTATGCGGACATGGCGGGGCTTTTCCTCTATCTTCTCGATGATAAGGGGGAGCCTCTTACCGGGATGTCAGGTGACCGGGTCGAGATGGACAGGCTTAAGGCGGCTATATCACCGGAACAGATATCGCAGATATATAAGCGGCTTTTAAGCTCATCTACGGAAGAGCAGGTCATTGAAGAAACCGGGTTTTCAAATGTCCGTATAGCCGGGATCGTCATCAGGGTGGATGGTGCTCCCGACATATGCTGGATGGTGTGTGCCGTGATAGACGGCATAAATGATTCTGAGGCTCTGCTTAATTTTCATACAACGATCAGTGAGGACGATTTTTTAAGATCGATCGATTTTCTGCGCCTTCTTTCCACCAAGGTATATACAACTACATATTTAAGGGTCGATGCCATAGCGGAATCGGTAAAGAGCAAGTCGGCCGAGCTGGAAATGCTGCATGAACTCCGTAAATCCGAGTTTATGACTGATATAGTATCACTCCTTGACAGTGATGAGGTTTTCGAGGATATATGCCATCAGATGGTAGGATATGTTGGGAATTTCTCGGATATAGCACATGCATACGTGCTGAGGCCCAATGTGAGCGGGACGGGTGTGGATGTTCTCGGCGAATTTCTTAAGGAAGGGAAATCATCGCTTCACGGAGTGGCAAAGACGGATGATCTTTTAAAGTATCTGAAGCTTGCCGGTGATAAGCCTACGGTGGTTTCGTATAAGACACGCCTTGAGCAGGAGGCGAGGGACTGGCTCAATGCGCTGGATCTTACGTCCTGCGTTGCCCTGCCCATATTTACGAGCAAGCCGAACAGGCAGGTTGCAATGTATGTTGTGTTTGCGGATGATTCTCCTGGAAGGATGTGGGACCGTGACGAGATCAAGTTCTTCGGAGATGCCGAGCGCATATTGCAGAGTATCCTTGAAAAGCGTATCCAGAAAAATTCACTGGCAAGTTCATATAAGTCGCTCGAATCCATCCTTGACAATGTCGGTACAGCCATATATGTACGGGATATCGAATCCGGACAGATACTGTTCACAAACAGGATGTTTAAGAATTCATTTGCGAGTGAGATGGAGGACGGCACTGTTGAGAGGCTGTTCGAGAGGGATAAGGATTACAACGGCGGCACTTCGTATTACGAGGTGGAATACCCCCAGAAACGCAGGTGGTATGACCTGAATACCACATATATAAGGTGGGTTGACGGACGCAGGGTGCTGTTGTGCTCAATAGTTGACATAACTGATAAAAAACTGTATCAGCAGAAGATTGAGCAGCAGGCAAACAATGACTTTTTGACAGGCCTGTATAACAGGATGAGCTGTGAGCGCGACCTGGCTCATTTTATCGAGGCCGCCAAGCTGAATCACAGCAAAGGTGCATTATTGTACCTTGATCTTGATGATTTTAAGCATATCAATGACGGACTGGGACATCAGTACGGCGATGTCCTGCTAAAGGCGATATCCCATTGCCTGTCACGTATAGACGGAGTTGAGAATTCATGTTACCGTATGGGCGGTGACGAGTTCATTATAATAATCCCTCATACCAGCATGAGGAAGTTTAACGATATCATTGAAGAGATACGTATAGTTTTCAACAAGCCGTGGTTCTTAAAGGGCGCGGACTATTACTGTACGACAAGTATGGGTATCGTTACTTTCCCCGATGAGGGCGATACGGTCCAGGATGTCATAAAGAAGGCCGATATCGCAATGTATGAGGCCAAGCGGGGCGGCAAGAACAGGACGGCTTATTACAGTGACAGCAAGGATTCCGAATCCAACAGGCGTCTTGATATGGAAAAGAGCATGAGGGATGCCACCAGCGATAACTATAAGGAATTTGAGGTTTATTACCAGCCGATCATAGATACGGAAAAGGGCGGATTTTGTACGGGTGCGGAAGCTCTTATACGGTGGAATTCAACGGAGCTTGGTTTTGTGTCCCCGGGTGACTTCATTCCCCTGGCCGAATACCTGGGCCTTATCAACCCGATCGGAAATTACGTATTAAGGGAAGCCTGCCAGGCATGCAAGCACTGGAATGAGAGCGGGCATCCTTATTATAAGGTTAATGTTAATCTGTCGGTTGTACAGCTTCTCCAGAACGACGTTGTCGAAACTGTCGAGAACATCATCAATGAAACAGGCATAAATCCGAGGAATTTAACGCTTGAGGTTACGGAAAGCCTTGCCATAAACGATATGGAAAGGATGAAGAAGATCTTAGGCAGCATAAAGAAGCTCGGTGTGCGTATAGCGCTTGACGATTTCGGTACCGGTTATTCATCACTCAGCCATATACGTGAGATACCGCTCGATGTGATCAAGGTTGACCAGAGTTTTGTAAAGGATCTTTCGATAGATCAGTATGCGCAGGCCTTTGTCAAAATGGTCGGCGAGCTGGCCGATGCCCTTAACGTAAAGATATGCGTGGAAGGTATCGAGACCGAGGAGCAGCTGCGCGTACTTGATAACATGAATATCAGGCTCATCCAGGGATTCTACTTTGACAAGCCCATGAGGCGTTATGTATTCGAGGAGAAATACGTGTTAAATTACGAAGATAAGATGGATCCGCCGGAGGATTTTGATGATCCCATCGGGGAGCTTACCGATGAGGATAGAAGCATACTATACTGATACAATTATCTCATGTCTTGAATTTATCCTCAGCACGACTGCGTGTTTCTATGCGATTTGTCCGCAGGTATTAGTTTCCCTTGGCTTTTTTACAATACACAGCTGTTCCGAGCCCGGATGGCGAGGAAAGTTGAACAGTGAGCACGGATGCGAACTGTGAGACGGTAGCGTGCGTTACCAATGATGACCGAAAAAAAGCTTAGGGAAACAATACCTAAGGACCATGAGCACGGAAATATGCAGTGGTGCTGAGGTATCTCACCTAAGTCAATTCAACACACAAATTCGTATTGCAGAATATCAAAGAACCTTCAAAAACACAAAATATAGCACGATCCGCACATGCGTATACCATATTGTGTAGTTGCATGATTATTACGATTATGTTAACCTAAGTGTGGGGTTTGACTTTATCAGTCAAATATGGTTGTACACAAGGAAGGTATAGGGTATGAATCCGAAGTTTTTTGATGTTAAGAAGGAAAAACAGGACGCTATAATCAATGCGGCTCTTATGGTATTTGCCGAAAACGGATACAGGAAGGCAAGCACCGACGTCATAGTTAAGGAGGCAGGGATCTCAAAGGGCCTTCTGTTCCATTATTTTATCAGCAAACAGGGCGTGTATGAGTTTGTATACGATTACAGCATTAAATACATGCTGCTTGAGCTTACGCAGACGGTACGCAAGGATGAGAAGGATTTCTTCTCAATCCAGCGGATGATCGAGTTTGCAAAGACAAAGGTGATGAAGAATTATCCTTATATGCAGCAGTTCTTAAGCAGTGCCAGATTCGAAACACATCCCGACGCTTTAAGGGTTATAAATGAATCCGCGGGCGTTATCGATAATGCTTATGCAGGTATATATAAAAAGGCAGATATGTCAAGGTTTGCGGGCCCGGTGGATCAGAAAAAGATCATTAAGCTCATTGGCTGGATGTCCGACGGATATATAAAGGACAAATTCAGGGAAGGAACCCCGGATCTTGATGAGATGAACGCTGAGTTCGCAACTTATCTTTCCATGCTGCGTGATCATTTTTACAAAGATACCGATAAGCCCGAATTTATCCCGGAGGATGAGCCCGAGGCTGAACGTGATGATTCCGTTATGGACAGCATGAAGGAGGAGATCCTTGCAAAACCCGAGCCTGAAGAGGCGCCTTCACAGCTTTCATTCGAGGAGCGTCTTGCACTCGGAAAGAAGTCTGCTTACGAAAAGGGCGAGGCAACTCCCGCTGAGGAAGCCGTAGAAGAAAATGTGGATGATGAGGCTGTAAATGAGCCGGAAGGAGTTCAGGAATCAGAAGAAGTTAAGGAGCCTGAACCGGAAGCTTCCGAACCTGAGGAAGAAGCCCAAGTTACGGAAGAACCTGTCGCGGAAGAAAAAGAAGAGGAAGAAGTTCATGAAGAACCGGTGATCAAAGTTCCGGTAAGTCAGGAGGAAGAACCTGAGGAGCCCGATGAGGAGGAACCGGAACCTGAGGAGCCTGATACTGAGGAACCTGAAGCTGAGAAACCGGAGGCTGAGGAAGCTGAAAGCGAAGAAGAAGCATCATCAGACAGTGAAGCCGATAAACCCGGGGAAGTACATAAAGATGATGAGCCTGCCCCGGAAGTCACTATCTCCATGGATTATTTTGAGGGCGGATATAAGGTATATGACGGTTCTCTTAACAACATGGGAGATGAGACATATGCAGCTTCGCCTACGGTCGCATCTTACGTACCCGCTGCCGACATAGCCTTTTATGAAGAGTCACGTCTCGGCGATTTCAGCTATGGTACTGATTCACGGGGCGGAAGGGGCATTCCGTATGACAGCAGCGAAAACATACAGATATTTGTTACTGATGACGATGAAGGCGATACATCAGACAGCAGCGACAACTTTGATATATCCGATCTGTCCGAGAAGATAATGAGCAACACGGACCGCGTGACGGCTGAGGACGAACGGAACCGGGAGCTTGAGAGCATGGGTCCCGCACCTGTACTTCCGGATTTCAAGCCTGACAGCGTTAAGCGAGGCAGACCCGCATCGGATGACGATGACAGCGAGGATATGCATATCTACCGTCCGCTTAAATTCTGATATCTGATACATAACAACAATATTTTGTATTTTGCGCTTGCGTTTTAACTAAATATAGTGTATCCTGTTAAACGAGGTGAGAAAGGGGAGGCTGTTTTTACAGTCTCCTCGTTGCGTAATAAGGGAGCAGTATTACCGTTCCGGCATAGCCGTGTTCCCCACTATCAGGCCGGAGGGGTGATGGTATTTCCGGGCTTCCGTAACAGGTACGTTATAGGATGTATATTGCAGTCTGTTCGATTTGAGGGACGGATGGGTGCTTAGTAATTAAGAGGAGAGTATATGCTTCCGATAGATTACCGCATAAGGATGAAGGATCTCCTTGAGGACGAGTACGATGACTTTATTGAAAGTCTGGAAGCACCGGAATATAAGGCGCTGCGCCTGAATCCGCTTAAGGCGGACCGGGCGCAGCTTCTTGCGTTTCTTACAGACCTTGAGAATGAATTCCCGGGAAAGCTTATGATAGAACGCGAACCCGTACCGTGGGAACGGTATGGGTTCTATTATACTCTGTTAAAAGATGTAAGTGATGATTCGGATAAGCCCATAGGACCGGGAGTGAGCCCCCTGCATGAGGCGGGAGCCTATTACATACAGGAGCCAAGCGCGATGAAGCCTGTGAGTCTTATGGATATATGCCCGGGTGACAGGGTGCTGGATATGTGTGCGGCTCCGGGAGGAAAGTCAACGCAGATAGCGGCCGCGCTTAACGGAGAAGGCATTCTCTTGTCCAATGAATATGTTCGTTCAAGGGCGCTTATACTGTCTTCGAATATCGAGCGCATGGGCGTAAAAAATTCATTGGTGCTCAATGAGACACCGGAGAGGATCGGAAGTGTATTTGCCGGTTATTTTGACAGGATACTGGTGGATGCCCCTTGTTCCGGTGAGGGGATGTTCAGAAAAAACGATCAGGCCATAGAGCAGTGGAGCCTTGATAATGTAAGGATGTGCGCAAAAAGGCAGGATGAGATACTGGATCATGTATCAGGGGCGCTTCGATACGGCGGTATCCTTGTTTATTCCACCTGTACGTTTTCGCCGGAGGAGGATGAGGAATGTGTATCCCGTTTTCTTAATGCGCATCCGGAATATGAGCTTATAAAAATGGAAAAGCTTTTTCCCCACAAGGTAAAAGGTGAAGGACATTTTATGGCAAAGCTCAGCAGGGGCACATATAAGGAGCGGGAGGCTCATTATCCCGAAGCATTGGATGGGCAGCAGGGCAGGGCGCGTAAAAGAACGGCCCGTGATGAACGCATCAGGGAGTTTCGGGAATTCTGCGAGGGAATGCTTACAGATGCGGCATTTTTGACATCGGATGCGGCAGCAGGGCGCCTTACGTTTTTTGGTGACAACTTATATCTTGTGCCGGAAGGAAGTCCGCAGCTTGACGGACTTAAGACAGTCAGACCGGGCCTGCATCTGGGGATGTTTTTGAAGAACAGGTTTGAACCGGCTCATGCATGGGCGATGTCGCTTTGGAAGGGCGATGTTCGCAATGCAGTTAACATAACATATGATGAGGCTGTATCGTATTTATCCGGCATGACTCTTACATGTGAAGGTGAAAGCGGATGGTGTCTTGTATGTTATAATGGTATCAGCCTCGGCTGGGGCAAACGGGCCGGGAATGTTATTAAGAACCATTATCCGAAGGGATTACGGAAGAATTGGAGCGTGTAATGAGCGAACATATGCATGACTGTGACAACCTGCTAAAGACGCTGGCGGATGTGCCGCCGGAGGAGGAACTGTATGATCTTGCGGACTTTTTCAAGGTTTTTGCAGATTGTACCAGGATAAGGATATTGTGTACACTGCTGTGCGGAGAGATGTGCGTAAGCGACATCGGGCAGGCACTTCAGATGACCCAGTCGGCCATATCCCATCAGCTGCGTGTGCTTAAGCAGGCAAAGCTCGTGAAAAACCGCAGGGAAGGCAAGACGATATACTATTCGCTTTCGGACGGGCATATTATAAGTATTCTCAGTCAGGGGCTTGAGCATATCGAAGAATAGTTATATATTAATAATATATGATTACATATGGATCGGAGGGTTGCGATTATGTCATGGGAAGGAATAAAAAACAAAATATCCGATACTAATGATCTTTTGGTCAACAAAACCAGGGCTTTTGCCGAATCGGTCAGGATTAAGGGCACCTTGCGCGATATGGAAAAGGACAGGGATAAGCTCTTTTCCGAACTCGGAAAGATGTTTTATGATGACCGGTATGGCAGGATGAAGGTAAAGACCCTTGAGAAGAAGCTTACCGAGCTGTCTGACGGTGATCCCAAGAAGGATATAGTGGAAAAGGTGCTCGAGCTTAAGCAGAGTGAGGTCGCTCTTGCCGAAATGGAAAAAGAGAGGAAGCGCCTTATGGGATATACCAAATGTCCGGCGTGCGGGGCCGATGTTGCTCCCGATTCCGAGTTCTGTATCGAATGCGGTATAAGGGTAGTAAGGGATGAAGCAGCACCTGAGCCTGATGAGTCTGAAGTTTCGGAAACGGCTGATGATGCCGCTGATGATATCAGTGATACCGCCGACGAAGAGGAAACGGAAAGTGAAGCGGAAACGGATGCTGAAGAGGACGCCGATAAGACGGAGGATTGATTATGTATTGCACCAAATGCGGAATACAGTTAAAGGACGGATCTAAGTTTTGTCATAAGTGCGGAGCCAGATATGAGGAACCGGCCGATGTTGGTACCGATGCAGGCAGCAGTGACGGTAATACATCCGATATTACGGCCGAGGAACCGGCGTATGATTCTTCCGAAACACCGTATGATGATTATGATAAATACTTTGCATCGGTTGATGATCCCGTTGATAAAGGGAAAAGGAAGTACTATATAGTAGGCGCGATAGCGGTCGCGGCCCTGGTATTTCTTATCTGTTTCTGCAATACAAATACATTCAAACGGCTGTTTTATAAACCGGCTGATTACTACAGCTATGTCGAGAAAAGGAATGCCCGTAAGAATCTGGAACAGCTTGGCGGCTGGCTTGAAGCGGCGGGAATGGATGGCAGCAAAGATAAGGCTTCGGGCAGGGAAGAGTCACTGGAACTTAACATGTCCGATGATATACTCGATGCAATGTCTGATGCATTCGGCGTAGATGCAGATTTTCTTAAAAAAATAAACATAACGGGCAAGTCCGCATTCTACGGTGATCTGTACAGCGGAAATTTAAATCTTTCGCTTGGTTCGGAACAGATAATCGCTTTAAATGCCATAACCGATTCGGAGAATGATGAAGTTTACTTAAGGATCCCCGAGCTGAGCGATGATTATCTTAAGTTTAATGTGGGCGATGTCGAGTCGCTTATGGGAGGTTCGAAAAAATCCGGCAAAACCTTTGATAAGGATGATCCGCTCGCATATGCAAATATGATAGGAAAGCTCCCGAAGGCAGCTAAGCTTGTAAAAATAGCCAACAGGTACTCGGATATTGTTTTTGACAACATAGACGATGTTAAGAGATCCGGCAGGACATCGCTTGAAATGGGCGGCGTAGAACAGAAATGCTGGGTACTGACCGTGAAACTTGATTATCGGGATCTAAAGAAACTCGGAGAAACCATAAGCTCGGAGTTTGAGGACGATAAGGACGCCGAATCCGTGATAAGGGAACTTGCGGAAAGCGTTGACATGGATGAGGATGATGCATGGGAGGAGGCTGTAAAAGCGGTTGATGACCTTACGGATATCCTCGCTGACTTTGCAGGAACTAAGATGAAGGTATATGTTGACAGCAAGGGCCGCGTCATAGCAAGGGAGATCGAAGCCGGCGAGGACGGCGAGGTTACGGTTACATACGGGCGTACGATCCACGGAAGGGAGTTCGGCGCGCTCATCGATGTAGATATAGATGGTGAAAGTTATACTGTTGAAGGCAGCGGAAGGAAATCCGGTGAAATGTATTCCGGTGATTTCACACTGGGCGGAACGGATATCGATTCGATCGGCTTTACGCTCAATTCTTTCGACCATAAGTCATTTAATAAGCAGAAGATAAACGGTGAGGTATCAATAAAGGCGGGAGACATAATGGATGCTTTTGATATTGATTATCCCGGGATTTCGCTTATAGAGGATTATCTTGCAGTCATATCCGTTAAGGCTAAGGATACGAAGGCATATGAGATTGGTTTCAAACTGGCGGATGCCAAATCGGAGCCTCTTTCATGCACATATGCTTTCAAGGATACGGGTGCTTCAAAGATAAGTATACCGGATGATGCGATATTGGTCGAAAAAGCATCGGATCTTAAGGGCTATCTTGAAGATGCCGATTTTGACCGGGTGGAAGGCAACCTTGAAAGGGCCGGTGTTCCCGAGAGTATTACAAGGTATTTCAGTTATATTCAGCGGCTGTCGGATTATATTGATTATCTGGACATGTTCTATTGATAACTGTTGATCTGTAAAGGAATGTTATATGAAGATCGAACTTAAGCATATCTCCAAGGATTACGGAAGGAAGAATGTGCTTTCGGACGTATCGGCAGAAGCGGAGAGTGGATCCTGCGTCGGGATTTTGGGCGGAAACGGCTGCGGGAAATCCACTCTTTTGTCTGTACTTGCCGGTATAAGGAAGCCTACATCCGGAAGTTTTATTTGTGACGGACACGACATTTTCGGGGACAGGCGTCTCATGTCAAGGATTATAGGCTACGTGCCTCAGGGGACACCTCTTATCGAAGAACTGAGTGCCCGTGATAACCTGCGCATATTTTATGACAATGACGGACTTAAGAGAGAACTTGAGCAGGGGACGCTTAAGCTGCTCGGGATCGATGAGTATATAAACGTACCGGTAAGGAAAATGTCCGGCGGTATGAAGAAAAGGCTGTCCATAGGATGTGCGGTTGCCAATCATCCGCCTGTCCTCATACTGGACGAACCTTCGGCTGCACTCGATCTTATCTGCAAGCAGAGCATTAACGGCTATCTTGCGGCTTATAAGCGGAACGGAGGTATTATCCTGCTTGCCACACACGATGAGGAAGAATTGAAATTGTGTGATAAATGGTACATATTAAAAAATGGCATATCGGTGCCGTATGAATATGACGGTAATGTTGATAAGCTGATAAGGAACTTTTGATGAGGAAGACGTTAGTATATCTGTGGCTTCAGGTTAAAAAGGCAGTGAAGGCCCTGCCGGCAGTTGCCGTTACCGCACTTGTCATATCCGGCGCGATCGTACTCCTTTTTTTCATGATGAAGAGCATAGGCAATATAACAGATCCCGATGAACCGCTGAAGGTCGGCATTGTGGGGAATACAAATGACGAGTATTTTGCGGTCGGGCTTGCTGCCATGAAGCATTTCGATTCGTCAAGGTTTGCGGTCGAAATGGAGGAGCTTACCGAGGAGGAAGCACGGCGTCTTGTCATGAAAGGGGCCATATCCGGGTATGCTGTGATCCCCGAGGGTTTTGTTGATTCGATAATGACAGGCGAAAACAAAAAGATCACCCTGGTGACCACAAATGCATCCCGCGATCTTTTGTCAAGCCTTGTCATTGAATTTACCGATCAGATATCGGGTTATCTTCTTGAGACCCAGAATTCCATATACGGTCTGTCTTCCTATCTAAATGATGCGGGCATTACGGACAGGAGCGCGGCGATCAATGAGATCAATCTATTTTATGTAAACCTTGTCATGAGGAGGGATGATCTGTTTGAGCCGATCGAGATCATAGATGAGGGCAGCAGCGTTTCCCAGGCTGCGGGTTACATCTGCGGTCTGACTATCTTTCTTGTAATGCTTTTCGGCATAGCGTATTCTCCTGTTTATACAAGGCGTGAACTGTCTCTTAATGCGGTTCTGCGTTCTCGCGGTGTCGGAACCGTGAGGCAGTCGCTTTGCGAATATCTGTCTTATCTTCTTGTAATGCTCCTGTGCATAATTCCCATAATAAGTGCCCTGGTATTTGCCATTCATGGTTCGGGTATCGTTATAGCCGAATGGGAGAGCGGATTTATTGAGGATTATATCTATTTTGTGGCGGGTTATATTCCGGTCATCATCATGTTTGCGTCTATGCAGTATATGCTGTTTCTCGCCGCGGATAACTTCATCGCGGGCGTCAGCCTTCAGTTCATATGCTCCGTCTTGCTTGCATATCTCGGAGGGTGCCTGTATCCCCTTTCCTTCTTCCCGGAGATGATCAGGAAACTGGCGCCGTACCAGCCTGCAGGGGCGGCATATGAACATCTTTCGCGTATCCTGCTTGTAAAAGATACGGGAGGCCCGCTTATAAAGATGGGTATTTATGCAGTCCTGTTTTTTGCGGTATCGATATTTATCATGAACAGGAGGCTTAAGTATGAGAAGTAATTATCTTAAACTGTTCCTCCTTTTAAACAAAAGGCTGCTTAAGAAAAAAAGCTTTATCATAATTCTGTGCCTTATACCGCTTATGGTATTTGGACTCAAGCTTGTTTCGGAAAGAGAGAGCGGAATAGTAAGGATAGCGCTGGTAAACGACGGCTCTCCCGAAGCGGGAGAAATAATTGACAGCCTGTTAAGCAGGGAATCCGTTTTCCTGTTTTACGGGTTTGATGATGAGGACAGTGCGATAGAAGCTCTTAAGGATAACCGTATTGATGCCGTATGGGTATTTCCGAAGGATTACGGCTTAAGGGTGTCGGGATATGCCGATAAGCTTACCGGTAAAGATGAAAAAAGGAAAGGCGAAAGGGTCGTTACCGTGATCGAAAGGGAAGACAATGTGCTGCTTCAGCTTTCAAGGATGGAATTGTTCGGCGCGCTTTATTCAGACCTTTCCTATACCCTGTTTAAGAATTACATAGAGCTTAAGTTCGCAGCTGGGGATGTTTCGGATGACACCCTTCACGGGTATTATGATAATAATGTTAATTCGGGAGAATTGTTTGATTATATGGACGGTGAGCCCGACGCCCTGCGGGGAGGGAGCAATTATCTGTTTGCGCCGCTTAAGGGAGTTCTTCTGCTTATTGTCCTGCTGGGCGGATTGGCAGCTTCCATGTATTACAGGGATGACCTTGACAAGGAGATATTTACATGGATGCCGGTTGGAAATAAATGGATATTTGAGCATGTTTACCTTTTGACTGCGCTTATTGACTGTGCTTTGGTGGTGCTCGTCACCTTTTTTGCGACCGGGCTTGCCGTAAAGGCATGGCTTGAACTTATCCTGATGCTTGTATTTATCCTGTCGGGATGCTGTTTCTGCAGCATCATAAGAAAGATAACACGCAGCTTAAAAAGCCTTGCGACATTCATACCCATACTTATGCTGCTCATGCTGGTGATATGTCCTGTGTTCATTTATCTTAGGCAGTTAAGGATGTTACAGCTTTTATTCCCGCCCACATACTATCTTATGGCTCCCAATAATGCTGATTATCTTAACTATTTTGTAATATATCTGTGCGTAACCATAGCAGTTGATGTTTTGGCCGGGCTGGGTAGCAGATGTAGTAGTTGAAAAATATCATTTCTTCAATTATATTCATATTGTAGGGAGTTTATTTAGTGTGCCAGGGGAGTGACTATATCGGTCAATGGCATACAGGGGTAGTAATGAGGGCGAAGGGATGGTTTACCAGACATTAAACGGTACATGGTTGATCAATGAGAAGGGTTCGGAGGCTTATATTGAAGGTAAGGTTCCGGGCTCTGTTTTGTCTGCGCTGCTTATACAGCACAGGCTGCAGGATCCGTTCTACGGACTTAACGAGTATTCGGCAAAGGAGATATTCAGAAGTGATTTTTATTTTACTCGTGAATTCGATGTAATGCCGGAGCTTTTGTCCCAGGAGCGGATTTATTTATGCTGTAAGGGTATTGATACACTTGCAAAGATATACATAAACGATATGCCCATAGGCCGTACGGAAAATATGCACAGGACCTATTATTTCAATATAACGGGTTATCTGCGTCCCGCCGGCAACCGGATCACCATTGAGATTGATTCTCCCCTCGAATACATTGAGAACATACGCCCGGGTCTTAACAAATCTGTCCATTTTGCTCCCGACGGCTGCCTGCCCGGGAATCAGTTTATAAGAAAGGCCCATTGTATGTTCGGATGGGACTGGGCCGCCCAGCTTCCCGACTGCGGTATCTGGAGGAGCATAGACCTTGTAGGCTACAGTTATATAAAGCTTGATGAGGTTGAGATAATACAGCACCATGACAGGAAAAGTGTTAACCTTGAGATAAACGTGTCCGCGGAAGTGTTCAGGAAGGATCCGTTCATTATACAGGCTGAGCTTATCACTCCGGACGGAAGGATACTTGCCATAACCGAGACGATGACGGACGGACACTGCAGCATGAACATGGAGATCGAGAGTCCCAAGATATGGTGGCCAAAC
The DNA here is from genome assembly GCA_017550535.1 of Lachnospiraceae bacterium. Lineage (GTDB taxonomy): Bacteria > Bacillota > Clostridia > Lachnospirales > Lachnospiraceae > UBA2868. The sequence goes on from JAFZOS010000042.1 coordinate 68,890, forward strand.
GGTTTTGGCGAACATCCGCTTTATACCGTCAGTGTTTATGCGCTTGATATGAATGGAAACCAGTGGGATTCAAAGACATACAGGATAGGCCTGCGTACGATCACCATCAGCCGTGACGGTGATGAATGGGGCAGGGAATTCTGCTTTAAGGTAAACGGCATCAAGATATTTGCCATGGGTGCCGATTATGTGCCGGAGGATTCCATTTATTCGTTCATTACAAAAGAAAAGATCGATTATCTCCTTAAGGGATGTGTGAGGAGTAATTTCAACACTATAAGGGTGTGGGGAGGCGGTTACTATCCGTCGGATACATTCTATGATCTGTGCGATGAATACGGTCTCATCGTATGGCAGGACTTAATGTTCGCATCCAATCTATATGAACTTAATGAGGATTTCCGCAAAAATGTTGAGGCGGAGATAACAGATAACTTAAAGAGGATCAGGAATCATGCCTGCCTTGGGCTTATATGCGGAAACGATGAGGCTGAGTGGTCATGGGTAAGCCGCGACGAAGTGCGTTCTCATTCGCAGCAGCTGCGTGCCGATTACCAGAGGCTGTTTGAGGAGATCTGCCCGGGCCTTGTAAGCGAATACGCTCCGACCACATTCTACTGGCCGTCATCGCCATCGACCGGAGGCGGATTTTTAAATCCTAACGATGAAAGCAACGGTGACTGCCATTACTGGGGTGTATGGCATGGCCTTGAACCGGTAGATGAGTATAATAATCACACCATGCGGTTCTGTTCGGGATTCGGATTCCAGTCCTATCCGTCGGTTAAGACCATTAAATCGTTTACAAAGGAATCGGACAGGAATGTTTTTTCCGAAGTTATGGAGAGTCACCAGAAGGACGAGGGCGCAGGCGGCAGGATGCTTCAGTATCTTTCACAGGAATTCCTGTATCCCAAGGATTTCGACAGCCTGTTATACATAACCCAGGTAATGCAGGGACTTGCGGTCAAAAAGGCCGTGGAGCATTTCAGGAGGAACAGGGGACGCTGCATGGGTGCCCTTTACTGGCAGCTTAATGACTGCTGGCCTGTTGCTTCGTGGTCGAGCATCGATTATTTCGGCAGGTATAAGGCTCTGCAGTATATGGCCAGAAACTTCTATGCTTCTGTAGCGGGTTCCATCCTTCGTGACGGCAATAAGGTTTCCGTTTATATTCAGAACGAGACAAGGGATATAGAGGTACGCCGCGTAAAGATAAGCCTCCAGACCTTCGAGTTCCGTCTGCTTCATGAAGTTGAGTACGAGGTTGAGATCAAACCGTTTGAGGCGGTAAAGGTGTGCGAGATCAATTATACGCCATACATTGAGGGACTTGAGAATCGCGTGTTCATGGAGGCTAATTTCATAGATGAGGATGATAACGTCGTTCAGACGGAGACCGAAGTCTTTGTTCCCTATAAGAGGCTTGCGCTTGATCTGTCAAGTATCTCATATTCGGTGATCGAGCTGGTCGACGAATATGTGATAAGGATGATGTCAGGCGGTTTCGCGGCGTTTGTTGAACTTGATCTTAAACAGGCGGATGCGATATTCTCGGATAACTACTTCCACCTTACAAGTAAGCGCGAAAAGGCGATACGGCTTAAGAAATCGGATATACGTTACTTACAGTACGGCGCACCCGAAATACAGAACGGGTACGAACTCGAGCAGCAGCTCGTGATCCGAAGTTTGAAGGATACTTTTTAATGGAATTACTTGAATACTTTAGCGAACAGAATAAAGGCAAGGATTCGCCCCTTGCGGCACGTCTGCGTCCCACAACCCTGGATGAGGTGGTGGGACAGCAGCATATTATCGGCAAGGATAAGCTTTTATACCGCGCCATAAAAGCGGACAAGTTAAGCTCGATGATCTTTTACGGACCGCCGGGTACCGGAAAGACCACTATAGCCAAGGTCATCGCAAATACCACGGGTGCGGAATTTACTCAGCTTAACGCAACGGTCGCGGGCAAGAAGGACATGGAGGAGGTAACGGCGAAGGCTAAAGAGATCCGTGCCATGTACGATAAAAAGACCATATTGTTCATCGATGAGATCCACCGTTTTAACAAGGGGCAGCAGGATTATCTTCTGCCTTTCGTTGAGGACGGCACTGTCATCCTTATCGGGGCCACCACGGAGAACCCGTATTTTGAAGTCAACAGGGCCCTTCTGTCACGCTCGCTCATATACGAACTCAAAGCCCTTTCGGTTGAAGACATAAGGGAACTTATAAGACGCGCCGTTTATGATGAAGTAAAGGGAATGGGTTCATACGGAGCCGATATAGATGATGAAGCCGCCGGCTTTCTTGCGGATATGGCAAACGGTGATGCAAGGGCTGCGCTTAACGCGGTTGAGCTTGGGATACTTACGACGGACAGGTCGGATGACGGGAAGATACATCTAACCCTTGAGGTAGTACAGGAATGCATACAGAAACGGGCAATAAAGTATGATAAGACAGGAGATAATCATTACGATACGATCTCGGCTTTCATAAAATCGATGCGGGGATCGGATCCCGATGCTGCGGTGTATTACCTTGCACGGATGCTTGAAGCAGGAGAGGATATTAAGTTTATTGCGAGACGTATAATGATATGTGCGTCCGAAGATGTGGGTATGGCCGATCCGCAGGCATTGCAGGTAGCGGTGGCTGCATCACTGGCCGTGGAGCGGGTCGGTATGCCGGAAGCCAGGATCCTTCTTTCGCAGGCGGCGGTCTATGTGGCAACCGCACCGAAGAGTAATGCGTCCTACCTTGCGATAAATGAAGCAATGCAGATGGTCGAGAACGGGCAGGCTTATCCGATACCGAGACACCTTCAGAATATGCATGCGGATTCCGCGGGGCAAGAGCGTGAACAGGGGTACCTGTATGCGCACGATTATCCGGGTCATTATGTTAACCAACAGTACCTGCCTTATGAACTTAACGGTAAGGAATTTTACAAACCGACCGGAAACGGATACGAGGTTAAGATAAAAGAGCACATGAAAAAACTGAAAGGATCAAAGTAGGTTTTCCATCAGGTAAGCGTACACATCCTGATTCTTCTTGTGCCAGTTGTTGCATATTTCGGATGCGGCTTCTTCGGTCGGCATGGTGATCTTTATGCTGAGAAGGTCCGAATTGCGTTCCCTGGCGCCAAGCTCCGCTACATATTCGCCTGATGTGCTTTTGTAGTAATCGGCAGATATTGACACTTCATTGCGAAGCTGCAGTTCGTTTTCCTTAAGATAAGCATCTATCTCTGTTTTTATGGATTCGGAAATATCGTTTTTAAGAAGGCCTATTGTTTCGAGGCCTTTTTTTGTAATGGTAAGGTGTGAGGCATTGCGCCTGAACTTCGATTCGATCATCTGATCGTCGGTAAGCTGGTTCATTACCTTCTGAAGCGTAAAATAATCCGTGTAGTCTTTTCCGAGCATAAAGTCAAACAGTTGATTCTTTGTAAGCGAATAGTCAACCTTATCAAGCATATACAGGATTATAAGTTTATATAGTGTGAGAATCTCAAGATTTTCCATATATGACTCCCCCGATAAATGTTCATTACACTCCAAAACAAGTTTATACATTTTTATTCTATAAATCAATAAAAAAATCAATATTGCCCTTGACAGGCCGTTTACTGCTATGTTACGATAACATCGTTATATAACACAGATGCATAACCATGATACATAACGGGGATATTCATGTCATGCATCGCAGGGAAAATGGGGGATTCCGTAGGATTGAGGGTGTCCTGCGGATTGATAAGGGGAACATATGCCACCAAAAGAGAAGGTTTCCAGGGTCATGGTGCTTAATGCGGCATTTGAGATGACCAGGGAGATTGGTTTTGAAAATGTTACCGCAAGAAAGCTTGCACAGCGGTTAAACAGTTCGACACAGCCCATCTTTCGCGCATATGAGAACATGGAAATGCTCAAGGAAGATCTTTTTTACAAGAGCGCTGAAATGTTTTCGGACTATATGCTTAAGAGCAGGACTAAGGGTAAGCCTGTATATCTTACGATGGGAATGGCATACATCGAACTCGCAATGAAGGAGAAATACCTTTTTAAGCTGATTGCGGATATTGAGGAGTATGACACCTCCGACATCCATGAGTTTCTGCAGCAGGGGGACTGTAATGAGCTGCTTGAGAAACTTCCGGGCAGCGAGAAGTTGAGCGCCGAACGGAAAAAGGAAGTATTCCGCATGGTATGGATGTTCACTCACGGTGTTGCGACACTTGTCACAGGCAAGCGTGTTGACATGGAAAAAAGTGAGATCGAGGAGATGTTAAAGAAAGCATACGAAGGGTTTCTTAAAGTCATTTAGTAAGGGGTTACATTGATGACATCACGAATGTTTATGAAGCTCGGCGAGATCAGCGGTATTATACTTACTGCATCTTTGCTGAGGAATATGGTGAACGCAAGCACGTTCATGATAGCTGTAAGTGTGATATCAGGCATTTTATTCGTGGGCTCGGTCCTTGCAATACAACTGCAGAGGTATGAAAAGGAACTCGAAGAACGCGGATATCAGATACAATAAAGCCTTCTAAGGGTGAGGGGAACCTTTTGAAGGTGACAGGACCAGGATGACGGGAAGCAGATGTATGGGGCATCTGCTTTTCCTACGTCGTAAGGGGGATATGATCATTAATAAAGAGGATCAGATCAGACAAAAAGCATCACAGCTTATCCGTTTGTCTTCCGATACTGTGATCGTAAATATGCGTTTTATGGATGTCGCTTTAAGCCGTCTCACTCCGGAGCATAAAGACGGCCTGTTCGGTACCGCGACCGACGGTGAGCACTTTTTTTATGACAGTTCTTTTATACTTAAACAGTATCTTGGCGATGAGAATGCGGTCACGCGCATGCTTTTCCACTCATTGCTCCATTGTATCTTTAATCATTCCTTTAACTATGATAAATATGAAGATGAGATTTATGATCTTTCCTGTGATATAGCAGTAGAGAACATAATAATGGAGCTTGAAGTCCCGTCATTTTCCCTTCATGATGATAACTTAAGGAAGCAGCTTCTGCGGGGGCTTAATAAGGAGGTTAAGTCGCTCACTGCTGGTAATCTTTACAGATATTTTCTTGTAAACCCGCTCTCGAAAATCGATAAGCTAAAGATGACGGAATTATTTGCGCAGGACAGACACATCTACTGGCGGAAAGCTGATGACTATGAAATATCCGAGGCTGCATGGAAGAAGATAAGCGAGCGTATAAAAACTGACCTGGGTACGTTTTCAAGGGCATCGGGCCGTTCGGAAAGCCTTATCAAAAATCTTGTTGATACAACAAAAAAGAAATACGATTATAAACGGCTTCTTGAGCAGTTTTGTGTGATGGGAGAGGAACTTACGGTAAATGACGAGGAGTTTGATTATATCTACTACACCTACGGTCTTGATCATTACGGGAACATGCCCCTTATAGAACCTCTCGAGTTTAAGGATGAGAAGAAGGTACATGATTTTGCGATAGTCATCGACACATCCGCATCGTGCATGGGTGCGACGGTCAGGTCGTTTCTTAAGAAAACTTATGATATACTTAAGTGCAGTGAGAGCTTATCCAGAAAGATAAATGTCCACATCATTCAATGCGACAGTGAAGTGAGGTCGGATACAAAGATAACAGGTGAAAAGGAATTCGATGAGTTTATCGCAAAGGGAAAGCTGACAGGGTATGGCGGTACCGATTTCAGGCCGGCATTTGATCATATTGATTCTCAGATAGCGGAAGGTGAATATGAGAATTTCAAGGGGCTTATCTATTTTACGGACGGCTATGGGATTTACCCCGGTAAGGCCCCGGATTACGACTGTATGTTTGTGTTCGTAAAACGCGATGAATTAAAACCCGAAGTTCCCTGGTGGGGTATAAGGGTTGAACTTAATGAGGATGATATAATCAGGGAAGCGTAAAGCGGATAAGGATCTTAAAGGAGGCATTTCGTGAACATAGGACAGGCTAAGGAATATATAAAACAGACGGTACGTCTGTACCTTACGAAAGGCGAATTTGATGAGTATGTGATACCGGTTGAGCGCCAGAGGCCGATATTTCTGCTTGGTGCGCCCGGTGTCGGAAAGACCGCGGTCATGGAACAGATAGCGCAGGAACTCGGGATAGCACTGGTGTCCTATTCCATGACGCATCATACGAGGCAGTCGGCGATCGGACTTCCTTTTATAAAACATGAGGAGTATGAGGGCTATGAATATGACGTTACCGAGTATACAATGAGTGAGATCATAGCCAGTGTATATGAAACGATGCGGGATACCGGAATAAAGGAGGGTATACTGTTTCTTGATGAGATAAACTGCGTTTCGGAAACACTTGCGCCGTCGATGCTGCAGTTCCTTCAGTATAAGGTGTTCGGCAGGCATCAGGTTCCGGAAGGCTGGGTCATAGTAACGGCCGGCAATCCGCCTGAGTTTAACAGAGCGGTAAGGGAATTCGATGTGGCCGTAATGGACAGGCTGAAGGTGATGAACGTTGAGGCGGACTACAGGGTGTTTAAGGAGTATGCTCTGGAGAAGGGGCTGCATCCTGCGATAATAAGCTTTCTTGATCTTAAGAAGGAATATTTTTATCTTATCGAAAATACAGTGAATGGGCGCTCGTATGTTACAGCACGCGGTTGGGAGGATCTGTCCGAGATATTGAAGCTGTATGAGAAAGCGGGGCTGCCCGCCGATGATACACTGATAGATCAGTATTTGCGAAATGAGGCGGTAGTTAAGGAATTTGCGGCTTATTACGAACTGTACAATAAATATAAGAGGGATTACCATATTGAAGACATACTTAAGGGAGAAGTCAGAGATGAGGTTGTTAAGAGGGCTTCGTCAGCAGGATTTGACGAACGCCTTTCCCTCCTGTCGATGCTTATGGACAGGGTAATAGCAGATGTCAGGACGGCCCTTAATGATGCCGATTATCTGGTGGCGCTTAATCCTGTACTTAAACAGTTAAATGGGAATGCTGATATCGATCCGCTAAAGGAGGTGCTTAACTTTATCGAAAAGCTCCGTAATGACCTTAAGGCTCTGAAACGGGCATCTGCCCTGTCTAAGGAGGATGAACGGATAAAACGGTCAAGTATCAGGTTCCTTGAAAGATCTTATAAAGAAGCACTTAAATCCGATACGCCTTTTGAAACGATAAAGTCCGGATACAATTCGGAAATAGCTGGCGTTAAAAAACGCAGTGAAGAAATTCGGGGTGAAATGGAAAATCTGTTTGATTTCGCAGCGAGGGCTTATAAGGACGGAAATGAAATGCTTATACTTACAACGGAAATGACCGTTAATTCATATACATCAAGATTCATATCCCGCTATGGATGTGATGCGTATTTTAAGTATAAAGATGAGATGATGCTTGAGGCTCGTAATGAATCCTTAAAGGATGAGATCGCAGGGCTTCTTGAACTGTAGAAAGGTAACCTGAATGAAGATCGTGAGGCGCTGTTTGGCCATTTTCATATTTCTGACTATTGTTAGTGCTTTTTTGGTCATTAAGTTTTGGGGCGACAGATCATTCGTGATTTTGCCGGGTGACCTTTCGTACCACGAAGATACGATGCTTGCCTACACCCCCGGAATGCTTTTGAACAAAGGCGTGTACAAGGCAAGGATATCATATTCGTCTGATGCGGATGTTTCGATGAACGTTTACGGAACTTCGAATGACAGTTATTCGTTTACGCTTGCCGCATCATTGGAAGAAAGCGTTTATGAAACGGAATTTGAACTGGGCAAGGATGCCCAGGGTGCAAAACTGCGATTTGAGGTTCCGCAGGGAGCGAGCCTTCATATTTCGTCAATTGAGATGATAAGGCACGGACTTATCAACCGTGATCCTCTTCTGTTAGCCGTGTTAATAGCGGTGTTACTGACTCTTGCATATTATTTCTTTGCCGAGAAGGTTTATAAGAAGATCAGCCGCGAACAGGCTGTGGCATATGCGGCAATGGCTGTGGCGGTACTCCTTGCTTTTGCGCCTCATATGACAGGGAAGTTATATGACGGAAATGATCTGGGAGGCCAGCTTATCAGGATCGAAGGGGTCAAGGACGGTATTATTGACAGACAGTTTCCCGTTGTATTGTTTCCGAGGACACTTGGTGAGTACGGTGAACTTGGAGCCATGTACCCTTATCTGTTTCTTGTGATCCCTGCTATACTGAGGGTGCTTCATGTTTCGGTTCTGACTGTTTATAACATCACTGTTTTGAGCATATGTATCTTTACGGTTCTTGTTATGTATTATTGTATGAGGACGCTTGGCATATCAAAAATCATATCAGGCCTTACCGCATCCTTATATCTTTTATCGCCCGGGTTTATACACGGAGAGACAGTTAACGGAGCTGTTTTGGGTTTTGGTTTTGCGTACATATTCATTCCTCTTGTATTTGTCGGGTTTTATCATGTGCTTATGGGAGGCAGGAATAAATGGGTGATGCTCACGATCGGATTTACGGGTATGTTGCAGAGTCACCTGGTCACCACACTTCACATGATAGTGGTTTCGGTTTTTTATCTTATCATTTTAACGATGGTACAGTTGTACAGAAAGAAGCTGAAGATCACCGTTTTTGCTGACATAGTGAAGGCGGGTATATGGTGTATCCTCCTTAATATCTGGTGGATCGCTTTATTCGTGTATTACTATATTAACGGGAACCTTTACATGGGGGCGCTGGGGGACGGATTCAATTCGGGCCTTGGATTAGAGAAGTTTTTTATGCTCGAAGCAACATGGTACAGTCTGGCAGTTTTGACCGCCGCCGTTATTGCTGCCGTTATAATGTTCAAACGCAGGGAACACCATGATGATCTTCTGCCGTGGACCCTGTTCTTCATCGGTGGTGTGACTCTTTTTGCCTGTACCGGTCTCTTTCCGTGGAAGCAGCTTTCCTGTATACCACCTGTAAAGTTTTTTATCAATACCATGCAGATGACTACCCGTTTCTATGTGGTAATAGGTGCGGCATTTACGATCATGGCCGGGATTATGTGGGACAGGATAGTTAAAGAGTCAAAGGGAAATAAGGCTGTTTATTTGCTGAGTATACCTTTGGTGATCGCAATTTCGTTTTTGTGTAATTTCGGATGTATGAGGGAATATTTTAAGGATGATAACCTTTTCTGTACAAGGTTTATAGGTGATCTCTCCCCGTTTAAGCAAAGGGAATATCTTCCTGACGGAACTGACGACGATTACTATGAGGGAAAGCATAGTCCGGTAGTATCGGATGAAGAGAATATCCGGATAGAGGATTATTATAAAAGGGGAGACAGGTCCCATTTCATTTATTACATCGACGGAGAGACTGATAAAGCATATATCGAACTGCCGATGTTTTATTATCCCGGCTATGATGTAAGGCTTGATGATGGCACTGAACTTATCGCCGAGACGGGAGACCTTAATCATATGCGTATATATCTGTCTGATGAGGGATCGGGGCAGAAGGTGAATGTCAGGTTCAGGGTTTTGCCTGTCTGGAGCATCCTGACACTGGTATCTGTCATTTCGTATTTTATTTTTCTGTATTTTGAGTTATATAAAAAATCTGCTGAAAAGGTGTTGCATGTAAATGACACAGTATGATGATGCTCTTGGCATATATTATGAAATAAGGGGCGTTGACAAAGATAAATATGCCGTTATAACCGATGCCGATAAGAAGCTTGGTGAGATAAACATTCCCCGGGCTATAGACGGTTATGAAGTGCGCAAGGTAGGAAGGAAGGCTTTCTTAAGCTGTAAGGGCCTAAGGAGAGTCGCACTTCCTGCAGGTATTGAGTCGATAGGAGAGTGGGCTTTTGCCTTCTGCGATGACCTTGTAAGGGTTGAGCTTGTACGCGGGAAAATAAACCTTGGCAAGGGTGTGTTTAAAAATGATAAAAAGTTAAGGGAAATTATTGTGACCGATCCTGACGGTACCTTGGCTGATGCGGATAAGGATGCTGCGATCGCATGCCTGCTTGCTGCAGCTCCGGTTATCATGGATGCGGAGTACCTGCTTGACATTGAAAATGCAGGAAGTAATGAATGGCTTGATAAATGGGATACGAAACTTGAACATATCCTGGGGCTTAAGGATGATGAAGGATACCACCTGTATGTGCTGTGCGGGGAAGAGGATCTGCATTTTGATTATGAGGAATATCTTGAGTATAACCGGGAGAAAAAATCGGAGCTGTGTATGCTTAGGCTCGTAAATGATCCGGCACTAAAAGATGAGGATAAAAAACGCCTTGCCCTTTATTTGAACGATCATACGATAGGATGCGTATCCGAAGCTGCACTCAGGGTCCTGCTTGACAGACACGGCGATGAAAGGGAATACTATCGGCTCATGCTTGATATAGGAGTGATAAATGATTCAAACCTTGAGGCTGTCCTTAATATGATGGGTGACAGACATGCACAGATGAAGGCCTATCTTATGGAGCATTGCGTAACTGCAAAACCCGATTATTTTGATGAGCTGATGCTATGATCGGAAGCCGTCTCTTTTATATGAAACAAGCCGTGATACGATGAATGTATCACGGCTTGTTTTCATTTTGCGGCCTTCTTTTCCCTGGCAATCGTTCTGTTGATGTAATCGCTTACTTCGCCCTTATCAATTCCAAGAGCAAATGCCAGTTCCTCATACAGTTGATTCTCGGCCTGTTTGAAGTACCGTTCGTCCACTACGGTTACTTTTTTTCCGGCATCGATCCGCGACTTTTTGCGCTTGAAAAGTGTTTTGATGATCTTGATGAGTTCCTCACAGTCGCAGGTCCGCAGTGCGCTTTTGTATTGTGTTTCGCGCTCCTGTTCGTTGACTATCCATGCATAATCGATATCCGGGATTTTTTTGATGAGCTTTTCAGCTTCATTTTTGGATATGACCGGGCGCATCACTGCACTGACGTTATCTACCGGTACATATACGGCGGCATCCTTATGATAGAAAGGACGCAGAGTGTAATACATCTTTCTTTTATCGACCATCGACATGGATAATGTGCCGATGTTGACCACCTCACATACTCCCTGGTTGCCGTAAACAACCATGTCATTCACATTGTACATAGCTCACACTCCTAAACAAAAAAACGAAGGTTAACAAATGTACTTACACTCCCGATATTTATATATTAACACCTTTAGGTGCGATTTTTCCAATGTTTTTTTAAAAAATCATCGAAAATTTAACGGTTTTTCAGCAGTCCCACCGCTCGGGATGTGCCTATCCTGTCACATCCTTCGTCAAGGTATTGCTCCATGTCCTCAATTGCAGTGATCCCGCCGGCGGCTTTTATCTTAACATCCGGACCGATGTTTTCCTTAAAGAGCCTGACATCTTCGTGCGTTGCACCGGCTGTTCCGAAGCCCGTGGATGTTTTGATGTAGTCGGCTTTTGCATCTGTAACGATGCCGCACAGGCGGACCTTTTCATCATCGGTGAGATAGCAGGTTTCGATGATGACCTTAAGGACTTTTCCGCCGCAAGCTTCCCTTACTGCTTTTATTTCGGCTGCCACCTTGTCAAAGTCACCGTTTTTTACATCACAGATATTTATGACCATATCGATCTCACCCGCGCCGTCCGCAATGGCCTGCTTCGTTTCGCATACCTTGGCCGCCGTTTCGCAGTAGCCTAACGGGAACCCGATGACGGTGCATATGTTTATCTTATCTCCGAACGTGTCGTGTATCCTTTTTATGTAACAGGGAGGAATGCACACGGATGCGGTTTCGTATTCTATCGCATCCCGGCAAAGCTCATCGATCTGAGCCCATGTGCAGTCGGGCTTGAGCAGTGTATGGTCGACGTGTGACAGCAATTCCTTTTCGTTCATATGTAATCCCTTTCAGAGCGCCGCAAAGTATCGGCGGAGAAACATTAAGTGTGATCAGAGTGGCAGTTATATTATAGCACAGTCGGAGCGCGGATGAAACGTAAAATATGTGGCGAAACCACACTGTTTGGTGTATAATGCACATATGTGTTCAATGCGATATCTTATTCTCGTACTAAAGGATTATTCCTATCCGTTTCTTGACCGGATGCTTAAGGATGTAAGGCGTACCGGTACAGAGGTTATACCGTTTCTTGTAAGTGAAGGAAGGATGATCGCGGAAGACGGATCGGGGGACGGTGATGCCCTGATAGACGGGATGCTTTTCGCAGACAGGAGGGAGCAGTCGTTTATCGTTACCGACTGTGCCGAAGGAACAGATGCCGCCATGAGAAACAGTATCGGGTTTGTTTTTATGGAAGGGGCGGCAGAAAGGGACGCATCGGATACGGGGGTTTCGGATGAGGAATATCCGGATGTTTCGTCGGCTCAGTGCATAATACAGGGCTTCGATGAGGTTGATGCGGGTTTTCTTATAAAAATGTATGAACGCTTCCACCATCTTCCATGGACGATACTTGAAACGGACAGGCTTATACTGCGTGAGATGACGGTCGATGATGTAGACAGGCTGTATGAGATATACTCGGGGCCCGGTATTACCGAGTTTACCGAACCTTTGTATGAAGAAAGGCAGCAGGAGATACAGTATACGAAGGACTACATACGGAATATGTATGAGTTCTGCGGATACGGGTTATGGCTCGTTATCGAAAAGGATGGCGATGAAGCAGGACGCATCGTGGGAAGGGCGGGCATTACCGGCCGTGAAGGTTACGATGAGGCCGAACTCGGTTACGTTATCGAGGCATCGCGCCAGCGCAGGGGGTATGCGTCCGAAGCCTGCAGGGCGATAATCGGATATGCCAGGGATACGCTTGATATGAGCGGGCTTAATTGTTTTGTTTATCCCGAAAACGAAGCCTCCCTTAAGTTATGTAAACTGCTTGGGTTTGAATATATTGAGGATGTACTGATATCCGGAAGGAATATGAACAGGTATCATCTGGATCTTTCATTGTCGGATAAAGGAGACAATACATGAATGCAGCATTTGCCGCATTGAAAAAATGCCGTGATATATGTTCCATGTACGGCGGTGAAGTGAATAAAAAGGATAAAGATGCGCTGTATGAAATGTTCAGGGATGAAGCACTTAACCTGGCATTTTTCCTTGCGCGGAGCGACGGCGCGATGTCCGAGCCCGAGATCATGACCATAAATGTCATGTTCCAGATACTTGTGGATGAGGATATCCTTAAGAAAAACTTCGGAGACGATCTGATCGGTGAGGACAGCATCTTAAGGCATGTACCCAAAAGCCTGCAGATAATCGCCCATGCCGAGAAGGATGCGAACATGGGCGGTAAATGCTATCTTGTGAGCGCCAGGGAAATAGTCGACACGTTTGAGCTTATAGGAAACCTTGTCATCAATTGTGACTGCATGCGGCTTCAGTATCCGGTCATGCTGTTAAAACACTTTTCAAATCTATGTGTACAGTATATAGGACACATTGAGGAAAATGATGAGCTGATCGACGGCGATATAAAATATAAAACCGAGGAAATGGATGGCTTTGCAAAGTCCGGCCGAACCGGCTCATCGGGAGCACCGGAACGTGATAACAGCCTTAAGACGCTTCGCGAACAGGTCGAACTTGAAAACGAAACATTATTTGCGAGGGAGAGTCACGAAAACAAAAAGGATGTAAGGGAGATACTGGCGGAGGTTGATTCTTTGATAGGTCTTCGCTCGGTAAAGAAAGAAGTCCATGATATGGTCAACCTCATGATGGTACAGAAGCTGCGTGAACAGCGCGGGCTTAAGGCTACCGAGATATCATGGCACATGGTATTTACCGGAAATCCGGGGACCGGAAAAACAACTATCGCCCGTGAGATAGCACAGGCATATTCTTCGCTTGGGATACTTGCAAAGGGGCATCTTGTCGAGACCGACCGTTCGGGGCTTGTTGCGGGATATATGGGACAGACGGCGCAGAAGGTGCATGAGGTTGTGGAGTCCGCTCTTGACGGTGTGCTGTTCATTGACGAAGCGTATACTCTGGTCAGCGACAGAGAGGGGGATTACGGACAGGAGGCCATTGATACTCTCCTTAAGCTTATGGAAGACAACCGTGACAGGCTGGTGGTTGTTGTGGCCGGATATCCCGACCTTATGGAAAGGTTCATAAGTTCGAACCCGGGACTTAAATCCCGTTTCAATAAATATGTTTATTTCGAGGACTATAATGACGAGGAGCTTACCGAGATATTCCTTCAGCGGTGCAGGGAGCAGGATTATTCGGTCAGTGAGCAGCTCCGTCCTTATATAATGAACCGTATCTCGCAGCTGCGCTATTACGAAGGGGAAAATTTCGGTAATGCGCGCTCCGTACGCAACTACTTTGAACAGGTCATCTCAAATCAGGCCAACCGCCTCGTATACGAGATAAACGAGGAAAATGAGAGCGCGAGCAGCGTACTCATGGAGATCACAGCCGAGGACCTGTAATGAGAAAAAATAATAATTATTAGCACTCACGCTTGACGAGTGCTAACAGATGTGCTATAACATGATCAGGAGGTCGTATGACTTCCTGATCTCTGTTTTTTTGAGGGAGGTGAATATTATGGATATCAACTTATTTACGCAGAAAAGCAGCGAGGCATTAAAAGACATCGAGCAGATCGCGATGGAAAACGGCAACCAGGAGATGGTCGAGGCACATCTTCTGTATGCATTGCTTAAACAGGAGGATGGGCTTATCCCCAAGATGATCGAGAAGATGGAGATAAACCTTCCGTATTTTACGAATGCCGTTCAAAAGATCATAGACGCCCGGCCGAAGGTACAGGGGGGCAAACGCTACTGGAGCCAGGCTCTTAATGATGCTGTGCTGTCAGCCGAAAAGGAGCTTAAACTCTTCGGGGATGAATATGTGTCGGTTGAACACCTTATGCTTTCACTTATCGCGCATCCTGACAGGGAATTGAAAGACCTGTTTAAGGAGTTTGGTATAACCAGGGAACGTTTCCTTCAGGCACTGCAGGCAGTCCGGGGTAACCAGCGGGTAAGCAGCGACAATCCCGAAGCCACTTACGATACCCTGGAAAAGTACGGTATCGAGCTTGTCGGCAAAGCAAGGGAACAGCAGATGGATCCCGTTATCGGGAGGGATGATGAGATAAGGAACGTTATAAGGATCCTTTCAAGGAAGACGAAAAACAATCCTGTGCTCATCGGCGAACCGGGCGTCGGAAAGACTGCGGTCGTTGAGGGACTGGCGCAGCGTATCGCGCAGGGTGATGTACCCGAGAACCTTAAGGATAAAAAGATATTCTCGCTTGATATGGGAGCCCTGGTTGCGGGCGCGAAGTACAGGGGTGAGTTTGAGGAACGTTTAAAAGCGGTTCTCGAGGATGTAAGGCAGTCTGACGGTGAGATAATTCTGTTCATCGATGAACTCCACCTGATAGTCGGAGCCGGGAAGACGGACGGCGCGATGGATGCAGGGAATATGTTAAAGCCCATGCTTGCGAGGGGTGAGCTTCACTGCATAGGTGCGACTACGCTTGATGAATACCGCCAGTATATAGAAAAGGATGCCGCACTTGAGAGGAGGTTCCAGCCTGTTACCGTGGATGAACCTTCCGTTGAAGAGACCATATCCATCTTAAGAGGACTTAAGGAGAGGTATGAGAATTTCCATAAAGTAAAGATAACGGATTCGGCCCTTGTATCGGCTGCCAACCTGTCCCACAGGTACATATCTGACAGGTTCCTGCCGGATAAGGCTATAGATCTTGTGGACGAGGCATGCGCCCTCATAAAGACGGAGCTTAATTCGATGCCGACCGAGCTTGATGAACTGAACCGTAAAGTAACCCAGCTCAAGATAGAGTCAGAGGCGCTCAAAAAGGAAAATGACCGATTGAGTCAAGAAAGGCTGGAAGCGCTTAACAAGGAACTTGCTGAGAGGACCGAGGAACTCACAAACCGTATGGCTCAGTGGGAAAATGAAAAGCAGTCGGTAGGTAAGCTGCAGGAACTAAGGCAGCAGATCGAGGATGCCGGGAACGAGCTTGCCATAGCACAGCGGGATGGTGATTACACGAGAGCAGGCGAGCTGCAGTATGATATAATCCCGCGGCTTCGCCATACACTGGAAGCCGAAGAAGGAAAAGCAAAGGGCGACGGCACGCTGCTGCACGAAGTCGTATCCGAGGAGGAGATAGCGAACATCATTTCACGATGGACGGGGATCCCGGTTGCAAAGCTTACCGAATCCGAGCGTTCAAAGACTCTGCATCTTGACGAGGAACTCCATAAACGCGTGATAGGCCAGGACGAGGCCGTCACCAAAGTTTCGGAGGCTATCATAAGGAGCAGGGCGGGCATAAAGGATCCCGGCAAGCCGATAGGATCGTTTTTGTTCCTCGGTCCTACGGGTGTCGGTAAGACAGAGCTTGCAAAGACATTGGCGCGCAGTCTGTTTGACGATGAAAACAATATGGTCAGGATCGATATGTCGGAATACATGGAAAAGTATTCGGTATCACGGCTTATAGGAGCGCCTCCCGGATATGTGGGATACGAGGAGGGCGGACAGCTTACCGAAGCGGTAAGGCGCAAGCCCTATTCGGTAGTCCTGTTCGATGAGGTTGAAAAGGCCCATCCCGATGTGTTCAATGTACTGCTCCAGGTGCTCGATGACGGGCGGATAACCGATTCTCAGGGCAGGACCGTGGATTTTAAGAATACGATACTTATAATGACGAGCAATATCGGCTCGGAGTATCTGCTTGACGGGATAGGTTCCGACGGCAGTATAAAGCCTGAAGCCGGGGAACTTGTGATGAATGATCTGCGGGCGCATTTCAGGCCCGAGTTTTTAAACCGCCTCGATGAGATGATAATGTTCAAGCCTTTGACGAAGGACGATATCGGAAGCATAGTAGGCCTGCTGGTAGCAGATCTTAATATGCGCCTTGCCGATAAAAACCTTACCGTGAAATTAAGCGATGATGCGAAGGCTTACATTATCGAAGGAGGATACGATCCGGTATACGGTGCAAGGCCGCTTAGGCGTTACCTGCAGAAAACGGTTGAGACTTTAAGCGCAAAACTTATCTTAAGCGGTAATGTGGGAGACGGCGGAAGTATTCTTATCGATGTTAAAGACGGCGAACTGACGGCGAATGCGGGATGAACCATGTAAGATCATCGGCTCCTTGTTATGAGGCGGGCGAGCAGGGGAGTCATTATAACTGCTATGATCACTCCGGCGGCAGCCTGCAGAAGGTCATACGGAAGTTCCGATGCGGATGATAGTGCGGCTGATTGGACCACGGCGCGGTTCAGTCGGCCGCTTTCGTATATATGCATAAATATCCTGTAAATACCGTATCCCAGGATCATGAATGATTCTCCCGCTGCTCCTGCAACGGATACGTTTATGTATGAATAGCGCTCCGAAATGTGATGCCTTGTGATCAGCTTATAGCAGATGGATGCCGCGGTCGCGGTAATGGCTTTTATTATAAAGGTGGCCGGAGCCATATGGGAATAGCCGTTTATAAGGTCTGCGAGGGATGAGCCTGTGCCTGCTGCGATCGAACCGTAAACGGGACCGAACAATATACCGCATGCCAGTACGAATCCGTCCCCGAGATTAACGTAACCGCCGCCCGGGGTCGGGAGCTTTATCACCATGGTCGCTATACATGTCAGTGTTGCCAGCAACAGTACGCTGACCTTCTTTTCCGAACTTGTTAACCTGTCCATAAACCGTATCCGATCTATAAATTTATGCGCGGCTTTTATAGTATATCCTTGTTTTGTATTTTTCGTCAATTACCCCTTATTTACCCTTATATAAATCTGTAAAAAAAGGACGTTATATGGTATACTGTAATGCGAGGTGTTTTTATGAAACTTGTGCATATCAAACAGATCAAAGGCTCCAGGAGCCTATATGGTACGTTTTTGTATATCACACTCCTGCCTCTTGTTTTATTCGGAGTGATCCTCATGATATACAGTTCGATCACGCTTACCCGAAATATCCAGACCGAGGTCAGCAGTAACCTTCGGAATGTCTGCGTTGCCGTGCTGGCGGCATACGATGTTTCCTACGAGGGGGACTATAATGTGATGATCGTGGACGGTGTGGTTGAATTCTACAAGGGCGATACGTTCTTAAGCAATGATCATACGCTGCTTGATAATATAAAAGAGGATACGGATGTCGATATTTCCATGTTCTTTTATGACACGCGCGTTCTTACGACGATCACTGACGGGGATGGGAACAGGTTTATCAACACCGGTGCCAATGCAACCATACTGAATACGGTGGTGGGCAAGAGGACGAGCAGTTTTTACAACAATGTCTATATCGGAAACGGCAAGTATTTTGCGTATTATATGCCGATAATCAGTAAGGATGGCCTTACCTGCCTCGGAATGATCGGTGCAGCTACTCCTGCAAATGGTGTTGCGTCGATGGTCAGGAGTTCGGTCATAAGGAACATACTCATAATGCTGCTAGCGCTGCTTGTTACGGCATGGGCCATAATGCATTTTACTTCGGAGATAATTATGATCATCAAAAAGATCATGAAGTTTCTTTCCGAGATATCCGGCGGTGATCTTAATACGGAACTTGATCCCCTTGTCATATCAAGGCAGGATGAGCTTGGTGAAATGGGAAGGCTGACCAATAAGCTTCGTGCCTCGCTTCGAAAGCTTATTGAGCGGGATGCCTTGACGGGGATATACAACCGCAGGTACGGCAGCAAGAAGCTTGCCGATCTTATATCAAAGGGGATCCCGTATTCGGCGGCTATAGGTGATATTGATTTCTTTAAAAAATTCAATGATAAATTCGGCCATGACTGTGGTGATGCCGTGCTGATCGAGGTTGCCAAGACGCTCAGTGAGCATATGAGGAGTTACGGCTTTGCGGCAAGGTGGGGCGGCGAGGAATTCCTGCTTGTTTTTGAAAATATAAGCGGAATGTCTGCAACAATAGCCTGTGAGCGTGTATTGGATGCGGTGAGGGAGCGGCTTGTCGAACATGACGGTCAGTATCATTCGGTTACCATGTCTTTCGGCGTGACACAGGGCCGTCCCGAGCTTACGCTTGATGAAAATATAAACGCAGCGGACGAACGGCTTTATGAAGCCAAGGAAAACGGCAGGAACCAGGTAGTGGGAGAATAAACTGTCATTGCGGCAGGGAAAGGTGTATGTTTATGATCCATCAGCAGCGCGCCATTGTACAGCGGTGGGAACCGATAGACACGATAGCCGGCTTTAAGGTAAGGCCGGGCCTTTTTGACAGGGTCGGAGCCAATTATATGTCCGGCGGTGTCAGCTTTACCGTTTATTCCGTCAATGCAACGGGATGTACTCTGTGCCTTTTCAAGCATCGTTCCGACAAACCGTTTGCACGGCTTAAATATCCTGATAATTACCGCATAGGCAAGGTGTTTTCGATGTTTGTGTTCGATCTTGACATTGAGGATATTGAATATGCCTATTGCTTTGACGGACCATATGATCCCGAAAAGGGTCTTTTATTTGACAACGAGCAGTATATACTTGACCCCTATGCGCACGCGGTGGCGGGTCAGAGTGTGTGGGGTGCAAAGTTTTCGGATGCCAAGTTTTTCAAGGCAAGGGTGGTGCATAATGATTTTGACTGGGGCGCGGAAGCATCGCCCAACATTAAGATGCAGGACCTTATAATATATGAGCTGCATGTAAGGAATTTTACGATAGATCCGTCTTCGGGGGTTGAAAACCCGGGAACATTTGACGGTATAAGGGAGAAGATACCGTATCTTAAGGATCTTGGCATAAACTGTGTTGAACTCATGCCGGTTTTTGAGTTTAATGAGATGCATAACATGCGGGAAGTTGACGGTAAGAAGCTGCTTGAATGCTGGGGCTACAATACCACCTGCTTTTTTGCACCCAATACGGTATATGCCCACAGCGACGAATATAATCACGAGGGAAATGAACTTAAGCGTCTGATCAAGGAGCTTCATGATAACGGTATTGAAGTTATTCTGGACGTAGTGTTCAATCATACCGGCGAAGGTAATGAAAACGGCCCGTTCTTTTCCTTCAAGGGACTTGACAATAATATCTATTACATGCTCACGCCCGATGGCAGGTATTATAATTTCAGCGGCTGCGGCAACACGCTCAACTGCAACCATCCGATCGTTCAACATCTTGTGCGTGAGTGTTTAAGGCACTGGACGATAAACTACAGGGTTGACGGCTTCAGGTTCGACCTTGCGGCGATCCTGGGACGCAACGAGGACGGTACACCCATGAGCCGGCCTCCGCTTATCCAGAGCCTTGCATTCGACCCGGTTTTGGGCGATATGAAGCTTATTGCAGAGGCGTGGGATGCCGGTGGACTGTATCAGGTGGGAAAATTCCCGTCATGGAACCGTTTTTCCGAATGGAACGGTATGTACAGGGATGATATGAGGCGTTTCCTGCGTGGTGATGATAACATGGCAGGACTTGCGGCAATAAGGCTTACGGGTTCTCAGGATCTGTATCCCGATGATATAGGCAGCAGAAATGCTTCGGTTAATTTCCTGTCCTGTCACGACGGTTTTACCCTTTATGATCTTTATTCATATAATAAGAAACATAATGAGGCAAACGGCTGGGATAATACTGACGGAGCGAATGATAACTACAGCTGGAACTGCGGAGCGGAGGGGAAAAGCGATGACCCCGAGATAAGGAAACTCAGGCACCGCATGGTCATGAATGCGATAGTTGCTTTGATGATGAGCAGGGGCACGCCCATGTTCTATGCCGGAGATGAGTTCGGTAATTCGCAGTTTGGGAACAATAATGCTTACTGTCAGGATAACGAAGTGTCATGGCTTAACTGGAACGACCTGTCCAATAACAGGGACATTTATGAAATGTTCAGGTTTATGATAGCGTTCAGGAATAAACATGCAGTGATAAGGCGCAACCAGTCAAAGTCCTCATATAATATTCCAAAGGTAAGTACCCACGGATATACTGCGTGGATGGATGAATATTCATGGGAAAGCAAACAGGTCGGAGTCATGTATGCCGGCAAGGTGAACGGCAGGGATGATATAGTGTATGCATGTTTTAATTCGTATTGGGAGCCTATAGAGATAACTGTTCCGGATATACCGGGAAGGGACAAATGGGATCTGGTTGTTGATACGTATGCGTATCCGGTGATCAAAAGACACAGGCTTACATCGCGGAAGTATACCATGGGCCCAAGGAGCGCAATAGTATTGGAGTTCAAATCATGAACAAAAAAACCGAGTCGGGTAATTTATTGATGAGCTTTGCCATTTTCCTAAGCGTAGTATGCGTGGCAGTCGGTGTCATGCTGGTGCGCGAAACAGGGAATATCTCAGCCTATAACAAACAGCTCATCGATCTTCAGGATGATCATATAGTTTACGTGCAGGTAGCAAGGTATTTAAGGTCCGGATCCGACATACTTACCGAAAACTGCAGGAATTTTGTGATAACGGGCAACCGTGACAGTATGACGGCGTATTTTAAGGAGATCGAGGAGGAACGGCATCGCGAGAAAGCCATGATGATGCTGGCTGAGATAGATACAACCGCGGATGCAGATACCAAGCTTTCCAAGGCCAAGGTTGAATCCGATGAACTGTTGCAGGTCGAATATCATGCAATGGCACTTACGGCGCTTGCTAACGGATATTATAACGATGATCTTCCGCAGGAGATCCTGTTTTATGATTTTGAACCTTATGAGGAGAGCGTAACGCCGCAGGAGCAGCTTGATATGGCGCGTGCTCTTGTGTTCAGCAACACATATGAAAACACAAAAACGAAGATATATGATTATTCGGATGCCTTCGTTGATGAGGAGATAGCCGATATCAATCAAAGGTACAATAAGATATCCGCCGACCTGGCGATGTCCGTCAGGTACCAGCGTATACTGACATATGTTTTTTCGGCATTGCTGCTTGCAACCATCCTGCTCCTCATGAAGCTTAACAGCAGGAGTGTTGCCAGGGGAAAACAGCTTGAGAGGCTCAATGATAAGCTTACAAAGCAGAAGGATGAACTTGTAAGGGCAAACCATGAGATCGAGGAAGCAAACAATGCAAAAAACATTTTTCTCTCCCGCATGTCAAATGCGATAAGGTCTCCCATCAATAAGATAATAAGCATAGCTGAGAGAGGCAACATGAATGCGGCCGGATCGGGAAATGCGGACGGCTATTACGATCAGATAGATCATACGGCTCAGATCCTGCTCGAACTGGTCAATGACGTCCTGACTCTCGGGCGCAGCGAGAACGGCATGGTAAGGATACAGAATGCGCCTGTTAACATGTCGAATTTTGCCCATAACTGTGCCGGACTTATTGAAGGGCAGGTAAACGGAACCGGAATAACATTTGTTAATGATACGGGTCTTATGCTCCATCCCAATGTTGTGACCGATGAACTTCATCTGCGCCAGGCGATATTAAATATAGTGGATAACGCCGTTAAGTTCACGCCCGAAGACGGCAGCATAACATTCAGGATATATGAGGACATTGCTCCCGAGGGTGAGGCTGACAGGGCGGTATACTATTTTGAAGTTGAAGATACCGGAGTCGGCATGACCGAGCAGTATGTCTCTCATATTTTTGACAGTTTTTCCAAAGAGAGCGATACCGATGTGGCGGAAGGCGGCCTTGGAATAGGGATGAGCATTACAAAACGCTACATCGAGATGATGGGCGGTTCAATAAACGTTGAGAGCGAGCTGCAAAAAGGTACGAAATTTACGATAAGGCTCCCCCTTGAAAAATACAGGACAGTTGCCGTGGATGAGGACAGTGAAGGTAATTTCAGGCTTGCCGGTTCGCGTATCCTTATTGCCGAGGATAATGAGCTTAATATGGAAATAGCAAGGACCATGCTCATAGCGGAAGGAGCGGAAGTCATACCTGCCGAAAACGGTATGGTTGCGTTAAGCCTGTTTAAGGCATCCGAGGAAAACAGCATAGATGCAATACTTATGGATGTTGCAATGCCTATGATCGACGGCCTTACGGTTACAAAGGAGATAAGGGCAATGCAGCGCGGCGATGCGCAGACGGTACCGATAATCGGCATGGTCGCCGGAAGCAGCGACGAGGATATAAAGCTGCTGCTTGATTCGGGCATGAACGATCATATATCCAAACCGGTTAATGTTACCCAGCTTGTAAAGACTCTGATAAGTGCGATGAGGCGGCAGAGTAATGATCTTGCCGTGCAGCTTGAGAAGGCGCTGCGGGATGCCAATACGGACGGCCTTACCGGTGTTAAGAACAGGAATGCGTTCGAGCTTGCCAGTGACAGGCTTGACGTAGAGATCGGAAGTGAGGAGAGGGTTGAATTCGCGATCGTTATCTGTGATGTCAACGGACTTAAGGAGATAAACGACAATGTCGGCCATGACGAGGGCAATAAGCTGTTGATAAACGCATGCCGTCTCATCTGCCGGACGTTCACGCACAGTCCCGTGTTCAGGATAGGCGGAGATGAATTCGTTGCAATACTTAGGAATAATGATTATGAGATACGTGATGAGCTTGTCGGAGGACTGCTTGAACGCATGACGTCGGAGAACTACGATCCGCTTGATTATAACAATGTTTCTTTTGCGCTTGGCATGGCTGTATACGATCCGAATACAGATGAAAATACCACTGCCGTTTTCCGGCGGGCAGATGCTGTAATGTATGAGCATAAGAAGGCGATAAAGGGTGAGGGAAACGTCCGATAATACACTTGACATAAGAGAAACAAGGATTTATTATGATATTGCATATAAGATGTTATGATTTTGATGGCAAAGCGAAAGCTCAGGTATTGCCGTACCTGAGCTTTCTTGCAGTTATAGACTGCATGTGTCTAGGCTGTGCTGTGGTCTAATCTTCATCCAGCCATTTGCAGATATAGTAGGCGGCTATACCTGCCACGATGGAGATCATTAAAGATGTGATGATTTCGATGGCTATCACCTCCTTCCTGCCGGAAGGTATCACAGCAGCCTGATTATAGCACAAATGTTCGATTGAAGCAATGAAGAGTTTGTATGAATGCGGGAGGTATAATTGTGAAAAAAGAACTGAGCAAGACATACGACCCCAAGGGGATGGAGGAGCGCATATATAAGA
Organism: Lachnospiraceae bacterium; assembly: GCA_017550535.1. Classification (GTDB taxonomy): domain Bacteria; phylum Bacillota; class Clostridia; order Lachnospirales; family Lachnospiraceae; genus UBA2868. The sequence goes on from JAFZOS010000042.1 coordinate 93,085, forward strand.
AGTGGCTCGACAAAAATTACTTCCATGCGGAAGTGGACAGGACAAAGAAACCGTTCACGATCGTGATCCCGCCCCCGAACATCACGGGTCAGCTCCACATGGGGCATGCTTTTGATAATACGATGCAGGATATTCTTATCCGTTTTAAAAGGATGCAAGGATTCAATGCGCTGTGGCAGCCGGGCTGCGATCATGCGAGCATCGCTACCGAAGTCAGAATAATAGATACGCTTAAGAAGGAAGGCATCAATAAGGAGGAGCTCGGTCGTGAAGGCTTCCTTAAGCGTGCCTGGGAATGGAAGGAAGAATACGGCGGAAGGATCGTTGAGCAGCTTAAAAAACTCGGTTCATCCTGTGACTGGGAACGCGAGCGTTTCACGATGGACGAGGGCTGTAACAAAGCGGTCACCGAAGTGTTCGTTAACTTATATAAGAAGGGACTCATTTACAAGGGAAACAGGATAGTAAACTGGTGCCCTGTATGCCGGACAACGATATCCGATGCCGAGGTTGAGCATGAGGAGCAGGCAGGCCATTTCTGGCATATCCGTTACCCGGTTGCGGGAACGAAGGAAGCACAGGCCATGCTTGACGGCAAAAAATGCGATGACGCGGATGAAAACAACTACGTTGTCGTTGCCACCACGCGTCCCGAGACCATGCTCGGTGATACGGCTCTTGCAGTAAATCCCGAGGATGAAAGGTATACGGCGATAACAGGCAAGACAGTCATCCTGCCGCTTATGAATAATGATATCCCTGTCATAACGGATTCTTATGTCGATAAGGAATTCGGTACAGGTGTGGTTAAGATAACGCCGGCTCATGACCCCAACGATTTCGAAGTTGGGCAAAGGCATGACCTTGAAGTGATAAACGTTATGAACGACGATGCCACGATCAATTCAAAGGGCGGCAAGTATGAGGGAATGGACCGCTACGAAGCAAGGAAACAGGTGGTTAAGGACCTTGAAGACCTTGGACTGCTTGTTAAGATAGAAGACCACTCCCATAACGTAGGTACCCATGACCGCTGCGGCTGTACTGTCGAGCCGATGGCAAAGGCACAGTGGTTCGTTGCGATGGAGGAACTTGCAAAGCCTGCCATAGAAGTGCTAAAGGCAACGCGAGAGGGCCGTGACTGTGAGTTCGGAAAGCTTCAGTTCGTACCGGAACGATTTGATAAGACATATCTTCACTGGCTGGAGGGCATCCGTGACTGGTGTATCTCAAGGCAGTTGTGGTGGGGGCACAGGATACCCGCATATTACTGTCAGGACTGCGGCGAAACGATAGTGGCAAAGGAAGCTCCGACCGTGTGCCCGAAGTGCGGGAAGAATCACTTAAAGCAGGATGAGGATGTACTCGATACATGGTTTTCATCAGCACTCTGGCCTTTCTCAACCCTCGGCTGGCCCGAAAAAACGCAGGAGCTTGATTATTTCTATCCCACGGATGTTCTTGTTACGGGTTACGATATCATCTTCTTCTGGGTAGTCAGGATGGTATTCTCGGGAATAGAACATACCGGACATTCGCCGTTCCATACGGTGCTCATCCACGGCCTTGTAAGGGATTCCCAGGGACGCAAGATGAGCAAGTCGCTCGGAAACGGAATTGATCCGCTTGAGATAATCGATAAGTACGGTGCGGATGCGCTGCGCCTTATGCTGATGACCGGAAATGCACCCGGAAATGATATGCGTTTCTACTATGAAAAGGTAGAGGCCTGCCGCAACTTTGCGAACAAGGTATGGAATGCGTCACGTTTCATAATGATGAACATGGAGGATAAGGCCGTAACAAAGCCTGAGGAAACGGATCTGCAGCCCGTGGATAAATGGATCATCAGCAAGCTCAATACGGTTGTCCGTGATGTTACCGATAACATGGAGAAATATGAGCTCGGTATAGCAGTCGGCAAGATTTATGATTTCATCTGGGATGAATTCTGCGACTGGTATATTGAAATGGTAAAGCCCCGTCTGTATAATTCAGATGATTCGAAGTCTCAGAACGCTGCTTTATACACGCTTAAGGCGGTGCTCATAGATGCTCTTAAGCTCCTGCATCCGTACATGCCTTTCATAACGGAGGAGATATTCTGTACGCTGCAGGACGAGGAAGAATCAATAATGGTATCAACCTGGCCCGTTTATGATGACGCGAGGGCTTATACAAAGGAAGAGCAGGCGATAGAAACGATCAAGGAAGCCGTAAGGGGAATAAGGAACGCACGTACCGGAATGAACGTTCCGCCCTCAAAAAAGGCTCATGTTTTTGTGGTAACTGCCGATAAGGATATACGGGAGACGTTTAATGAGGGTAAGCTTTTCTTTGCATCTTTGGCTTATGCTTCCGATGTTACGATACAGGATGATAAGGCGGGCATAGCGGATGATGCGGTCAGTGTTGTTATCCCCGGTGCGAACATATATATCCCGTTTGCGGAACTGGTTGACATAAAGCAGGAAATCGAACGCCTTAAGAAGGAAGAGTCACGCCTTGAAGGTGAACTTAAACGTGTAAACGGAATGTTAAGCAATGAGAAGTTTGTGAGCAAGGCTCCGGCCGCCAAAATCGAAGAAGAGAAGGGCAAGCTTGCGAAATATACTCAGATGATGGAGCAGGTTCGCGAGCGTCTGTCCCAATTATCATGATGTAAAAGATACAATCTTATAAGAGGTATCAAATGATAAATTTTGAAGAAGAACTAAAAAAATTCCATCCCAGCATGGAAATAGAGGGTGTGGAGGCTGCGGTGCAGAATCATGATATGACCGATATGACGGACATATTCATGACCATGATGCGTGAGAAAGCAGATGCCGCAATGCAGGCAAGGGTTGAAGGTCAGGCACAGGCCCAGGCTCAGATGGGGCAGATGATGTACACGGCCCCGCTTCCTACCATTAATTTACCTTAAAGGTGTAAGCTATGAACTGTTACCACTGTGGCGCCCGCCTTTCGGCCGAGAATTTCTGTACCGGCTGCGGGGCGGATGTCGGCGTGTACAAAAAGATAATGGCGATGTCCAACTACTATTACAATGACGGACTCGCAAAGGCCAATGTCCGCGATCTTTCGGGGGCGGTTATCAGCCTGCGCCAATCGCTTAAGTATAATAAGCGTAATTCCCAGGCCCGTAACCTTCTCGGGCTCGTTTATTTTGAGATGGGAGAGGCGGTTCTTGCTTTAAGCGAATGGATCATAAGCAGGAATTTTGAGCCGTCCAAGAACATCGCTGACGAATACATAAGTATTCTGCACAGCAGTCCCACCAAGCTTGAGAACATAGACCAGACGCTTAAAAAGTATAACCAGGCACTTCAGTACTGCTATCAGGACAGTAAGGATCTTGCTATCATACAGCTTAAAAAGGTGCTCTCGATAAACAAAAACCTGATAAGCGGTTATCAGCTGCTTGGTCTTTTATATATCTGTACCGGTGATTATGACAATGCAAAGAGGACGCTTTTCAGAGCACTGTCGATCGATGCGGGGAATACAACGACACTCGGTTATATAAAGGAAGTTAACAACATTATCCGTGAGCAGGAGGAAAAGACCGGGAAAAAGATAAGCACACTTCCGATGGAGACCATAAGTTACCAGAACGGTAATGAGGTCATTATCCAGCCTGTTTACGAGAAGGAAAAAGTAGGCTTTTCAAGTATCATAAACATAGTGATCGGTCTGCTGGTCGGAGTCGCCATATGCTGGTTCCTGGTAATGCCTGCAAAGATGGCGGGACAGACGCAGCTTAATGATGCGAAGTTTAAAGAAGTCAGTGAGGAACTTGCTGCTGAGCAGGCCTCAAAACAGGAGATAGAAAAGGCACTTTCCGACAAGCAGAATCAGATGGATGAGCTGCAAAGGGCATATGATGATATCACAGGCGCTTCGGGAAGGAAGACGGAACACGACTATCTTATGGACGCGGCTTCGGCTTATGTCCATGATCCCACCGATTCGGTTGCGATAATGGAAAGCATGGATAATATTTCCGAGGATTATCTTGCATCGACAACGGATTCCTTCAGAAACCTGTATGCTGCCCTGCGCTCGGATGCAGGTATGCTTGCTGCCGGAGAGTATATCGAAAATGCCAAATCGGCAGTTAAGGCAAATGACTATGATGCCGCGATCGAAGCTTATACAAAAGCGTGGCTTCTTGATAAGTCGAATTCGGATGTGCTTATGAACCTTGCACACTGCTACAGGCAGGCGGGTGATACGAAAAAAGCGGATGAATTATATCAACAGGTTATTGATGATTTTCCCGATACACAGAACGCACTGGATGCGAAGGATTATTCCTCAACTTACAACCCCTAACATAAGATAAGTTGAAGCGGCCGCGGCAGCAAACCCAAGTACGCAAGCGGCAAAAAGCCTGAATCGGATGTGCTGTTTGTTCCTGCATGCATCCGTAAAGATACCAAGGAATATAGCCTCGACGGGAATTGTCAGCGCAATGTAACGGAAGTTCATTGCGCTGTAATTATGTGAGCCGAATGCAAAGCTTAAATATGCGATCAGCAATGTCATATATAATACACCGAACAGGAGCTTGTGTTCCGGCTTCATATCATACCGGCCGTTTCTGTCGGTAAGGATCAGGAAGGTCGCAATAAGTGAAATGACTGCCAGTATCAAAGCTGTTATGAAGAGGATGACCGCAAACAGTGTAAGGCTGCCTGACACGTTTGATAAGTTGGCATCATCAAACAGTGAGGTTTTAAACAATGTCAGAGGAACATTGTACTCGTTGTAGGCATCGCCGTTAACTGTCATGGCGGGATATACGCTGTGCATCCTTATGTCAAAGATCCGCTGTAAAAGCGGAACATCAAACTGTTCTCCGACCCCCGGTATATAATTAAACGGCATATCATACTTTATCATATTGCGGATTTCCCACCAGATACCGATAGGAAAAACGATGATAGCGAATACGATGAACTGAGCTATGTATTTACGTATGTTACTTCGGTCTTTGACCAGCTTAAGTATAAATAATGCGGCAACGGCGGGCGCGATCGTACCGCCCGACAGCTTGGCCATCATTGATGCGCCGATCGAAAGTGCGAACATGATGATCAGCCTGAATGAGGGGTGTTTATACCAAAGTATGATAAGATAAACCGCAAGCATTGCAAACATAAGGCTTAAGGCGTCGTTGTTGATGCTGCCCGCCATTATCGTAAGGGCCGGATGAGTGCATACGATAAGGAGAACTACCCTTATACCCCAGGACTTAAGCTTAAGTTCTTTACATATGAAGAAGGTCAGCACGGTAACCGAGCATATATAGAACAGAGTCAGAAGCTGTACGTTTTCCTGTACCTGACGGTAGGCAAGCTGGAAATGTGCGCAGAACCTCATCCACAGACCGGCTATGATGTGGTGGAGCGGAGGCTGAAAAAAGGCCCAGATATTTCGCGGATCGCCTGAGGGCAGCCGGAGATTTGAGTAAATATATTCGATATACCCTGCATGGCCCTCACCCGTGCCAAAGTCAACAACATCGTGCTGCCTTGTCCATATCGCCGTATATAATATATATGATGTACGGAGCAAGACTCCGGCGAGGAGTATCAAAGCGGGTTCGCTTATGGATACGAGCTGCCTGAATACGAAAAGAACAAGAAATACCGCCAGCAGGAAAAAGAGATACTGAGGTTTCCTTAATGTCTCGGCTGTAGTGTCCATGCAGAATGCAAGGAAAAACACCATTGCCGTCAGCAAAATGAAAGGTTGAAATGTAAAGGTCTTATCATCCATGTTCTTAAGTATATCATAAGTTCGTTCCAAAAGTAACTGCGCCTCATATTCTATTTGTAATGAACCCGATGACGTGCTAAACTTGATATGTGTTTTTATAATAAACTGGATTTACGGGAGGCAGTAAATGGGCGGAATATTCGGAGTGGTATCAAAAAAGGACTGTGCGCTGGATCTTTTCTTCGGGACCGATTATCATTCTCACCTCGGAACAAGGCGTGCCGGTATGGCGATGTACGGTGACCGCGGTTTTGACCGTGCGATCCATAATATACAGAATTCACCCTTCCGTACCAAGTTTGAACGTGACATCAGCGAGTTCAACGGACGGGTGGGGATCGGATGTATATCCGATTATGAACCCCAACCGCTTCTTATAAGGTCGCATCTCGGAAGCTTTGCCATAACCACGGTCAGTAAGATAAACAATATCGATGAGCTGGTTAAGGAGATTTACAATGCGGGGCATACCCAGTTTCTGGAAATGAGCGGCAGCAACATCAATCCGACCGAACTCGTCGCTTCTCTGATAAATCAGAAGGATTCGATAAGCGAAGGGATTGAGTATGCTCTTGACAAGATTGACGGCTCGCTGACTCTTCTTGTTATGACCGAGAAGGGTATTTATGCCGGACGTGATCTGTATGGGAGGACGCCCCTTATGATAGGGCGGAAAGATGATGAGGCATACTGCCTGGCCTTTGAGAGCTTTTCATATATTAATCTCGGATATAAGGATGAGAAGGAACTGGGTCCCGGCGAGATAGTATATGTAACGGCTGACGGTTATGAGACGCTGCGTCCGGCTCAGGAAACAATGAAGATATGCACATTCCTGTGGATATATTACGGGTATCCGACTTCTACATATGAAGGCGTAAATGTTGAAGATATGCGGTATCGCTGCGGTAAGGCGCTGGCAGAGCGGGACTCCGTAAAGCCTGATATCGTTGCGGGCGTTCCGGATTCGGGAACCGCTCATGCTATCGGGTATGCCAACGAGTCGGGCATACCGTTTGCCCGTCCATTCATAAAGTATACGCCAACCTGGCCGCGTTCGTTCATGCCGACCGATCAGAGTCAGCGTAACCTTATAGCAAGGATGAAACTGATACCGGTTGACAAGCTTATCAGGAACAAATCCCTGCTGCTTATAGATGATTCTATCGTGAGGGGAACTCAGCTTAGAGAGACGACGGAATTCCTGTACAGGAGCGGAGCCGGAGAAGTGCATATAAGGCCGGCGTGCCCGCCCCTCCTTCACGGATGTAAGTTCCTTAATTTTTCAAGATCAAATTCAGAATATGATCTTATAACCCGCCGGGTAATAAGGGAGCGCGAGGGCGAGGATGTTTCCGATGAGGTCCTTAAGGATTATGCAGATCCTGACAGTACCAATTATAAGGAAATGATAGAGGACATAAGGAAGCAGCTTAATTTCACTTCGCTTGCGTTTAACCGCCTTGACGACATGGTAAGTTCGGTGGGTATCCCCAAGGAAAAGCTGTGCACATACTGTTGGGACAAGCAGGGTGACTGCAGGGATTGTTCGTCATGTAAAGGATGTTCATGATCGGAAAAGCCGATTAGTATAATTTATACAAATATCTGCAAATGAATATGTAATTCAAATAATTGCGCAACAATATATAATTTCAACAATAATTGAACGACAAAAACATAAATTTTAATGCAAATTCAGAAAATAGTATTGACAGTACATGATTTCTGTGTTAATATCAGTTTAACAAATAACAAAGTAGGCACGCGTTCTGATTTGTCGATTGTCTAATGTGAACCGGATATGAAAACTGTAAAACCACCATCAAGGGTGAAAAAGGTCACAGTTAAAACCAGACTTGATAATGACGAATAAGCGGCTTGACCGGAATAGAAAGGCAGGTACGGTCCATTGACACAATTTCATTAGGGGACCACGGTGTTAAGATTTTTGGCATCGTGGTCTTCCTGTTTTATAAAAACCTGCACTTTATTAAGGATTTTTTGGAAATTTTCTTCCCGACAGCGGTTTTTCCCCTGTATTTATCGTATATATATAGTGAAGGGGAAAAAATAATTAAAAATTTTTAAATAACACTACTCTAAGTAAAAAAATATCCGATATATAGTATGGTACCCGGTGGCGGACCGCATATATGGCGGTTTGTTGACGAGGAGGAATTTTTTTACATGGAGAACAATATGAACAATCAGGCTGTAGCTGCTAAGACCAGCGAGATAATGCGCGAAACTTTCATAAAGGATATGGAAAGGACCATTCTCAGGTTCGCATCCGGCATAACCGGAAGGTTTATCACTAAGAGCGATGATGAATGGTCTATTGCGCTGTTTGCATTTAATAAGGCGATCGACAGTTATTCGGAGGATAAGGGCGACTATATGGCTTATTCCAAGCTGCTTATTGACAGGGCGCTTATTGATTATCGCAGGTCAGAGAGCAGGCACAGCGCCGAGATACTGTATGATCCGGAGATCCTTGAAGGCGAAGATTCGGGTCCGATCTACGAAAAGCTTCTTCGTGAGAGTTCCGTTCACGAGGAGAAGCAGCTTGTCAACACCGACCTTAAAGATGAGATCGAAGATATAAATGAGAACCTGCGCAAATACGGTTTTTCTTTCTTTGATGTGGCGGGTTCGTCTCCTAAGTCCGTAAAGACGAGGTCTGAATGCGGAAAGGTGATGTTTGAGATCGTAAACGACAGGGAAATGAAGGCGTCCGTGCTCAAAACGGGCAAGCTTCCCCTTAAGCAGCTGTGCAGCAAGCTTGCGATATCAAGGTTCATGCTTGACAGGCACAGAAAGTACATACTTACGGGTGTGATCATCCTGAGCGGTGAATATCCTCTTATTGAGAGTTATCTTCAATATACAAGAAATGAAATAAGAAAGGAATTAAGGTCTGATGAAGGCTGTTGTGCTTGAAATTAGGAATAAAAAGGCTGCGGTGTTAACGCATGGCGGTCAGATACTCAAGGTCTGTAACAAGGACTATCTTGTGGGACAGGAGATTTATGTCAGGGAGACCTCTGAGAAGGTTGTGGATTTTGCGAGAAATGCGAGCAGGTGGATGCCTGCAGCCGTGGCGGCCGCATTTCTTGTTGTGATAGGACGGTTCATGTGCCTGTCGCTTGAGCCCTACGGAGTGGTAAGCCTTGATGTCAATCCTTCAATAGAGTTTACGATAAACAACATGGACAAGGTGCTGTATGTTAACGGAGTAAACGATGACGGCCAGGATATCATAAACAGTATCAACGATAATATGCTGTTAAATCAGAGTATCGAGAAGGCTGTAAACGTAACTATAGATAAAATAGAATCAAAGGGCTATCTGGACGGAGAAAACAGGAATTATGTCGTGGTAGCTGCAAATACCGTTAAGGAGAGTCACACGGATAAACTTGTTGAAAAGCTTGACAGGTCTATCTCTGCAAATGAAAATGTACAGCCTATAACAATGAAGGCGACTGATGAGGAAGTAAGCGAAGCAAGGAACATGGGTACGTCGCCGGGTAAGATGATAATAGTTAACAAGCTTGACAGCGTTAATGAGGAAAGCATTGATAAATCCGAATGGCTTGGAAGAAGCGTAGCCGATATCGTAAATGAATATGATAAGGTCACGAACAGGGCGGCAACCGTGACGGGTACTTCTTCCGAAACTTCCGGGACAGTAAAGCCAGTGGCGGCAAAGAAGGCCGATACATCAAAAGCTGATCAGGGAAAAGCGGACTCCGAAAAGGATACGGCCGAGGATACGGATGATTCGGAAAGCTCGCAGGGTAAGAAAGCAAAGGGTAATAAGGATACATCCGATAACTCGGCTAAGAATACACCTGAGCCTACGCCGGAACCCACACCGGTAATAACCGATCCGACACCGGTTGTAACGCAGGATCCCTCACCGGTAGCATCCGATCCTAGTCCCGAGGTAACGGAGCCCACACCCGAGCCTACGCCGGAACCCGATCCGTTCCCGGTTATAACAGATCCCTCACCGGAACCTGTTCCCGATCTTCCGGATCCGTTCCCGGTTATTACTGATCCGTCACCTGAACCGGTCCCTCCGGCGCCCGATCCGTCGCCTGTGATAGATGAGCCGGGTGATAATGATGGCGATCAGGGCGGTGAAGTTCCTGAAAGCAGCGCTGAGACCACGGAGTGAATTAAGGTGAATTAAAAAAGAACAGCCTTTTGCAGGCTGTTCTTTTTTATTGGATAACCCGGTTCCTGTTTATTTGTCAAGATCCGATGTACAATGCGGGCACTTTGTGGCCTTTATGCTGATCTCGGACTGGCAGAAAGGACAAACCTTGGTAGTGGGATCGGGTTCTGCATCCTTCTTTTTATTGAACTTGTTGATCGCCTTTATGATAGAAAAGATAACTATCGCGATGAGAAGGAAATTGATGATAGCTGTGATGAATGCCCCGTAATTGAACGTTGCTGCACCTTCACCGCTTCCGAGAGCGATCGAGAGGTTGGAAAAATCAAATCCGCCTGTAAGCAGCGAGATAAGCGGCATTATGATATCGTCAACCAGTGAAGTGACGATCGCCGTGAAAGCACCGCCGATGATAACACCGACAGCCATGTCCATAACATTGCCCTTACTTATAAATTCCTTGAATTCCTTGATAAAGCTCTTCATTTTAATCCCTCTTTTCTGACTTTTTTTGCCCGGCACCCAAACTTACCTATGGGCTTTTGACGTTTTAAATTTTATCACAAAGCTTATATATAATACAACACAATTAAAACCACTTGTTGTAAGGGAATATATCTGATACACTAGGAATTGTGGTATTTATGCCAAGTATGTAATGATAGGAGCGAAAAAATGTCCGACACCGACATGAAGAACACGGAAAACGGCGAAAAGGAAACCGTTTCCCGCAATTTTATAGAAAATGAGATTGACAGGGACTTAAGTGAAGGGGTTTATACAACGGTGCATACCAGGTTTCCGCCCGAACCCAACGGTTATCTGCATATAGGGCATGCCAAGTCGATACTGTTAAATTACGGCCTGGCAAAGGAATACGGCGGAAAGTTCAACCTTCGCTTTGACGACACCAATCCAACAAAGGAAAAGACGGAATTCGTGGAATCCATAAAGGCCGATGTCGAGTGGCTCGGTGCTGACTGGGAAGGACGTCTTTTCTTTGCGTCCGATTATTTTGATCAGATGTATGAGGCGGCGGTCAAGCTTATAAAGAAGGGCAAGGCTTTTGTCTGTGACTTAAGTGCGGATCAGATAAAGGAATACAGGGGTACCTTTGATACTCCCGGTAAGAACAGTCCCTACAGGGACAGGAGTATCGAGGAGAATCTTGAACTCTTCGAGAATATGAAAAACGGTATGTATAAGGATGGTGAGAAGGTATTGCGTGCGAAGATCGATATGGCTTCGCCCAACATCAATATGCGCGATCCCGTCATCTACCGTGTGGCACATATGAGCCATCATAATACGGGTGATAAGTGGTGCATCTATCCGATGTATGATTTTGCCCATCCGATCGAGGATGCCATTGAAGGCATCACCCATTCCATCTGTACGCTTGAGTTCGAGGACCACAGGCCGTTATATGACTGGGTGGTAAGGGAGCTTGAATATGAGTATCCGCCCAGGCAGATAGAATTTGCCAAACTATATTTGACCAATGTGGTCACCGGTAAAAGGTATATCAAAAAGCTTGTTGAGGAAAATATCGTTGACGGCTGGGACGATCCGAGGCTTGTATCTATAGCGGCATTAAGAAGGCGCGGATTTACCCCCGAATCTATAAGGATGTTTGTTGAACTCTGCGGTGTCAGCAAGGGAAATTCCAGTGTGGACTACGCAATGCTCGAGTACTGCATAAGGGAGGATCTTAAGAAGAGCAGGGCACGTATCATGGCAGCGCTTGATCCCGTAAAGCTTGTCATAGACAATTATCCGGATGATAAGGTTGAATATTTTGAGGTTGCCAACAACCTTGAAAACGAAGAACTCGGGACCCGTAAGGTAGCCTTTACGAAGGAGCTTTATATAGACCGCGAGGATTTCATGATCGAACCTCCGAAGAAATACTTCCGTCTGTTCCCCGATAATGAGGTACGCCTGATGAATGCGTATTTTGTCAGGTGCACGGGCTATGAGACGGATGACGAAGGCAGGGTGACTCTTGTTCATTGTACTTATGATCCCGAAACACGGAACGGTGAATGCAGCACGCGCAAGGTAAAGGGCACTATCCACTGGGTAAGCACTTCGCATGCCGTCAAGGCCGAGGTAAGGCTCTATGAGAATCTTGTGGATGAAGAAAAAGGCGTGTATAATGAAGAAGACGGCTCGCTGAACTTAAACCCTGATTCCAGGACGATCCTTAAGGACTGCTATATAGAGGAAAGCATTAAGGGTGCCAAGGCGTATGACAGCTTCCAGTTCGTAAGGCAAGGTTACTTCTGTGTGGATTCGAAGGATTCGCGGGATGATGCGCTTGTGTTTAACAGGATAGTATCACTTAAGAGTTCGTTTAAATTATAATTTCTGTGAGGTATAAAAATGGGCAGTTTGTTATCCGGCTTGGGGGAGCTCGGACTTAAGGGGCTTGAGGGCGTCGACCTGTATGATGACGCTAAGGAGACGAAGAAGGAAGAGGTTAAGGAGGCTCCGGCTCCGGAGGCAGCGTTTGATGAACGTGAATGCCTTTTCGGGAAGAGTCACACATGCCCCGTATGCTACAAGGAATTCAAGGCTTTAACTGCCAGGCAGTCGAAGATACGTCCTGCCGGAATGGACAGGGATCTGCGTCCCAGGTTTAAGAATTTCGATCCCATGAAATATGATGTCATACTCTGTCCGAACTGCGGCTATGCGGCACTCGGCAGGTTTTTCCATACCATCACACCTCCGCAGGCCAAACTGGTCAAGGAAGGCATATCAAGGAATTTCCATGCGATACCGGATAAGGAATATTTTACATACGATGAGGCCTTTTTAAGGTACCAGCTTGCACTCGGCAATGCGGTTGTCAAAAAAGGCAAGGCCGGCGAGAAGGCATATCTTTGCCTTAAGATGGCGTGGCTTCTGCGCGGTAAGCGCGAAGCGATCGAGGCGGGTAAGGATGAAGTCGATCCCGATAAGATGGAAGAAACGATCAGTGATCTTATTCAGGACGAGACCGAACTTTTGACAAATGCCCTTGACGGTTTTCTGAACGCAAGGCAGAATGAGAGTTTTCCGATCTGCGGCATGGATGAATCGACTCTTGATTATATTATAGCCGTAACGGCGATGAAGCTTGAAAAATATGATCTGGTCAACCAGATGCTCAATGTATTGCTTGTACGCAGCAGGCTGACACCCATGATGAAGGATTACTGTGTCGACATGAAGGAGGAGCTGCGCAAGATACGCAAGGAGCAGGAAGGCTGAATATATGAAGTTTACTGACCTGTTAAGCGGCAGCAGGGAAGGATCCGATAAGCTGCGTGATTCTTATAAGAACGGTCACAGTTACGGGGTGGCGGTCGTGGGCGGCGAGCACCTGTTTGTAAGGAAGGGATTCACCGTCTACAGCATTGCATATAAGGATGCCGAGCGGATATTCAGGCGTGTAAGGCGTGTACAGGCCATGATGTGCTGTGATAACGGTGAACTGGAGATCGAATACCTGGTGGTAATGGCGGACGGACGCGAGCTCATCGAGGTTCAGCTGCCGGGCACAAAGGCAGCCAGGATGCTTATGGATGAGCTTAAGGGAACTGTTACGGGAGTGGAGTTTGCTGCACCATGAACCTGGATAAACTGTTTGAAGATGTGATCGGGGCATATGAGGGCTACTACAACATCGAAAGGGACAATGCGGCGCCCTTTGATGCAAAGGGTTTTTTGTCGAACGAGTCCGAGCAGTATTTTCTTTTGAAGTCTGCCAAGATCGCATTTGTGAATGCATATGAATATGCGTATTTTAAGAAACTTGATACTGTGTCTTGTGATGAACTGACGCAACTTGACGCGGCTGCATGGGAGGACGGCATATCCCATGTTAAGCCGGGAACGGATCATAAGAATACGGACGTTGCGCTCATAGTTATAGCGGATAAAGTAGGCGATGACGTAAGGTCGTCGATTGATTCTTATAAACATTCGAAAAATTATATGCTGGGACTTCACGGGTTTTCCAATTACCGTCTGGTTGTAATCGAAAGCTCTACGGGGACCTTCCTCACAAACCGCCGGGGAAGGGATCTTAGGGATTTCGTTCAACGGATCATGTCGGGTACATGATCAAAAATAAAAAATGGGAAAAGGAGAGAGGAAATGACAGCATTATTAATCATTTTGGCTGCTATCGCATGTCTGATCGTGGGCTACATATTCTACGGTTCATGGCTGGCAAAGCAGTGGGGTATTGACCCATCAAGAAAGACTCCCGCTATCGAGAAGGAAGACGGTGTTGACTATGTTGCCGCACCTCCTGCAGTCCTTATGGGACATCATTTCTCGTCTATCGCGGGCGCAGGCCCTATCAACGGACCTATTCAGGCTTCTGTATTCGGATGGTTTCCTGTTTTCCTGTGGTGTGTACTCGGAGGCATCTTCTTCGGCGGTTTACAGGACTTCGGTTCTCTGTTCGCTTCCGTACGCCATGACGGCAAGTCACTTGGCGAGATCATCCATGACACAATGGGCAAAAGGGCAAAGAGGCTTTTCCTTATCTTTGCGCTGCTGGTGCTCATCCTTGTTATCGCATCGTTTGTTAACGTTGTTGCGGGAACCTTCTTCACTGAGGAAGGCGGCTTTGGTGTTACCGGAGCTCCTACCAACAATCAGACAACGGCGATGATCTCACTTCTGTTCATCGTGCTTGCCATTGTATACGGATATGTTACAAACAAGATGAACATCAAAACTCTTCCGGCATCTATCGCCGGCATCATCGGTATCGTTATCATCACGATCATCGGTCTTAAGGCCGGTTTTGTTATGGGACGTACCGCATGGATCGTGTTCATCGGTATTTATATAGTTATCGCTTCGCTGGTTCCCGTTTGGATCCTGCTGCAGCCTCGTGATTATCTGTCAAGTTTCCTTCTTTATGCGATGATGGGTATTGCCGTTATCGGTATAGTTTCAAATGCGTTTACCGGAAATGCACAGTTTACCCTTCCTGCAGTTACGGATTGGAAGACGAGCATAGGAACCATGTTCCCGGCTCTGTTCATAACGGTTGCCTGCGGTGCCTGCTCAGGTTTCCACAGCCTTATATCTACCGGAACATCCAGTAAGCAGTTAAGGAGCGAGAAGGATGCAAAGGCTATCGGTTACGGCTCAATGCTTATCGAGTCAGCACTCGGCATCATTTCTCTTATTGCTGTAGGTATGGTATTCCAGAAATATACAGACGGCGGATTCGGTTCACCTTCGGCAGCGTTCGGCGGCGGTATCGCGATAATGTTCGGAAGCGAAGGTTCGGGCACATACAATACGATATCGGCACTCCTTACACTTGCCGTTTCTGTATTCGCTCTTACATCACTTGATACAGGTACAAGGCTTTCAAGGTTCATGTTCTCAGAACTTTTCCTTGCTGAAGATGAGGCTACCTGGAAGGATGCAAAGGGAGTCCGCAAGCTGTTTGCACATCCTCTGTTCGGAACGATCTTCATGGTTGTTATAGGCTGCGTTCTCGGAGGACTTAAGCTGTCAGCCATCTGGGCACTTTTCGGAGCTGCAAACCAGCTGCTTGCGGGTATCGCACTCCTTGCTGTATGCGCATGGCTCGGTGAAGTAGGAAAGAACAATAAGATGTTCTTCTTCCCTATGTGCTTCATGCTCGTAGCTACACTTACCTCTTTGGTACTTACCATCTTTAAGAAGTTCGGTGCCATCGGTTCGGGTGAGGCTGTATGGGGTGATTACTTCCAGCTTGTATTTGCACTTGCAATGGCTGTTTTAGCGGTTATTCTCGTTGTAGAAGGCGTTCAGACTTTCAAGAAGCAGGCAGCAAAGAAAGCTTAATAAGTTAACATAATATTCAGGACACGGGGACGGTTCTTTCGTCCCGCTAAAAACGCGGGACGAAAGAACCGTCCCCGTGTCCCACTTCCAAAAGGAAATCTTGAATGGATCATAAAACAAACAAAATCCCGCAAAGGGTCATTGATCTTAGGAATGAATGGAAAGAATGCGACAGTGCGCGTGATGCAGGACTTAAGGAGCCTGAAGATATCGAGATATACAGGGATATATCATATGCCCCCGGTGACTCGCCGGCAGAGGAGCCTTACAACCTGCTCGACCTTTATATCCCAAAAGACAGTGAAAACAGGCCGGATTCAGGCTGGCCTGTCCTTGTAAGTATCCACGGCGGCGGATATTTTTACGGTGATAAGGAGATATACCGTTTTTACTGCATGCATCTTGCGCAGCTTGGTTTTGCAGTAGTTAATTTCAACTACCGGCTTGCACCGGAGTATCTGTTTCCTGCACCGCTTGAGGATACCATGGCTGTCCTTGACTGGATTTATGTAAACCATAATAAATACGGGCTTGATATGGAAAATGTGTTTATGACGGGTGATTCTGCCGGTGCACAGATTTTAAGTCATGTTGCCTGCATCATGACAAACAGGGAATTTGCCGGGCTGTTCGATTTTAATGTACCGGAGGGGATGAAGTTAAAGGCGATATCACTTGCATGCGGGTTTTATGCATTTTCCGGCAAGGAAGAACTTGATGAGTTTATAAGTGATTATCTCGGCGATCCTGTGATGTTTAACGATGCGCGGACCGATGTGATCGGTCATATAACGGCGGATTTCCCGCCGACATTCATATTTTCATCATACTGCGATTATCTGTTTGATGCCTGCGAGCCTATGGCGGAGCTTTTAAGATCGCGCGGTGTGAATACTCTAAGCCGAATATACGGTTCGCCCGACAGGGCGGATATAGGCCACGTTTTCCATCTTGACTTACGCCTTCCCGAAGGAATACGGGCAAACAATGACCAGGCAGCGTTTTTTAAGTCGTTTTAGGATGATGTTATGACCGGATATGAAGAGCTTATAAACAATTTTATAAGTGAACCTGTAAATGGTATAAGTGAGCTTGCGGGAGGTCATATAAACGCAAGCTTTCTTGTTGATGCTTCGGAAAAGTACGTTCTCCAGCGGCTTAATAAGAATTTATACGGGGGGCATCTTAAGGAACTTGAGCACAATTATCTGCAATACAGCTCTGCCTGCAGGGAGTCTGGGAATTATGTGGGTAAGTGGTATTGCCCCGTATGGCTCCGCAGCCGTAACGGGAGTTTTTTTCATACAGACAATGCCGGAAATATATGGAGAGTTTACAGATATATGCCGTCGGATCCTGTGCCCGTGATGTCTTCTCGGGACGGTGCATTCGGCATTGGCAGGAGTCTTGGTAAGCTTCACAGGATACTTGGTAAATGTACGGATATCAAAACGATCGAAACGACAAAGCATTTACATGATCTTGAATATCATTATGGGAAATTCCGTATGCAGGATAGTTCAAAGACGGAACGCGTTGAGGAACTTGATCATATTATTTCATCAAAGATAGACAGCATGCTGCATATCACTGTGCCGGCCGGGAAAACGATACATGGCGATGCTAAGGTAAGCAACATGATCTTTGAAGATGGAGAGGCAGTCGGTTTTATCGATCTTGATACCATTATGACGGGGTCTGTTTTTGACGATATCGCAGATTGCTTAAGGTCGTGCCGTGCTTATGAAGACGGAGCGTCAGAAGCAGAAATCATCACATGGTTTAATATGGGATATGAAGAAGGTGCCGGAATTGTGTTTTCAAAAGATGAAGCAGAGCTGGCGCTTCAAAATGTATCCAGAAACCGGTTTGTGCTGGGTATCCGTTATTATACCGATTATTTGTCATCTGAAGGTTATTTTACTGAGGAGTATCCCGGGCAGAGCCTTGAAAAAGCGCGGCGTCTGCTGAGCATGGAACGTTAAAGGGGAGCCGGCAGATATGTATGCTGACTCCCCTTTATCATCTTTATCCGGTTGGTATTATTCTGCTGATTCTGCAGCGCCTTCCGATTCTGCAGCTCCTTCCGACTCTTCTGATTCTTCAGAATCACCCGCATCTTTCGAAACCTCAGATACTTCGGGAACATCGGGAAGTTCCTCCGGCATCTTCTCAAATAAGCAGCTGAGCCCCAGTGATTTAATGTCATATGTTACAGGCTCGACTTCCTTATCACCGAGAGCTTCATGGAGAATATTATAATCATATGTAAGTGTTATAGTACCGCTGTTTTCCTCGAAGCCTATGAAATGGAAATCGCCGTCTTCACCAAATTCATATGTACCGCTGCCATAGAGCTTTATGTCATCGTCGATCAGGGCATACTGCTTGAAGGTCTTATCCGTAAACATGATCCAGAAAGCATCAAGATGATAAGTAACGCCGTCTTTAACATACATCAGCTGATTGTCATCGGCCCAGATGGCTTCAACTTCCTTTCCTTCATCACCGGGTCCGTAAAGCGATTCAAAACCGAGTGAGCCGATCTCGTTTTCGAATGTATTATCATAGTCAACAAGACCGGGCTTTCCGTTAAGTGCTTTCTTTTTACGTGTAAACACTATGGTACCGTCTTCTTCATCGCCGATGATAAAATCACCGCCATCCTTGAATGAATAAGTACCGGTGCTGTATATTTCGTATCCCTGAGGACTTTCGGCATACTGATCAAATGTATTGTCCGAATAGAAGATCCAAATGGTATCTATCTTAAGAGCATTGTCTTCATCACCTTCCGGTGCCTTGGGCAGATCAAGCTGCTGTGCCTTTCCGTCAGCAAAAACCGCAACCACGTCAACGCCGTCTTTCACTTGAAGCGGCAGGGGCTGCTCGCCATCCTCCGCGGGAACATCGGCCTCAGTGGTTTCCCCGGCATCCGTTCCGCCCAGGGCATCAAGGTCCGCACCCTCGAGTAACTCATTTACAGGTACTCCGTCCAGAGCTACCACACCGGTTTCCGGATCAACGGATACGTTTGTAGAGCATCCGGTTGAGAATACCATTAATCCCGCCAAAACAGCTGCGATTATCCTTTTCCTCATATACACACCTCCTATTCTTCTTTTTCATCTTCCTCAGTCGCGAATTCCTCGAATTCGAAATCCTCGGTTTCCTTATCGTTATCCTTTACAAGGCCTACGCCTTCGGCGGCTTCCTGTGCCTTTTCCTTGATCTCGGCAGCGGCTTCGCTTAATTTCCCGAGGATGACATCCTTGGCTTCAACAGCCTTATCCTTAAGCTCGCCGGCGGCTTCCTTGATCTCATCGGTATTTAATGACACATATTCCCTTTCGGGTTTCTTTTCAAAGAAATCACTGGAACCGTTATCATCAAGGATCTCTTCCTTTTTGTCGCCGAGTACATAATAAACTGCCGCGCATGCGGCGCCTGCTACAGCCGTGAAGGCTAAAAATTTACCAAATTTACCTGCCATATGAAACCCCTTTCATACAAAAATATTTGTAATAATTATAATTCAAAATCATACCGCTAACAAGTATTTTTAAAGTCCTTGGAGAAGTCCGGCAATTGCCCTGATGCTTTGAAGTGGGTTTAAACTGTGGTATAATCAAAAAGATTTAGTTGATTGGAATTACCGGGTATTATCATATGTTTGGACGCAGATCATATATTTTGATAATTTCCTTTGTTATGGCGGCCTTTATTCTTGCGGGCTGTAAGAAGGATAAAAAAACGGAGATAGTCCTGACCACCGACTTTGAGGAAGGCGAGGTGTTCAGGATAGATAAGATGTCGTGCTATGTGCCCGAGGTCATGGTGTACCTTGTTAACAGCGAAAATAAATATGACGAGATATTCGGTGCGAAGATCTGGCAGATCCCGATAGAAGGCACAACTCTTGAAAACAAATATAAGGATACGATACTTGCTCGCCTTGCACAGATAAAGGTCATGAACCTTATGGCAAAGGATATGGAAGTAAAGCTCACACCGGATGATGAACTCAGGGTTAAGTCGGCAGCCCGTGATTATTATGCATCGTTAAATGATGAGGAGAAGAGGGTGATGGGTGTCGACGAGGAGATCATATATAACCTCTATCATGAGTTTGCCACTGCGGATAAGCTTTATCATGACATTACGGATAAGATAACGCCCGAGATAAGCGATGATCAGGCAAGGATAGTTACGGTGAGGGATATCCTTGTCAAAACATATAAACCTTCGGTGGCGGGCAGCGTTTCCTACAATGCTGCGGAGAGGGCCGAGGCATACGACCGCATCTCCGATATAAAAAGGCGTCTGGACGAGGGTACCGATTTTGATGTCATAGCCGAAAGCACCGAAAACGAAGACAGCAAGATACAGTACAGCTTCGGAAGGGGAGTTATGCCCGAGGCTTATGAGGAAGCGGCATTCAACCTTGTGGTCGGTGAAGTGAGCGATATAGTGGAAACTAAGTACGGCTTCCATATATTAAAGTGCGTTACCGCTTACGATCCGGAGGAGGCCGACAAGAACCGTGAATCCATAGTTAAGGTGAAAAAGCAGGAAGCCTTCAACAATATATATGACGGATACATAAGCGAACTGAATTCCCATCTTAATGCCGATCTGTGGGACAGTGTGGCCTATTTCAAGACGGACGATATATCGACTACGAGCTTCTTTGACGTATACGATACCTATTTCGTTCCGGTCACGGGCGCATCATACGGGATACAGCAGTAAAAAGAGAATTTAAGGAAGAATCACGATTACTAGCACTCATGCAAAATGAGTGCTAATTTTTTCTTGACTTTTGATTTTTTGGCATTTAAAATGTATTTTGAAAAGATTCCGAGCGGCGGCACAACGCCGGTCCCTTTAGGGAAGCGAGGAATCTTTGATATAGTATATACAGAAAGAAGGTAGGAAAAATGGCAGTTAAAAAGGGTAATCTATCAATAAATAATGAAAATATCTTTACCATAATCAAAAAGTGGGTATATTCGGATCACGACATATTTGTACGTGAGATGATCTCAAACGGCTGCGATGCGATCACAAAGCTTAAGAAGCTTGATATGATCGGGGAGTATACATATCCGGATGATTTTGAAAACAGGATAAAGGTCATAGTCGATCCCGAAAACAAAACGATGAAGTTCATCGATACCGGTATAGGTATGGATGCAGATGAGGTTGAGGAGTATATCACTCAGATAGCTTTTTCGGGCGCTGCTGACTTTATCGAGAAATACAAGGACAAGGCAACTGATGATCAGATCATAGGACATTTCGGACTGGGATTCTACTCCGCTTTCATGGTTTCGGATTCGGTGCATATCGACACGCTGTCCTATAAGGAAGGCGCAAAACCCGTTCACTGGGAAAGCGACGGCGGCACCGAGTATACGTTAGACGAAGGTGACAGGACCGAGGTAGGTACTGAGATAACCCTGTTCCTTAACGAGGACAGCCTTGAATTCTGCAACGAATACAGGGCACGCGAAGTCATTAAGAAATACTGCTCGTTCATGCCGGTTCCGATCTATCTTGAAAAGGCAGGCGCCGAGACCGAGTACGAAACGATCGATGCAGCGGATAAGACTGATAAGGATGTCGTGATCGAGGAGATCCATGAGGAGGCTAAGTACGAGGAAAAGGAAAAAGAAGACGGCACCAAGGAGAAGGTTGAGGTAAGCCCCGCAAAGGAAAAGCTTAAGATAGTAAAGCGCCCGGTATCACTCAACGATACCCATCCGCTTTGGGCTAAGCATCCCAATGACTGTACAAAAGAGGAGTACCTTGACTTCTACCGTAAGGTATTTATGGATTATAAGGAGCCGCTTTTCTGGATACACCTCAATATGGATTATCCGTTTAACTTAAAGGGTATCCTTTACTTCCCTAAGATTAACATGGAGTATGAATCGATCGAGGGAACGATAAAGCTCTATAACAATCAGGTTTTCATCGCGGATAATATAAAGGAAGTCATCCCCGAGTTCCTTATGCTGTTAAAGGGCGTTATCGACTGTCCGGATCTTCCGCTTAATGTATCGCGTTCGGCGCTTCAGAATGACGGATTCGTTAAGAAGATCTCGGATTACATCAGCAAGAAGGTTGCCGACAAGCTTGCCGGTATGTGCAAGACCGAAAAGGAGGAGTACGAGAAGTACTGGGATGACATCAGCCCGTTCATCAAGTTCGGCTGCCTTAAGGATGACAAGTTCTGCGAAAAGATGACGGACTACATACTGTTCAAGAACCTTAATGGCAAGTATGTGACTCTGCCCGAGTGCCTGGAAGTAAAGCCTATAGATAAGGATGAGGAAGGATCAAAAGCAACGGACGAAAACGGCGAGGCTGTTGAGGCTGAAGTCGTTGATGATAAGAAGGACGAAGATACATCGGCAAAAGACGATGATGCCGGCGATGACGAGGACGGAGAAAAGCCGCCTCGCAAGACCATCTACTACGTAACCGACGAGCAGCAGCAGAGTCAGTACATAAAGATGTTCAAGGATCAGGGAAAGGATGCGGTGATCCTTACCCACAACATCGACCAGCCTTTTGTCCAGCAGCTTGAGAGCAAGAACGAGGACGTAAAGTTCATGCGCATCGATGCCGACCTTACCGAGGAGTTTAAGGAGGAGGTTTCCGAGGACGATAAGAAGACGATCGAGGAGGAGACCACGGCCTTGTCCGAACTGTTTAAGAAGGTGCTTAATAAGGAAAGCCTCGAAGTAAAGGTAGAAAAGCTCAAAAACGAGGCAACCTCATCAATCCTTACGGTATCCGAGGAAACAAGAAGGATGCAGGATATGATGAAGATGTACTCCATGAACGGCATGGGCATGGGTCCTATGGGCGACATGGGCGAGACCCTTATCCTGAATTCGAATAATAAGCTCGTTAAGTACATCCTTGAGAATAAAGACGGTGACAACACTCCGATGATCGTTGAGCAGCTTTACGACCTTGCAAAGATCGCGAACCAGCCGCTGCAGCCCGAGGAGATGACAAAATTCGTCGAAAGAAGTAATAAATTATTAGGAATGTTGATTTAACAGCCCAAGGGTGGCATGATACTTACATAAGCAGACGGTTCCTGCAGGAACGCAGTCAGCCCCGCGCATTTGCGCGGGGCTTTTCTTTATCAAGAATATTTGATATAATATAGTGATTTTGTATGTAAATCAGTACGGAGGCGCATTTTGAATTACGGAAGACGCGGAACAAGAAAAAGGCGCAAAGCCATCACA
>JAFZOS010000043.1 GCA_017550535.1 Lachnospiraceae bacterium
ACAAAGCAAAATCAGTATTTCTTGCCCATATGTCGCATGAGATAAGGACTCCGATCAATGCGATACTTGGAATGGACGAGATGATATTGAGTGAGAGTAAGGAAAACACTACTCTTGAATATGCCGACAGTATAAAGTCGGCAGGGAATAATCTTCTCGGGATAGTTAACGATATTCTTGATTTTTCAAAAATTGAGGCGGGTAAAATGAGTATAGTGCCTGTCGAATATGAGTTGAGGTCGTTAATAAACGATATGTACAATGTCGTGCGTCTGCGCGCCGAGGATAAAGGACTTACGGTTAAAGTAGATGTCGATCATGATATTCCTTCGCGGCTGTTCGGCGATGAAATGCGTATAAAACAGATCATCTCGAATCTTTTGACAAATGCGGTCAAATATACAGAGAGCGGTTCGGTTACCTTTAGTATAAAACGTGCAGAAAACATAAGCGAACAGGATATGGAAGGCCTCATAAAAGCATGTCCGGATGTTGAATTGCCCGAAGCATCAATAAAGCTTATGATATCGGTAAAGGATACAGGTATAGGCATAAGGCCGCAGGATATGGAAAAGCTGTTTGATGAGTATGAGCGCTTTGATGAAAAACGCAATCGTACGGTCGAAGGAACCGGCCTTGGGCTTTCGATAACAAAGGAACTTTTAAATCTTATGGGCAGCCGTCTTAATGTTGACAGTGTATACGGCGAAGGTTCCGAATTCGGATTTGAGATAATGCAGGGCATAGCCTGTGATGAGTGCATAGGTGATTTTAAAGGCAGGCTAAATAAAACGGAATGCAGGAAAATGCGTATCGAATTTACGGCAGAGGATGCGCATATCCTGGTTGTGGATGATTCTGCGGTGAATCTTACAATAGTTAAAAAACTGCTTGAAAAAACCCAAATACAAATTGATACGGCAAAATCCGGCGAAGAAGCATTGCGGCTTGTCCGTGAGCATGAGTATGATGTAATATTCCTTGATCATATGATGCCGGGAATGGATGGACCGACGACACTTAAAAAGATGAAAGAAACGGAAGATAACATTTCGCGGGATGCTGCGGTTATATCACTAACAGCAAATGCATCTTCAACAGCAAGGGAGGATTATATAAAGGACGGTTTCAAGGATTATCTGTCAAAGCCCATACGTCCTGAAGAGCTTGAAGCTATTCTGTTTTATCATATACCGCCGGAAAAGATACGTACTGTCAATACGGATTCATAACCGGATTTTACGAAATATCAATAAACACCAGGAGGAAGATTATGGCATGGTATGACGAAGCGGTGTTCTATCATATTTATCCGCTTGGACTTACTGGGGCGCCGAAACACAACGATTACGGAGAACCTGTTCACAGGCTGAATACTCTGGTCCCATGGATAGAGCACATAAAAAAGATGGGGATAAATGCCCTTTATATAGGCCCGCTGTTTGAATCGGTAGGTCACGGTTATGAGACTACCGATTACAAAAAGCTTGACAGCAGGCTCGGGACCAATAAGGACCTTACCGGTTTTGTGAACAAATGTCATACTGCAGGGATTAAAGTCATTCTGGACGGAGTATTTAACCATACGGGACGTGACTTTTTTGCATTTAAGGATATAAAGGAAAAGCGGGAAGGTTCGGCTTACAGGGACTGGTACTGCAATGTAAACTTCTATGGGAACAATGAGTATAATGACGGATTCTCATATGATAACTGGGGCGGCTATAACCTGCTTGTAAAGCTTAATCAGAAGAATCCTGCAGTAAGGGATTATATCTTAGATGTTATAAGGTTCTGGGTGAGTGAATTTGATATTGACGGACTGAGGCTTGATGCGGCCGATGTGCTTGATTTTGATTTTATGAAAGCCCTTCGAAAAACTGCAGACGAAGTAAAGCCCGATTTCTGGCTCATGGGTGAAGTTATTCACGGCGATTATTCAAGATGGGCAAATGCAGATACTCTGCACAGTGTTACAAACTATGCGCTACATAAAGGCCTGTACAGCGGTATGAACGATCATAATTTTTTTGAGATCGCACATACCGTGAAGCGTACAAATGATATGATCCCGCGAGGCATCAAACTGTACAATTTCGTGGATAATCATGATGTTGAAAGGATCAGCAGCAAGCTTATAAACAAGGCACATTTTGTACCGGTCCATATTTTGCTGTTTACACTGCCCGGGATACCATCGATATATTACGGGAGCGAGTTCGGGATCGAAGGAAAGAAGGAACGCGGATCAGATGATTCCCTGCGTCCCTTTATAAATCTGAACGATCATAAGGATGATCAGTGCTTAAGGATCATAAGTGCGCTGGCAAAGATACATGAAGCACATAAGCAGGAGCTTGTATGGAGCGATTACAGGGAGTTATACCTTAATAACAGGCAGTTTGCATACGGACGCGGATGTCTTATAGTTGCGGTTAACAATGATGATAATGAAGCACAGGTCAGTGTCCCGGCGGCAGACGGTGATTATGTGGGACTTTTGTATGGCAAAAAGGTGACTGCGTCAGAAGGAAGGCTTAGCATTTCACTGCCTCCAAATAACGGCGAGATATATGCACCTTCAGGAAAAAACGTAACAGATAAAAAAGACATTCTTACGATACCTGTTGAAAAGAAGAGCATGCCCGGGAAGCCGAATAAGGAAAAAGGATCAGTTGAGTCGAAGCCGGATGAAAAAAAGTCGGCCCCTAAAGCGGACGAAGTAAGCGGATTATCGCAAGGGAACGTCATACCGGATATTCCATATGCGGAGATGACGGTAGAACAGCTGCAGGCAGTTATACTTGAAAAGATGTCTAAAAACGGCCCTGTGACCGATCAGATGAGAAGAGATGTTGAGAATAATATCTGGCACGATTCTCTTGTTAAATGGGCAGGCAGTTTCAGATGATACAAAGGAATCGCCAAGGAGGATTAATATGAAAAAGATGAAAAACAGGAAAACAGTAACTCTGATAATTGTCATGCTTCTGTCTCTTGCTATGTGTGCAACAAATATTGCAGGATTTGCGAATATAGTTCGGGCAGAGGATTATAACGATTTCTTTGATTCGGTTGATGAAGGCATGCAGGATATGCCATCTGATCAGCAGCAGGAATTTGATGACGCGCAACAGGCAGCCGAAGAGGCACAGAGAGCTGCCGAAGAAGCTCAGAGGGCGGCTGAAGAGGAAGCGGCAAGAAAGGCTCAGGAAGAAGAACTCGCCAAGCAGGCCGAGGAGGCAAGGAAGGCGCAGGAAGAGGAAGAAGAAAGACGCGCCGAAGAGGCAAAAAAGGCTGCAGAAGAAGAGGCGGCAAGGCAGGCGGCTCTTGAACAGCAGGCAAGGGAAGCCGAAGAGGCTAAGAAAAAGGAAGAAGAGGAAGAAGCAGCGCAGGAAGCTAAACGTAAGGCTGAAGAGGAGGAAGCAAGAGCGAAAGAAGAAGCCGAACGGGCAAAAAAGGAAGAAGAGGAAAGAAAGAAAAAGCAGGAAGAGGAATACTCATACGGATTACGCACCATGATAGACGGCGGCGCCGTATCTAATATTACACTGTCCGATATTGTAGGAAACGGAGATAATGTTACATTATCGGTGCTTAATGTTGGGATAAGTGATGTTGATCTTGTTTACGGTATAAGCACAGCAACTTCTGACGTGTTCGCGGTAACATTACTTTCGGGTTCATCAAGTTTAAAGATAGGTGACATGGATAAGTTCATCATAGCTTATAATCCAAGTGCTCCTGTTGGCACATACAGCTGTACGGTATATTTTAAGGATAAAAAGGATACAGAAAACAAATTTACAAGTTATATAAATGTCAAGGCAGTTGTAAGGCCATCGTCAAGTGTTGTAAGAGTCGATGTGTATCCGCAGGATATAAAGCTTGCGCAGGGAGGTAACTGTTCGTTTTATGCTCAGGTAAGCGGAACGGGCGGTGAAGTCAGCCAGGATGTAAATTGGAATGTATCCGGTGCTCGCACTTCAGGAACATACATATCAGACGATGGACGTCTTGTGATCGGAAACAGTGAAACGGCAAGTAAACTAAAGGTTATAGCAACATCAAAAGAAGACAGGTCAGTCAGCGGCACAGCAAATGTATCGATACAGGCCAACAGTTATAACGTTAATGCAGTTGCCAGTCCGGCTTCGGGAGGAATTGTTACGGGAGGTGGCGCTGTCGTTCAGGGCGGTTTGGTTACGTTGTCTGCAGTGCCTAATAAGAACTACTATTTTGAAGGCTGGGAATGGGATGGACTTATAGTATCAACGGCAACGAATTATACAATAGATGATGTGAAGTCAAATATTAATATCGTTGCAAGGTTTAAACAGAATTTTGTTACCATAACTGCTGTCCCGGATAACGACCAGGCAGGAAGTGTAGTCGGCGGGGGAAGGATAACTTACGGAGGAAGCACGACTCTTTCTGCAAAGGCTTATGACGGATATGTATTTACAGGATGGAAGGAAGGAAACAATATAATAAGTACTGAGGCATCGCTTACGCTTAAAAACGTTACGGTTGACCGTAAGATCGTCGCAAAATTTGCAAAGACAAGTTATAATGTCTCGCTGTCATGCTCACCTTATGATGGTGGAATCGCGCGGGGAGCAGGCAGGTATAAACTGGGCGAAAAGGTCACATTAAAAGCCGAAGCAAAGTCGGGTTATACTTTCCAGGGATGGACAGTAAATGATCAGACCGTGAGCAGGGATACGACATTTGTAATCGATAAGATAGACAGAGACTATTGTTTGAATGCCGTATTTCTGAAAAACAGCGTTTTCATTCACAGTATTACAGCCGGTGTTGCCACAACAGGCGGAACCATAAGTCCCTGCGGAGTTTTAAGGGTTGAACGTGATTCTTCCGTAACCTATACCATGACGCCCAAAAGTGGTTTTGCGATACTTGCCGTAGCAGTTGACGGGATTCAGGTGGGTCCGGTCAGCAGTTATACATTTACCGATATAAGGAGCGATCATTATATAGCGGTTGCATTCGTACAGACTGACGCGAGTATTAAGAAGGCAAAAGAATCAGGAAACGAAGATGCACAGACCAGGAAAGTTCAGAAAGTATATAAGGATTCGGATGAAGATAAGGAAGCGGAAGAGAACCATGTAGTTGATCTTGATGATGCTGCAAACGGAACAGCTGGTGATAGTTTTGTTGCAGATATGGATCTTTCGGAAGTAAATATCCCTACGGATGATGAACTGGGCATAGCAGATGAGTCCGAAGTGCCTGCAAAAAGTTCGGAATTGCTGAATTCTATGGGAATAACTTTGGAAGAAGCATCAGAGATGATCAAAAGCGGTAATACCGACCCCATATTAAGAACGGCGTTTTATGAAGGGAAATTTGATACCTGTGCTGAAAACCAGTATGCACCGGAAACAGACACGCCTGATTATCATTTATATTCAAGGGAGCAGCTTGAGCAGACGGCTGACGATGATATCCTGCCATTTCTGCCAAACTTTTCCAGCGTAGTTAATGAATTGATGGGTCCGGGTGATTATTATGAACTTGCAGAGGGCGGAACAGCTTCTGTTAATGTTTCTCTGACAAAAACCGATGCTACGATAAGCGAAAGCGATAAGAAACTTTTAAACGGAGTTGTAGGTCAGGTTCCTCTTAAATATTTTGATGTGACTATGGTAACCCGTGTCGGTTCAAAGGTGACAAATATTAAGGAACTGCATACGCCGATGGAATTCATAATAGAGATACCGGATGATATATACAAAAAAGGTCAGGTCTATTCAGTACTCCGCTTACACAACGGAGAGGTCAGTATACTTCCCGACCTTGATGACGATCCCAAAACGATAACATTTAAGACGGACCGTTTCTCTTCATATGCAATATCAAAACAGAAGGCTACAGCTAAAAATATTGCCGTGAATTTTGCGGTGGGCGCGATAATAACATTTATAATAGCGCTTGTATGTTTTGTACTGCTTATGTACCATCACATAACAATGAAGCGGATAAGGAAGCGCGCAAGGGTCATTTGATGAGGGTGGTTTTATATGAGACATGAAGTGAAAAACAGAAAGCTGATATTATACCCGGAAGGCCGTATAGACTCAAATACTTCGGCTGCGTTTGAAGCTGAAATAGATGAGCTGTTAAGCTCATGTCCCGGCCATGATGCCGAGGTAAACATGGAAGGCGTTGAGTATGTATCTTCGGCCGGATTAAGATGTTTTCTTAAGCTTAAAAAGTCAGGAAATGATCTTGAGTTCTCCGAGATGTCACAGGCAGTTTATGAAATATTTCAGATGACCGGTTTTACCGAACTGTTTAAAACAAAAAAAGCGCTGCGAAGAATGTCTGTCGACGGATGTGAGGTGATAGGACGGGGCTTTTACGGGACTGTGTATCGTGTGGATGAAGATACGATAGTTAAGGTATATGAATCCCCGGACAGCATACCGATGATAGAGAATGAGCAGAGAAGGGCAAAACAGGCTTTTTTAAAAGGGATACCGACAGCAATATCATATGATGTAGTAAAGATAGGCAACAGTTACGGTTCAGTGTTTGAGATGCTTAAAGCAAGGACCTTTAACGATATCATTATATCTGACCCGGATAATGCCGATGAAACGATAAAAAAATATGTGGATTTTCTTAAGCTGGTCCACGGAACCGAAATGGATCAGGGCAGCCTCCCCTATGCTTCGGATGTCTTTATGGATTATCTTGATACGGTAAAACATTATCTTAATGACTCTCAGTATGAAAAACTTAAAACATACCTTGAGAAGTTTCCAAAAGATGAACACGTTGTCCATGGTGATTTTCAAATGAAGAATGTAATGCTTGTTGAAGGCGAGCCTATGCTGATCGACATGGATACATTGTCGGCCGGCCATCCGATATTTGATCTTGCGGGATTATATGTGACATACAAATCCTTTGAAGAAGACGAACCGGATAACAGCATTAAGTTTCTTGGAATTACAAATGAAATGTGTGACAGGATATGGAACGGGATAATGGTTCACTATTTCGTTGATCATACTAGCGAAGAACGGACATACATTGAAGACCGTATAAAGCTTGCCGCAGTATTAAGGTTCCTTTATATACTGGATGTTACTGATCTTAAAAACGGAGAACTCGGAATGTTGAGGATAAAACATTCATGTGAGCATATAGAAGAATTACTTGAAAAAACAGACGGTTTATATTTTTAGTATGTTGCGATGAAAAGAAAACGCGGAGGAAACTGTAATGGATAAAAATATTTTGGAACGGGTCAATCCGATATATAAGGTGGAGCAGGAATACTTGAAACACCTTGCTTCGACCGATGTTCAGTATGCCGGCCAGCTCTATGAAAAGCTGGGATTTGATTCTGTTACGGGTAATCCGCAAAGTCCGACCTTTTCAGGCGGATCTGACAGTACAGAAAAGGCTGTAAGGATAGCTGATGAAGCCCGTTATCTTATGACATGCAATATGATCCGCGGATATGAGTTTAAAAATATCGTGGAAATCCCCTGCGGTTATACGCCGAGGGGAATGATCATGGCCGGCGAAGGCTATAAATACATCGGTCTGGATCTTCCTGCCGTCATCGATGATATGGCACCTGTCACAAGGGTATTATGTGAAACTAACGCTCACAGGGTAAGCTATGAATCGATGGACGCAACAAACTTTGGAAGCATTACACATGCGCTTGAGAATGTTAACGGGCAGATAGCGGTAGTTTCCGAGATAATGTTGTCCTACCTTACGGATCCGGAGCTTATATCTGTCTGCGACAACATTTACAAACTGCTGGCCAGCCGCGGCGGATGCTGGATAACGATGGATATCGGCTGTAAGGATCTTTATAAGAACGCATGTTATGCAATGGACGGAAATTATAAAGCGTATGACGAAATGACGGCGCATTTCAGGGATGTCTCAAATATAGAACTTTACGGCAACAGCCTGTATGATAACGGCCTTGAAGGAGCAGAAAAGTTTCTTACGTTCAGGGGATTTGATATTGAGAAGGTAAGCGTATCCGAAGTTTATCCGGAACTTGGATCGATAAGTAACATTCCGCGAATGAGCGAAAAATTAAAAGATGCGTTCCGGGATATGGAGTACTGGACGCTTACGGTGGCAAGGAAACACGGCACACGAGTGATAAACACCGAGACAAAAGGATGCAGGATAGATAAGAAAACCGGCCCCGGATTTCTTTATATGTCTATAGCCGGCCGCATTGATACGATAACAGCACCTGATCTGTTGAAAGTATATGAAGAAAGCGCAGAACAGGGGCAGCTTGAAAAGATTACGATCGACTGTAAAGAGCTTGAGTATATTTCGTCGGCGGGACTAAGGGTAATACTTATAATGCTGAAGGCTCTTAAGGATCCAAACGGGATGCTCCTTAAGAATGTATCCGATCAGGTGATGGATATATTAGAGACAACAGGCTTTTCGGATATTATAGGAAATATCACACACGCATAGCCATAAGACCATTACATCTTGTAATATATGTGATTATAGGGTATAATAAATCCAACCTGAGGTGCTCGATAATCTTGATATTTTGAACCTACATCACTTTAAAAGGGAATCCTATATCTTCAGACGTATGTCAGGCCTCATTTTTCCGGTGGAAGGCAGAAATCTGATTGCGGTAACCCACCTGGCATATTGCTAGGAGTCAAAATTCAAGAATCGGCATTTCGGGGTTTAGGTATGAAAGCTTCATGAATAAACCAAAGCTTGAGAAAATATACTACAAAACATACGTATTTACAAATGAAGTAAAGGATAATCATCTTGATGTCTATTCAGCGGGAACGGCATTTTATCTGTTTATATCGATAATCCCGTTTTTTATTGCGCTTTTTTCGCTTGTTCCGTACACGCCAATGTCAAGGCAGGATGTATTGGGACTGTCGGCGATGCTTCCAAATGAATTTGATATACTCGTGCAGGCGATGACAGCCGAAACTTATGTAAAAAATTCGGCAAGGCTGTGGATAGCACTGATAATAGCGATATGGTCAGCTGCAAGGGGCATCATGTATATGACAAAGGGACTAAATGAAATATATGATGTCACTGAGCGCAGGAATTATTTTATCCTTCGCTTCTGGGCTGCGATATATACTCTGTTTATAATCGTTGCTATAGTAGTGCTGCTTGTAATGGGGGTATTTGGTAAGAGGATAATTGAATTTGTAAGTGCGCATCTGCCGCATCTTCCGGGGAATGCTGCCGCCGGAATTGCCGCTATCATAAATTTCCGGGTTTTGATAACAATACTGTGTCTGTTCGTTCTGTTTGTATTTCTTTATACATTACTGCCGAACACACGGCTTTTGTGGCTGTACCAGACGCCTGGGGCAGCTCTCTGTTCATTTGCATGGTGGATGTTTACAAAGCTGTTTTCATTTGTAGTCGGAAAGTTCGGCGGGTTTTCCATGTACGGTTCAATGGCAACAGCGATAGCATCCATGTTATGGTTATATTGCTGTATGTATATCCTTTTCATGTGTGCGGAACTTAATAATCATTTTGCCAGATCTATAATAAATCATATAAAAAACAGAAGAAAATCGCGTTCCAATAATGATAACAAGATTGACAAGGACGCCGTTGAAACGTAGAATTATAAATGGTTAATTATGCCATCTGTTAACGGCCACCGGAGGAATTGATGGATAATCGTAAGCTTTTAGGCTTTTTGGTTATTATCGTGTTGGGAATAATCGCGATCATCATAACCAATTATCTTATCAGGAAAAACAAAGAACTCAAAAAGAACTTAAACCACAGGTATGCACTTCATCTGGTAAGGCTTGCCTTCTTTGTAATGTGCATAGTTAACCTTGTTAAAATATTAGACCCGAAGTTTGATACGGCATCCGTACTGCTTAAAGGTTCGGCTCTGGCGGTGGCTATACTTGGATTTGCGGCTCAAACTGCAATCTCCGATATCATCTGCGGTTTTCTTATAAGCTTTAACAAGCCGTTTGAAGTCGGAGACAGGATAATCGTTGAGGGGCTTGAGCCCGGTATAGTAGAGGATATAACATTAAGGCATACAGTAATACAGATATATGACGGGATAAGGATCATAGTCCCAAACAGCCAGTTAAACTCAAAGACCGTGATCAATACGAGTTATCATAATACTGACAGGAGAGGGATCCATCTTAAGTATTCCGTAAGCTATGATACTGATGTACAAAAGGCGATCGACATAATACGTGACTGCGTTGTAGCAAGTCCGTATACCATGACGGTTGAGTCAAACGGTATCATCGAGGATTCCGGACCGGTCTATTTTATGAGTTATGCCGACAGTGCCCTTATACTTGAAACAACCATATGGGTTAGCAGAAATACAAACAGTTATGTTGCGATAAATGACATGAATTTGCGCATAAACGCAGCGTTCAATAAATTCGGCATCGAAATACCATACAATTATATGAACGTTGTAAAGTTTGACGGAGTGCCGAAAGAAGTAAAGGAATCATTACCTGTTAAAACAGCGAATGCCCCGCTGAAGCGGCATTACAGGACCGATACTGTCAGGTTATCACATGGCATCAGGGATGTTGAAAAGGCTTTGGAAGTTGCAAGGACATACGGAAAACGTCAGGGATTGGAACCGCGTGATCTGGCACAGCTTGAACTCCTTACGGAGGAATCAGTAGGTGTTATTGAGAATATAGTTGATGATATACCGATAAGGGTATGGATTGAGGGAAGCGGATTTAAATACAGGATCCATTTGTCGTTCAATGCAAGTGTGGGTAGCAAAGAATACCGCAAGCTGTTAAGCCTGTCCACATCCGGAAAGAACGAAAGCATTTCAACTCTTGCAGGAAAACTCAAGGAGATCATGCTGATTGGAATAAACAACACTGACAGTAATAACGGCGAGAGAAAGGCTTATAAGTGGGCATTAAGTGATAACAGGATTAACGAAGATGAGATAGGAGAATCCATTCTCACCGCGATCGCAAGTGACATAAGGGTAAGCGTTACCAAGGATAAGGTTGAATTCCTTGTTATAAAATCAACGCAATAATAACCATGCCATACATGGAAAGGAGTAGTTATGAACATCAAAAAAGAACAGAACGGAAGTGAAATGAACATTTCTCTGGAGGGAAGGCTCGATACTACGACCGCCCCGGAACTCGAAACGGAACTCAAGGCATCCCTTGAAGGAATTGATGCGCTGAATTTTGATTTTTCGGCACTCGAGTATGTTTCTTCGGCAGGCCTGCGTGTGCTTCTGTCCGCACAGAAGACCATGAACCGTCAGGGAAAGATGGTAATACGCAATGTTAAGCCTGAAATCATGGAAATCTTTGAAGTTACGGGCTTCGTTGATATACTGACCATTGAATGATGAGCGAAATGACGATAAATGAAGGCGAGATTGACAAGGCTCTGAATGTAAGCGCCGATGTAGGCGAACTTAACAAAGTGCTTGCATACATCGATGAACGTCTCGAAGAAGCCGGCTGTCCGCTAAAGGTGCAGATGCAGATTGACGTGGCGGCTGAGGAGATATTTGTCAATATAGCTAATTATGCATATGATCATGATGGCGGAAGCGTGATCATATCGATGGATCTAAATGACAGCCCTGAAGCGGTAATAAGTTTTATCGATACGGGAGTTGAGTTTGATCCCCTGAAAAAACAGGACCCGGATACAACACTGTCTGCCGACGAGCGTCAGATCGGCGGACTTGGAATTTATATGGTAAAAAGGAGCATGGATCAGGTGAAGTATAAACGGGATGGCGATAAAAACATCCTGACGATCCATAAAACATGGTAGTATCAAAAGGGACAGTTAACGCTGTCTCTTCTCCTGTGTGCTCGATTGAAATAAAAAGGAGACAACAAAATGGCGGATCTTAATGAATTAAGCGAAAAGCTTAATGCGATAAAGGCTGAGATAAGGAATGAACTTGAAAGGCTCGAGAATTCAAAGAGCGTATTCGAATATAAGAAAACGATATTTGATTCCAAAACCGGTAAAGTCGGCAGTCTGATGCGCGAAATGGGAAAGATACCCAATGAGATGAAGGCTGAATACGGTAAACGCGTAAATGAGATCAAAAACTGGGCTCAGGACCTTTTTGACGAGATGGATGAGCGGTTCAAAAAAGAGGAGATGCGTATAAGGTATGAGGCCGAGAAACTTGATGTTACCATGCCATCCGATTATAAACGGCAGGGTTATCTGCATCCCAATACGCTTGTGAGGAATCAGATTGTTGATATATTCGGTTCGATGGGTTTTGAAATATATGAAGGTACCGAGATAGAAACCGATTACTACAATTTTACGGCGCTTAATACACCGGATGATCATCCTGCGCGTGATATGCAGGATACATTTTATCTGTCCGATAAATTTCTTTTACGTACACAGACATCTGCAGGACAGATACATGTCATGGAGGAGAGAAAGCCTCCGATAAAGATCATATCACCGGGAAAGGTATTCCGTTCAGATGATGATGCAACACATTCACCAATGTTTTCACAGATGGAAGGCCTGGTGGTTGATAAGGGGATATCACTTTGCGATCTTAAGGGAATGCTTGATGAATTTGTGCAGAAGATATTCGGTGAGGGAACGCGTACAAGGCTGCGTCCTTCATATTTTCCTTTTACGGAGCCGTCGGTTGAAGTTGATGTCAGCTGCTTTCAGTGTAAGGGCAAGGGCTGCAAGCTGTGTAAGGGAACCGGTTGGATCGAGGTACTCGGCGCCGGCGTCGTAAACAGGAAAGTCCTTGAGGGATGCGGTATCGACTCCGATGTGTACAGCGGATTTGCGTTCGGTATCGGAATTGAACGTATCGCAATGCTCAAGTACGGGATCAATAATATCAAGCTGCTTTTTGAATCCGATCTTCGTGTGCTTGATCAGATAAGGGAATAAGGAGGAGTTACGATGTTAGTACCTTTAAGTTGGCTTAAGGAATATGTTGATATAGATGTAACACCGGATGAACTGGAAGAAAAACTCTTTTCATGCGGTTTTGAAGTTGAGGAAAAATATGAAATAGGGCACGACATAAGCAAGGTGGTAGTCGGCCTTGTAAAAGAATGTGAACCCATACCGGAGACGCATCTTCATTTATGTAAGGTGGATGCGGGAACGGCAGGTGAACTGCAGATATGCTGCGGAGCAGATAACGTAAAGGCGGGCGGGAAGTTCCCGCTGGCGCTTATCGGGGCTACCGTATATGCGACTGCAAAGGATCATAAAACACTGGAAGGCGTAATGACCATAGGTCAGGGCAAGCTCAGGGGATATGATTCTTACGGAATGCTCTGCTCGGGTGTGGAAATAGGCCTTAGCGAAGATATGTATGAAGGAGCCGGATATAACGGACTATTGGTACTTCCCGACGATTCGCCGGTGGGTGAGGATGTAAAGCCGATAGTTGGGCTCGATGACTGGATATTTGATATTGCGATAACCGCAAACAGGCCGGACTGCCAGAGCATATTCGGAATCGCGAGAGAGGTTGCGGCGGTTCTCGGTTCAAAGATTCATGAGCCGTCACTTGACTATCACGAAACCGGAGTTAAGAAGGAAGGATTTGCGGTCAATGTGGATGCGCCGGATATCTGTCCGCGGTATATAGGTCATTATGTATATGATGTAAAGATAGGGCCGAGTCCCGCATGGATGAGAAGAAGGCTTGCCCTCATAGGACAGACTTCGATATCAAATCTGGTTGACATAACTAATTATATACTCAATGAACTCGGACAACCGATGCATGCTTTTGATTATGCATATCTTGAAGGCGATCAGATAAACGTAAGGCGTGCCGGAAATGGTGAAAAAATAGTAACACTTGATGAGAAGGAGCTTACGCTTAATGAAAACAACCTTGTTATCTGTGACGGAGTAAAGCCGGTTGCACTTGCCGGTATAATGGGAGGACTTAATTCCGAAATACTTGACACAACTACGGAAGTCCTTTTTGAAGCAGCCAAGTTTGCAAGGGATAATATAAGGAAGAGTTCAAGGGCACTTGGAAAGGTATCCGATTCTTCCGCAAGGTTTTCAAAGGGTGTTGATGAATACACAACAGTAATGGCAATGAAAAGGGCACTTCATCTTATCGAGGAGCTTGAATGCGGTAAGGTGAGTTCAACGCATGTTGATACAAATACAGGCAATTCGATAGATGCATCTGAACTTAAAGTAAGCGTTGATAAGGTTAACGGAGTACTCGGGATAAAGGTTCCCGACGATGAGATCGTAAGGATACTCGGTTCGCTGGATTTCGCCCCTGTTTTAAACGGTGATGAGCTTATATTAAAGATCCCCGCTTACAGGGAAGATATGGAATCCTATCAGGATGTGGCCGAGGAGATAATAAGGATGTACGGTTACGATCATATAGTTCCGACATTCATGCCTACTGCCGAAGTCACAATGGGAGGATATAACCTCGAGCAGAAGAATGAATTAAAGCTTAAACGTGCGCTTTGTGCGGCAGGAGCTTCTGAAGGCATTCATTATTCTTTCTTCTCGCCGGCTTCGCTGGATCTTATCGGACTTCCCGAGGATGCACCGGAGAGACATGCGATAAAGATAATGAATCCTATTAACGAGGATCTGTCCCTTATGCGTACAACGCTTGCGCCGCAGATGATTCAGGCTATGCAGCGCAACCAGAAAAAAGGCATCCTTTCGGGAAGTATATATGAGTTTGGCAATGTTTTTGCAGCAGACAAACTCCCGCTTGAAGAATATCCGAAGGAGCTTGAGACGATATGCATCGGGTGTTTTGGAGAGGAAGAATCATTCTTTACGCTTAAAGGACTGGTAGATGTAATTGCCGATACGCTTGGTATCGAATTTGACTATGAAGCTAAAGAAAAGCCTTTCCTTCATCCTTTCAGGACGGCAGGAATAAAATGCGAAGGTGAGGATATAGGCTATCTGGGGCAGGTGAAATACGAACTTATTGATGAACTTGACATGAGGGTCGATTCGTATGTTGCCGAAGTGTCTTTATATAAGCTTAAGAAGTATTATGGCAAACAGCAGGTATTTAAACCTCTGCCGAAATTCCAGGAAGAAAAAAGGGATCTTTGTTTTGTTATGAGCAGGGATATTACCTGCGCGCAGGTTGAAAAGGCGATAAAGGACAGCAGCGAATATATTACTGAAGTTAAGCTGTTCGATGTTTATGAAGGGATACAGCTCGGACATGACAAGAAGAGCATGGCATTTTCGGTAGTATATACACCGAAGGATGAGGAACTTACATCGGAAAATATCGACGGGTTCGTAAACAGCCTGCTTTCGGAACTTAAGGAAAAATATGATGTAGTTTTGAGAAGCTGAATGCGGAGGAAACATGGAAACTAAAAATGCATGGGAAAATTATACTGTAAAGCAGGTGAAGGAAGCTGAGGCCTTTGCTGCAGATTATATTGATTTTATAAGCACATGCAAGACTGAACGTGAATGTGTGGATCGCATCATAGAGGAAGCGGAGAAGGCGGGATATAAAGAGCTTAATACCCTGATAAAGTCGGGAAAGAAGATAGTCAGGGGTGATAAGATATATTCCGTATGTATGAACAAATCGGTAGCGCTGTTTAAGATAGGTCAGAGGCCGCTTTGTGAGGGCATAAACATACTCGGGGCGCATATTGATTCTCCGCGTCTTGACATAAAGCAGAATCCTTTATATGAAGATGGCGGTCTTGCATATCTTGACACGCATTACTACGGCGGTGTCAAGAAGTATCAGTGGGTGACTATACCGCTTGCCCTGCACGGCGTGATCGTAAAGAAGGACGGAACCACCGTCATAGTTAACATAGGCGAAGACGAAGATGATCCGGTGTTCTTTGTTTCCGATCTGCTGATACATCTTGCACAGGAGCAGATGGATAAGAAGGCAGCAAAGGTAATAGAAGGGGAAGCACTCGATATAATAATCGGCAACAGGCCGCTTGTGATAAGGAGCCGCAGCAAGGACGGCAGTGAAGAAAAAAAGGATAAGGATAAGGTTAAAAAGAATATACTTGACATACTTAAGAAGAATTACGGGATCATTGAGGAGGATTTCCTTTCAGCGGAGCTTGAGGTCGTTCCCGCGGGAAGGGCAAGGGAAGCCGGACTTGATAAGAGCATGATCTT
This sequence comes from Lachnospiraceae bacterium, assembly GCA_017550535.1. Classification (GTDB taxonomy): domain Bacteria; phylum Bacillota; class Clostridia; order Lachnospirales; family Lachnospiraceae; genus UBA2868. The sequence continues at coordinate 16,198 of JAFZOS010000043.1, forward strand.
AGGTTACGGACATGATGACAGGGTGTGCGCTTATCCTTCACTGATGGCAATGCTTGAGTCCGGGGATCTTAAAAAAACGGCGTGCTGCATCCTTGTTGACAAAGAAGAGATCGGAAGTGTCGGCGCGACAGGAATGAAGTCGCATTTCTTTGAAAACTCACTGGCGGAGATAATGTCGCTTATGGGGAATTATTCGGAACTTGATCTTCGCAGGACACTTGCGGCATCATGTATGTTAAGCTCGGATGTGAGTGCGGGTTTTGATCCGACTTACGCATCTGCGTTCGATAAGAAAAATGTATGCTACCTCGGAAACGGTGTGGTATTCAATAAATTCACGGGATCACGCGGAAAGTCCGGCTCAAATGATGCGAATGCCGAATACATAGCTTATCTCAGGGACATACTTGATAAGGATAAAGTTTTCTATCAGACGGCCGAGCTTGGAAAGGTCGATCAGGGCGGCGGCGGAACGATCGCTTATATACTGGCTTTGTACGGAATGAACGTTATCGATTCCGGTGTGGCGGTGCTTAATATGCATGCGCCCTGGGAATGCGTAAGTAAGGCTGATGTTTTTGAAGCAAAGCGCTGTTATGCTGCATTTCTTAAAGGTGTTGGTATCTGATGGCGGGAAATGAGCTGAAAAAGTCGGATTTCTACTTTGATCTACCGGATGAGCTTATTGCCCAGGATCCTCTTGATGACAGGTCATCATCGAGGCTTCTTGTGCTTGATAAGGATACGGGAGCGGTAAGCCATGATATATTCAGAAATATCGGAGCTTATCTGAAAAAAGGCGATTGTCTGGTACTTAATGATACCAGGGTTATACCTGCCAGGCTTTTGGGGATCAAGGAGGATACAGGAGCCCATGTTGAGGTTTTTCTTCTGAAAAGGCGAAAAAACGATGTGTGGGAAGCTCTTGTCAAACCCGGAAGGAAGCTGCGCCCGGGTTCGAGGGTGGATTTCGGCAACGGATTGTTAAAGTGCGAGATAACCGATGTCGTAGATGACGGCAACAGGCTTGTTAAATTTTTTTATGAAGGGATATTTGAAGAAATACTGGACAAACTGGGAAAGATGCCCCTTCCGCCATATATAACGCATGAGTTAAAGGATAGGAACCGATATCAGACAGTATATGCAAAGTATGACGGGTCGGCAGCGGCTCCGACTGCCGGACTGCATTTTACAAAGGAGCTGCTTGGCAGGCTTAATGAACAGGGGATAGACCTGGCTTATGTGACTCTTCATGTCGGACTCGGAACCTTCAGGCCGGTGAAAACTGACAACATCTTGGATCATCATATGCATTCCGAGATGTATATGATAAGCGAGGAGGCTGCAGGTAAGATCAATTCCGCAAAGGAAAACGGCGGAAGGATCATATGTGTGGGAACAACAAGCTGCAGGACCATAGAAAGTGCAGCCGATGAGAATGGCCGCCTTAAGGCGTGCAGCGGAGAAACAGATATATTTATCTATCCGGGGTATAAATTCAGGGTACTGGATTGCCTGATAACAAATTTTCATCTGCCCGAGTCAACGCTCGTAATGCTGGTAAGCGCGCTTGCGGGAAGGGAAAATGTGCTTAACGCCTACAGTGAGGCGATAAAGGAAAGATACAGGTTTTTCAGCTTTGGAGATGCAATGTTCATCCACTGAGACAAATCATCAAAAGAGAAGGAGAGGGAGGCTATGGAAGAAAAGAGAAGAAGCAGAAGAATGGTACTGAATGCTCATCTGGTTATGAAGAAGGTTGGTGAGACTGAGGGTGAAAGGGTGCCGGTTGATATCATCGACTTAAGTAAGGACGGCATAGGATTTGCTTGCCCTGCGGCACTTACCATGAATGCCATTTATGAGATGGACCTTACTATCTGGACCAAAGATGTAATCCATACATTCGTAAACATAACGAGGTTTGACAGTAAGAAGAATATGTACGGTGCCATCTTTACCGGCATGAATGAGAATGATTCCGGTAAGATAAGGATATATGAAATGTTTGACAGGGCTGCCAATGAGGGAAGGTAAGTCCCGGAGGAATGATTATGCCAGGAACAACGGTTCTGCTTAGTTTGGACGGGATCGGTATTACCGAAAAGACAGCATACAACGCGTTTATCGAAGCGAAAACACCAAATATCGACAGGCTGATATATGAATATCCGGCTGTCAGGGGACTTAGTGCGGGAATGGCTGTGGGACTTCCAAACGGTCAATCCGGAAATTCCAAAGCGGGTTATGAAAATATAGGAGCAGGCCGCATAGTTTATCAGCAGCTAACAAGGATCAATAAGGAAATATCAAGCGGTGTATTCTTTGAAAATGATGTGCTGCTCGATACTATCGCATATTGCAGGCGTAATGATTCAAGTCTTCATATTATTGGGATGCTTTCCGACGGAGGAATACATTCGCATACAGAACACATATATGCACTTTTAAAACTTGCAGCGGATAATTCGTTTAATAATGTGTACGTTCATTGTATTACAGACGGAAGGGATAATGGGCTGGGGATTCGGCACATGGAACGACTCCAGACCAAAATGCGTGAACTTGGTGTTGGTGAAGTTGCAACAGTAAGCGGACGTTTTTATGCAATGGATCGCGACAATAATTATGATCGGATAAAGCTTGTTTACCTTGCAATGACACAGGGAGAAGGCGAAAAAGCCGCAAATGCCGTGGAGGCAGTACAGGCAGCTTATGATAACGGTGATACCGATGAGTTTATTAAACCTACCGTTATCGTTAACGGCGGTGTTCCGGTAGGGGCGATAAATGACAGTGATGCGGTTATTTTCTGCAATATACGGTCAGACCGGAGCAGGGAACTTACAAGGGCATTTTGCGAGGATGAATTCAGGATGTTTAAGCGCGATTATCGCCCTGATATCAGGTTTTTATGCTTTGATGATCCTGATCCTTCTATTGAAAATAAACTTGTTGTCTTTCCAAACCAGCCTGTTGAAAATACACTTGGCGAGTATCTGTCATTACTGGGCCTTCGGCAGTTAAGGCTTACGGAATCGGAGAATCACTCAAATGTAAATGTTTTTTTCGACTGCGGATCCCACGAAGCATTAGACGGCGTGGACAGGTTGTCGGTAAGATCGGCAAAAGTGAAAGAGCCGGGTGCAATTAAGGCAGATATGAGCGCTGATGCTATATGTGATAAGCTTATAGACGCCATGAAAGACAATAGATATGACTTCATCGTATGCAGTATGGCAAATGCGGATGTACTGGGGCATACCTGCAATATGGACGCGGCGGTAAGAGCAATGGAAAAGCTTGACACGTGCGTCGGCAGGATAGTGGATACTGCGATCGTTAATAACTGTGTGCTATTTATTTGCTCTACTCATGGGAAAATTGAACAGCTGATTGACTACGAGTCCGGTGAGCCATATAAATGCCACACTTCAAATCCGGTTCCGTTTATTCTGGTAAACCATTATGAGGATGTTAAGTTAAGGGAGGCCGGATGCCTTGCGGATGTGGCGCCTACGCTGCTTGAGATCATGGGTATTCAGCAGCCTAAAGAGATGACCGGGAAGTCGCTCATTAATCGTCAATAATTCACAAAAACAGTTGCATGTCAAAATGAAATTTAGTAAAATCTTATATGAAGCTGTCCGGGCTTCCCGGGCAGCTAATATTATATTTGGAGGTTACGATCTATGAATGTTTACACCGGCGATAAGATCAGGAATGTGGTGCTGCTCGGTCACGGAGGCTGCGGTAAGACCACACTGGTTGAAGCTATGGCTTACCTTTCGGGAGTCACGACCAGGATGGGTAAGGTAAGCGACGGAAATACCATCAGCGATTATGATAAAGAAGAGCAAAAGAGACAGTTCTCGATAAGCACATCTGTAGTTCCCATTGAGTGGGACGGAAATAAGATCAATATTTTTGATACACCCGGATATTTCGATTTTGTTGGAGAAGTTGAAGAAGCGGTAGCGGCAGCTGCCGGTGCTATTATTGTGGTTTCCGGAAAGGCCGGTATAGAAGTTGGTACGGAGAAGGCATGGGAGATGTGTGATAAGTACAATCTTCCCAGGATAATATTCGTTACCGATATGGATGTCGACAATGCGAGCTTCAGGCAGGTGGTTGAAGACCTGACCGCCAAGTACGGTAAGAAGATAGCTCCGTTCCACCTTCCGATAAGGGAAAGCGAGAAGTTCGTAGGATATGTAAACGTAGTATCCGAAACAGGATATAAATGGGGAAGTGACGGTAAAGCTACCGAATGTGAAGTGCCGGATTACAACAAGGAAAACCTTGCGAAGTTTAAGGATATTCTGATGGAGGCTGTAGCCGAGACGAGTGAGGAATTCATGGAACGCTATTTCGGCGGTGAGTCATTCTCGGATGATGAGATAAGGGCTGCACTTAAGGCAAATATCAATGACGGGAGTATCGTTCCCGTGACCTGCGGTTCATCAGTGTTATGCCAGGGTGTATACACACTTCTTGATGATATCATAAAATATTTCAAGAGCCCTGACACCAGGAGCCTTGCGGGTATAAATGTTAAAACGAATGAGATATTTGAAGCGAATTATGATTTCAGCAAACCCAAGTCGGCGATAATCTGGAAGACCATAGTGGATCCGTTCATAGGTAAATATTCACTTATCAAAGTATGTTCAGGCGTTATTAAGGCTGATGATGTGCTTTATAACAATGATAAAGACGTCGAGGAGAAGATATCCAAGCTTTATGTTCTGCGCGGTAATAAACCTATTGAAGTTAAGGAACTTCACGCAGGTGATATCGGAGCGATCGCCAAGCTGACCGCGGCAAGGACAGGTGATACTCTTTCCACAAAGGCAATGACGATACAGTATGCCCGTACCGAGATCAGTAAGCCATATACAGCAATGAGATATAAGGCTAAAAATAAGGCAGATATTGACAAGGTATCAGGAGCATTGCAGAAGATGATGCATGAAGATCTTACACTTAAGAACGTTAATGATGCCGAAAACAGGCAGACGCTTTTATACGGTATGGGTGATCAGCATCTTGAGATAGTTGCAAGCAAGCTCCTTTCCGAATACAAGGTTGAGATTGAGCTCATGGAGCCCAAGGTAGCTTACCGCGAAACGATAAGGAAGACCAGTGATGTAGACGCAAAGTATAAGAAACAGTCAGGCGGTCACGGCCAGTACGGTCATGTCAAGATGAAATTTGAGCCCCTCGGCGATATGGATAAGCCATATGAATTCGAGCAGATAGTAGTAGGCGGAGCGGTTCCTAAGAATTATTTCCCTGCAGTTGAGAAGGGTCTCGCCGAATCGGTACTTAAGGGTCCTATGGCTGCATATCCTGTTGTGGGCGTTAAGGCCATCCTTTACGATGGATCTTATCATCCGGTTGATTCTTCGGAGCAGGCTTTCAAAATGGCTACGATCCAGGCATTTAAGAAAGGCTTCATGGAAGCCGGTCCGGTGCTGCTTGAGCCTATCGCATCTCTTAAGGTGACGGTTCCCGATGAATACACGGGCGACGTAATGGGGGATCTTAACAAGAGGCGCGGACGTGTACTTGGCATGAATCCCATAGGCGGCGGCAAGCAGACAGTGGAAGCCGAGATACCGATGACGGGTCTGTACGGATATTGTACGGTTCTGCGTTCGATGACCGGAGGCCGTGGTGTATATGAATATGAATTCCTGCGTTACGAGCAGGCACCTTCGGATGTTCAGGAGAAAGAAGTTGCCGCAAGGGCGAGCAAGCTTACCGACGAAGGCGGAGAGGATTAATCGATTTAACAGAAATTTTGGGGTTACGAAAAGGGCCTGCGAATGCGTGGGCTCTTTTTACGTGCATCACCCTTGACACTGTCTGAACTCACCGCTAAAATACAAAGATAGTGTAGCAATGAACAAAAAAATATAAATAAATGAAATGAAAAACAGAGAGGCAGAAATATGGCATCACCGTATAACCACAGGGCAGTAGAGAAGAAATGGCAGGAATACTGGGAGAAAAACCAGACATTTAAAACCGATGTATGGGATTTTTCAAAACCCAAATACTATGCACTTGATATGTTCCCGTATCCTTCGGGTGTAGGTCTTCATGCTGGACATCCCGAGGGCTATACCGCAACGGATATAATGTCAAGGATGAAAAGGATGCAGGGTTACAACGTCCTTCATCCCATGGGATATGATTCTTTCGGACTCCCTGCGGAGCAGTATGCCGTTAAAACGGGAAATCATCCGAACGGCTTTACACAGGAGAATATTGAAACATTCAGTAAACAGCTGAAAGAATTGGGATTTGATTATGACTGGAGCAAGATGGTCGCAACATCCGACCCCAAGTTCTATAAGTGGACGCAGTGGATATTCAAACAGCTGTATCTTGACGGTTATGCAAAGTATATAGATATGCCTGTTAACTGGTGTGAGGAACTGGGAACGGTTCTTTCTAATGATGAGGTTATTGACGGTAAGTCTGAGCGCGGCGGTTATCCGGTAGTACGTAAGAATATGAAACAGTGGGTCATCGACCAGCCCGCGTTTGCCGAAAAGCTGCTTGAGGGACTGGAGGAGATAGACTGGCCGGTATCTACCAAGGAAATACAGAAAAACTGGATCGGTAAATCGGAAGGCGTCGAAGTTGACTTTGAGATTGTCGGCGGCGGGCAGTTCTCTATATACACAACATGTATAGAGACCATTTACGGTATCACCTTCATGGTGCTTGCTCCCGACGGTAAGATAGTGCAGGACTTAATGCCGAGGATTGAAAACAAGGAAGAAGTGCAGGCATATATAGATGAGACACTTAAGAAAAACGATATGGACCGCACCGAACTTAATAAGACAAAATCGGGATGCGAGCTTAAAGGTGTAACCTGCATCAATCCCGCAAACGGAAAAGAGGCAAAGCTCTTCATCGGCGATTTCGTACTTGCGAGCTATGGAACGGGTGCGGTAATGGCTGTACCTTCGCATGACCAGCGTGACTTTGAATATGCAATCGCACACGATATCCCTATGCAGCAGGTTATAGACGGGCGTGATGTAAGTGAGTGTGCCTTTGAAAAACAGGATTATCTGGGAAAGGGATGTAAGCTTATCAATTCCGAAGAATTTACAGGACTTACTGTCGAGGAGGCAAAGGAAGCTATAACAGATAAGCTTGTAAAAATGGGTGTCGCGAGGAAGACAACCAATTATCACTTCAGGGAGTGGATTTTTGCGCGCCAGCGTTACTGGGGCGAGCCGGTACCTATCGTTCATACAGAGGACGGCGGCATACACGTGCTGGATGATGATGAACTGCCGCTGATACTGCCTGAGCTTGAGGATTATAAAGGGAAGAACGGTAAGGCTCCGCTTGAGAATGCAACTGAATGGAAACAGTATGATCATAACGGCATAAAGGGGGTCAGGGAAACATCCACAATGCCCGGATCGGCAGGATCGAGCTGGTATTTCTTACGATATATCGATCCTGATAATGATAAGGAATTCGCGGATCAGGAACTGCTGAAACACTGGATGCCTGTTGACTTATATATCGGCGGACCGGAGCATGCGGTGGGACATCTGATGTATTCGCGCATTTGGAACAGATATCTTTATGACAAGGGTCTTGCTCCCACTAAAGAACCGTTTAAGAAACTGGTGCACCAGGGGATGATCCTAGGTGAGAACGGCATAAAGATGGGTAAGCGATATCCGGAATATGTGGTAAATCCAAGTGATATCGTGCGTGATTACGGAGCCGATACACTAAGGTTGTATGAAATGTTCATGGGTCCGCTTGAAGTGAGTAAGCCATGGAGCCAGCAGGGAGTCGAGGGTGCAAGGAGGTTCATAAACCGTGTATGGACTTTCTTTACAACAGCTGAGAATATAACAGATGATACCGTGCCTGAAATTGATAAGCTTTATCATAAAACTGTTAAAAAGGTTACGGATGACTTTGAAAAGCTTGCATTCAATACGGCTATATCCCAAATGATGATATTTGTAAACGGTATATATAAGGAAGGTAAATGCCCGAGGGAATATGCCGAAAGCTTCATAAAAATGTTCTCCTGCATCTGCCCTCATTCAGGTGAGGAGATTTGGGAAAGCCTGGGACATTATGAAACGATTGCCTACGAGCCGTGGCCGGGATATGACGAAGCAATGTGCAAAGATGATACGGTTGAGATCGGAGTGCAGATAAACGGTAAGGTCAGGGGTACGGTAGAAATAGCGGCAGGCGAGGATAAGGATTCCGCTCTTAATAAAGCCAAAGCAGTGGAATCGGTTGCCCGCTCGATCGAAGGAAAGTCTATAGTAAAAGAAATCTACGTTCCGGGAAAAATAATAAATATCGTTGTAAAATAAGAAAATGAGTCGGGCGGTCACGCCCGACTCATTTTCTTATCGCAATCTACATTCGAAAACACAATATATATGCATAATCACTTGATTTTTCCTCAATATATAGTAAAATAATTGTGTATGTTCAGGCAATGAGGGGCATTGTCTTTATTAATAATCGGGTCAGTGTAGATATGAAAGGAAAAAATAAGGCAGGGAAAGATGACCTTGCCAGGAGGATAATAAGGCTTATTTGCGGGATTGCAGCAGCGGCAAGCCTCGGTTATTTTGCATATTATTGCTATGAGTCAAGTGGGGCGTCGGATAAAGCAGAGAAGCTTTCGGTTGTAAAGGACAATGCTGTTGTCAACGAGATGATACCACCGACAGTGCATCTTGATGAAAAACAGGAAGCTCCCCCTATGCTTGATGAATTCAATGCTCTGTATCTAAAAAACAGGAGTATAGTTGGATGGATCAAGGTTGAGGGGACTCAGATCGACTATCCGGTTATGCAGTCAAGCAATGAGGAGTATTATCTTGATCATAACTTTGAACAGGAAAAAGACAGCAACGGCTCTATCTTTATCGACAGTGCCTGCAGTATATGGCCGAGAAGTCAGAACATAATAATATACGGTCATAATATGAAGTCAGGTAAAATGTTCGGAGGGCTTGATAAATACAAGGACAAGGGATATTGCGACAAACACCCTGTCATTTCATTCGATACTCTTTATGAGAAGGGTGAGTATCAGGTGATGTATGTATTTAATGAAGTGATACATGAGGAGACTGAGGTTGCATTCAAGTATTATCAGTTCATAGATGCAAATTCGGCACAGGAATATGAGTCCGATATGGAGGCGATGTCAGAGATGTCATTATATGATACGGGTGTAGTATCTTTTTACGGCGACAGTCTTATAACGCTTTCAACCTGTGATTATTCAAAAGGGGCCGAAAGGTTCGTGGTAGTTGCCAAAAAGATCGATTAAATTGTGGGATCAAAGGATAAGGGGAGAAAAATGTCAAACAGCAATAACAAAAGCACATCAATGAAAGTTTCCGGAAAAAGGAAAAAGTTCAGGATGAGAAAACGTGCAAGGAGGACAGTGGCGTCATTGCTTCTTGTTTCGGCACTTGTCATTTCGCTCATTCCAACCCAGCAGAAAACTCAGGCTTATGTCGATCCGGATGAATCGGTACTTGCGATCGATAAAGTAATAGAAAAATATGCATTGCATAGTGAAGCAGATACGGAAGTAAAACAGGGTACTAAGAATATTGCTTATGCCTTTCCGTGTACCGGAGAAGCTCCTGAGATCATAGGAGATCATAAATATTTTAAGATAGACATGACAGGAATGACAAAGAAAGATGAAACTCCCGTTCCGGTCTATAATATCTCAACTGCCGATACTGACTGTACGTTAAACCTGTTTTACGGATATGATCTTCCGTTCAACGGAGCGATAAACTTAAATAACGGTGTTTGCTTCAATAATGATAAGGGCAAAGCCGAAGATACTGTTACATTCACTGATGATGTAAATTCTCTTAAATATGTTCAGGAAAACATATATGAAACCGTATCTTTCAGTGACGGGGAAAACACGCAGACGGCGACGATAAATTACTACAAGGTTTCCGTATATGAAGTGACGCCCGTTTCCAACAATGGAAGCGACGCTTCAATACCCGAAAGCAATAATGCGGGGGCTGATAATGACATACCGGACAGTGAAACGGAAAATGATATCGATGAGAATGATTTTGAAAGTGATGAGGGCGTTGATCAAACTGATGAACAAACCGATGAACAAACCGATGACAAAAACACCGACTATGAAGGTGACGTTAATGATGATGCGGAAAAAGACGGCGATGGCGCAGGAGGGGACAAGCTGGTTGATCAATACTATGCATGCGCCAATAATGCCAATGTTACATATATAAGTAACAAGGCGTTTGAGGGTAACGGGCATGTTACCAGTATCAATGTTTCACAGGATGATCTTAAGAAAATAGGTAACTATGCTTTCAAAGGATGCAGCAGCCTGACGAGCATCGAATTCGGGAGTAAGCTTTCAAGTATCGGACGTGAAGCTTTCAGCGGCTGCAATGCTCTTTCGGATGTTAAGTTTTCACAGTCGGGAAGCAGCCTTAAGGTAATAGGAGACGGTGCATTTGCGGGATGCAGTTTTTCCGAAGCGATATTGCCCGACATAAATAACCTTGATATCGGTGCGGGCGCATTTTACGCATGTACACATCTTGGCAGTATTGACAGTATGTTCGCAAACTTTAACTCTTCCGGTCATAAGGTATATGTAGGCCCGTATGCTTTTGCGGTTACAAACCTTACTGATGTCAATATGTATGCTGATATGATAAGCGAAAACAATAATTCAGAAGATAAGGCTGATAAGAAGGGATACGATTTCCAGGGTCTTTTTGCGGGATGTACAAATCTTACAAGGGTCGCGCTCCCCGCAAATTACGGCACGGATACATATACCGGTAATGACAAGTCGCACAAGCTCGGAAAATATATGTTCCATAAATGCCCTAATCTTACAAGGGTTAAGTTCAGCGGGCGAAATGCGGAACCATATGATGATTTTCAGTTCATAACTGAATCTACACTGTCATATGCAAAAAAATATCACAAGGATCATCCCGACAGCATGGATTACCAGAATGTAACGGTTGCCAGCACTTTTGTGATAGAAGGCCCGAACCCGGAGGCAACGGAAGCGGCGGCACACGAAAATGCAAGAAGATATTCAAATACATATAATTATGATTATATAGATGATGATCATCCGGGAGTACTTGAACTGCTACTTGGAGGTTATATTTTCAACTTCAGCGGAAGTAAGGTTAATGGAAGCTTTGTTGGGACGGTAAATGAGATAATCCCTACGGAGGATGCCGAAGAGGAGCTTTCGCTTCCGGCTGATATAGGGGTTTATCATATAACAACGATCGGTGACGGTATCAAAAGCACTTATGTAACGGACGGCAAAGCAAAGCAATGGGAAAATAAGCTTAAGATACTGACCATTCCGGAAAGCGTGATCATTGTAGGAAACAGAGCATTCAGTGCGGCATCTGGTCTTGAAAAGTTGTATGTAAATACAAATGGTGTCACAATAGGTGATTCCGCTTTCGAAAATGATGCGGCTCTTATATATGTAAGGTTCAAACAGGTTACCGAATCGGATTCACCCGGTGAGACGAAGATCGGTGCCAAATGTTTCAAAGGCTGCAAAAGTCTGCTTGAAGTTGATTTTCGTGATGACCTTTACAGTTCGGATAAGATAATAGATGTAAATGTCACGTCGATAGGAAATGAGGCATTCAAGACAGGCAGGAATGAAATGTTTGTCGACAGGGATCTGCTTGAAGCCGGACTTAACAGGCTGGGAAGCGATGTGCGCTCATTTGAAAAGGGAAACGGATTCTGGCTTATAATGAAAGGAAAGATGGATACTTCATATGAGCCGTACTGTTTTGCACTTGGCCTTAACAAAACCGGTCCCACAGCAGGTACGACATCAATTGAAGGGGATACAATTTCAATAGATGCAGATATTCCTTCCATAGATAGAGCAGTAGCATCCAATAAGGTAAGTGATAAGATAAACAGTTATATAACCTATGCTTCGGGGAATCCCGAAAACATTTCGGCACGGTATAATGATGACCCGGCAAAGGGAGCTACAGGAGTTGCGCTTATAACTTATCCTTCTGCCGAAACCATGGTGGGACGTGATGATTCGGGAAATGCAGTTAAGATAAGCAATATAATCAATACTCGAAACAGCGGGAAAGTACCTTCGCAGACTGAGTGGGATATACTGCATAAACTCATTTCAATAACTGTTCCGCAGGGTATCGAGCTCCTTGACGAAGCTGTAAATACCGGAATCGGCTATGAAGTTTATACAGGTAAGGATTATTTAAGGTCGATATCGGGAAACACAGTATATGACGGTAATTTTGTGCATGATATAAATCTTAACTTATCAAAGCTTCCTGAAGAAGAGGGGATTTTTAAGAATGATATATATCTTGAAAAGATAAACTTTGAACAGAATGTTAAGGATTTGGGAACCCTTCCTTTCCTTTTTGATTATGATGAACCAAACTACAATTGGAGAAAGGGTGTTCCTGACTGCAGCCTTCACGAAGTAAACTTCAGTTTGAATGAAGGCAAGGAAAAAGATGCCACGAAGGATGACCCTTATTTCTGGTGCTCTAACGGAATAGTATACAGTTACGACGGGACAGATTATACGCTCGAAGAAGTCCTTTACGGAAGGGGTAATGAAAAGAACCTTCCCGATATCGGAGATAACTGGATAAGCCAGGACAACGATCCCGATATTTCAAAGATCACAAAGATCAATGAAAGCGCATTTAAGAACTGCCCTTATCTTCATTATGTGGATCTTACCAGTGCACATGGCCTTGAAACAATTCCGGCCAATTGCTTTAATAACGACCCGAATCTTTCGCAGATATGGCTTCCCGAAAGTGTGTACAGGGTGGAAAAGGAGGCATTTCGCGATCTCGCTCCCGGTTATCACGTATATTTTTACGGTAAAGAAGTTTTTATATATCCCGGTGCAATTACAGATGAACAGTTACCGACAATCCATTGTCACATGAGAAGTTCGGCAGAAGAATACGCATTGGCAAATTTATCAAAACCTCCCGTATATTTTGACGGTGAGCAGTGTGAAGTATTCTTTTATGACAGTGATATGA
>JAFZOS010000044.1 GCA_017550535.1 Lachnospiraceae bacterium
GGTGCTCTGGGGCTTATCCTTGCCGTACCCATAGGTGTTATAGTGATCAACCTGTATAAGGCGGGCATGTTCAGTAATTTTGTATACAGCATCAGGATACTGTTTAACGATCTTGCGAAGATACGCCGCTTTTCGCCTGAGGAGCTTGCGGGTGAAGGCATAATTATTGAGGATGATAATAAGGAACATACAGATAAGGAGGAAGAAAAATGAATCTTTTTGCTATCCCGGCATTCACTTTTGTGCCGGTAAAGTACAGGGAGCTTGTTGAGGAGAATGGCGGTAAGGTATTCGGAGCGCTGCTCATATGTTTCATCATTTTAGGGCTCATAACGGGTATCCGCGGTTCTGCGGTGATGAGCGAGGTGACGAACTCAGTTAAGGCGGAATGTCCGGATTTTGAACTGAAAAACGGTGAGTTCAGCATTGATAATACCTATTCCATGGACAGGGATAACGTATATATGAAAATAGACGACAGTATCGAAAAAGTTTCGGCGGCAGATGTTGAGGCGTTATCATCAACAGGAAAATACCAGTCGGTAATGATCATCGGAAAGAACGGCGCCGGGATATTCAATAACGGACAGATCCAGACTATTGATTTTGATAAGCTCGGCGGTTTCGAGATATCCAAGGATAAACTGTGTAATACATTTCTGCCCGCTGTCAATGTTTTCATAATCATAGGCTGCATTTTGGGAGCGTTTATCTTAATAGGCCTGTATTATCTTGTAGCACTCATCATACAGTTCATTACCGGAGTGTTTGCAAAGGGATTCTTTAAATACGAACTTGATGAAAAGGAACGTTTCAGGTTAACGGTCCTCGCAAAATTCCCGCCGTATGTGGTTGTTTATATCTTAAAGGCATTAAGCCTGCATGTCGGATTTTTTGTGAAGATAATACTTTCACTCGGATATATCGCGCTTGTTCTGTACTTTTTTACCAAGGCAGACGATGACGTTCTGACAGGAAGCGTTGATGGAAGCATTGATGGGATGTAATGATGGCTTGACATCTAAGATACATATGCCTGCATTTTATCTGGCTCCGCTTGAGGGGATAACCGGGTATATCTACAGGAATGCCGTGCGGGATTTCTTTGGTGACGGTATCTCAAAATATTACACTCCCTTTATCGTGGTACATGAAAAACGCGCCATGAGTTCAAAGGAGATAAACGATATACTTCCCGAACATAATGAAGGTATAACCCTTATACCGCAAGTGCTTACGGATGATCCGGAAGGATTCCTGCGTATCGAAAAAAAGCTTTGTGAGTTCGGATACAGGGAAGTAAATCTTAACCTGGGATGCCCGTCAAAGACGGTCGCTTCCAAGGGCAGGGGAGCGGGATTCCTTGGCAGGAAGGCGGCTCTTGATGATTTCCTTTACAGTATTTTTGAAAGAAGAGTCATGGATATATCGGTAAAGACAAGGATAGGGGAAGTTGATACCGGTGAGTTTTTTGAACTGCTTGATATATTCAATAAATATCCGATAAAGGAACTTATAATACACCCAAGGGTAAGATATGAATATTATAAGGGCAGTCCGCACAGGGATGTGTTTTATGAAGGCTTTGAAAAGTCCGTAAATCCCGTGTGTTATAACGGAGACGTAAATAGCGCAGGCGATGTTGCAGAGCTTTTAAAAGGTACAGGTAACAGGCTTGAGGCTGTGATGACAGGACGCGGTATGATAAGGAACCCTTCCCTTATCCGCACACTGACAGGCGGTCAGCCCTATTCAAAAGATGAACTTTTGGAATTTCTTAAAAGGATACTGAGCGATTACAGGGGAGTGTTCAGCGGTGAGAAGCCTGTGCTCCAGAAAATGAAAGAGCTGTGGAGCTATATGCAGTATGAATTTCCGGACAGGGAAAAGCAGATAAGCGCGCTCCTTAAGTGCCGGAGCATAAGCGAATACCGGATAATGGAAGGGGCTGTCATCGCCTCTCCCTGACCGGCATCCACATCTCGCATTTATAGTGTATATCCTTTGTA
>JAFZOS010000045.1 GCA_017550535.1 Lachnospiraceae bacterium
GCCCATGCGGATAAGCACATGCCGTGCACAGCCGAAATGCTCTTCATACCGAAGTGGTCGGATAACAGCGTGGGCACGTTAGAGAAACCGCCGCCGTATCCTGCGTTTACCATGATAAGGAGTGCAACGCATAAGAACACTACCTTGTTATCGATACCCTTGGTAAGAACGACCGCTCCCGTGAATGCTATCGAAAGTATGAAGATTATCTTATATATCGTGTTCCTGTCCTTGAACATATCTGCCCAGGCCGAGAATCCAAGCCTTCCTGCTGCATTTGCGATAGCCGTTACCGAACCGAGTGTTGCTGCGACAGTCAAGCTTAATCCGATCGAATTAAAGATCGCCTTCTCCTGTGAGATAAGTGCAAGACCGCAGGTGATGTTTATATAGAACATGATCCAGATACCGATGAAGGTCTTGTTCGAGAACGATGTCTTGAAGTTCTTTCCGAGTGTTGCAAAGAACTCGCCGATGCCGCCGTTCTCGCTGTGAGCCTCAACCCAGTCGGCAGGCTTCTTAAGGAGCAGGTGACCGATGAACATCATCACGCAGTAGATGCAGCCCATGATGAAGAACATATACGCGGGATTGTTGTTAAACTTCGTAAGGAAGAACTGCATGACGGGAGTAGCGATGGCCTTTGCAAGACCGAAGCCCGCAACCGCAAGACCCGTAGCCAGTCCCTTACGATCCTGGAACCAGAGCATAAGCGTTTTAACGGGGCTTAAGTAACCGGTACCGAGACCGATACCCATGATGCAGCCGTAGAAAAGGAACACAAGGGGAAGTGACTTAAGCAGTATAGCCGCGCCCGTTCCGAGCATTCCGACCGTAAAACAGATCGTTGCGATAAGCGATGAACGGTGGATATCCTTTTCAACTATGTCGCCAAGGAATGCAGCCGACATGCCGAGGAAGAAGATCGCCAGTGAAAACGCCCACTGTACCGCACTCGCGTGCTGCTGGAAATTTTCGGCACCGTAGATGTATTCGCCTATCTCCTTTGAAAACGTTCCCCAGCAGTAAACGGTACCGATACTGCAGTGAAGGAGAAGTGCCGGGATAGCGGCGCATATCCACTTGTTGCCGCCCTTTGAACCTGAAGCCTTATTAGAATCACTCATTTTAATACTTCCTTTCTATTAAAAATCCGCATATATTCTAACACCGTAAGCGAGTTTTAACAAGATATTTTGCGGTTTATAGACCCTCTTTTTTCTTTGAATAAACAGTCACGTAAAGGTTACGCATGTACTCACAGTCCTCTTCGGAAAGGTCCGCGGATACGCCGCATGCGCGCGTATAATGTTTGGCGAGCGCAGCCTTTTTTATCAGTAATTTAAGCGCCTCATCATCGTCCGTATCACCAGTTTTTATAACGCAGCCCTTGCCTTTAACCAGTACCGCGTCGGCCTTTTTCATCGCATCCTCTATTGCATCATCGTTATTGGGTACGGTTTCAAGCCTGCTGCCGAGCATCTGCGCCATATCGTCTATCTGCGCGTTAAAACCGCCTTCATCTGCCATCGCGAGAATATCACGGGTCGAATCACCCGCGCCAAGTTTTTGCTCTACCGTACGTTTGCAAACCCGCTCAAGCACTTCGGCCTTATGTATCGTATCATCCCGGTCATTACCAAGGATCAGCACACCGTGGTGCTTCATAAGGATCACCTTTGAACCCTGTTTCAAGGCTTCATCCACATTATTACCTAGCTCATCCGAACCCGGGAGTCCGTATTTTGCGACTATGACCTTTCCGAGGACTTTCTTTTCTTCATCGGTCATATCAAGTACGTCGGTCCCGACAAGCCCCACCGCAGTCGCGTAGTCCTGATGGGTATGTATCACAAAATTCACTTCGGGATAATTCCTGTAAGCTGCCGCATGCACCCTGTTCTCGCTCGAAGGTTTCCTGCTGCCCTCCCAGGTATCGTTTTCAAGGTCATATAACGGCACATCATCGGCCGTCATGTTTTCATAACCGAGGCCGCTCGGTGAAACCGCATACCTCGTTTCGTCTATCCTTGCACTTATATTACCCCATGTCCTTGCCACAAGGCCCTTTTCAAGCAGTATCCTTCCTGTGGAGGCTACCAGCTCCCTGCATTTTGATCCTTCCATGACCGGTCCTTTCGTCAGATAGATCGACGATCTACTTCATCGCTTCATAAAGTGCATTAAATGCAGCCTCATTCGCGGGCTTGACTGTTGAATTTATGGTCACTGCAGGCTCAACTACGGTTATCTCCTTCATGGCATCCAGATATTCACGCATCTTCTTTGCCGCAATGGGCGCCCAGGATCCGTTTTCAATGAGCCCGACCTTTCTGTTTTTAAAATTCTTTATCTTAAGATGATGCAGAAGATCGTTCATCGGAGGGAACAGCTCACCGTCATAAGTGCAGGCTGCAAGGATCATCCTGTCATAAAGGAAGGCCTGTTCAACCGCCTCGGATACGTCCTCTTCGGTAAGATCCATTGTCACTACGGTCTCGCCGGCTTTCTCAAGCTTATCCGCAAAGTCAAGCACTGCCCGCTTCGTGTTGCCGTGAATGGATGCATACGGCATAAAGATACCCTTCCTGTCAGGCTCGTATTTACTCCATGTATCATACTTGCTTACCACAAAAGGGATATCATCCTTATGAACCGGGCCGTGAAGAGGCGCGATGCATTTAATATCAAGATCTGCCGCCTTCTTAAGCAGGGCCTGTACCTGTACTCCGTATTTACCTACGATGTTGAAATAGTAATGACTTGAATCCGCAATCCATTCTTCGTTATTTTCAAGCGCTCCGAATGTGCCGAACGCATCGGCCGAAAAAAGCACCTTTTCACTTGATTCATAGGTGACCATTACCTCCGGCCAGTGGACCATGGGCGCCATAATGAACTTAAGTGTATGTGTACCCAATGACAGGGTGTCATTTTCCTTAACGGCCATGAACCTGTCGGAATAATCTTTATCAAAGAACTGGCCGACCATCCGGCCCGCCGCCGCAGTCCCGACAAGCTGCATCCCGGGATACATATCGCACAGCCTGCCGATATTTGCCGCATGATCGGGTTCCATATGCTGGATCACAAGATATGAAGGCTCCTTATCGCCCAGAACTTCCTTAAGATTTTTAAAGAACGCCTCGGTTCCCCTTTTATCGACGGTATCCATGACTGCGATCTTATCATCGAGGATCACATAGGAATTGTATGATATGCCTTCGGTCGGATACTGACTCTCGAAGATCTCAAGCTCGGGATCATCAGCTCCAACAAACTTTATGGTATCTGAAATACTGACTCTGTCATAAATGCTCATGCCGCCCTCCTTAATAAATTGTACGAATTAAACCGCTCACTATAATAAAATATGGTGATTATCACCACTCAAACCCCAGTATGTTAAGCTCACCAAGGGTTTTTGAAAGATCTATCTTTGAGTTAAACCCGTCCTTATTCATCCTGTAATATATGGAAAGCATCGCAACATCCCTGTCATCACCGTTTTCGGTAAGCCGCTTTATAAATTCCTCCTCGGGCACTTCCTTTGCATCTGACAGTTCGGGTATGCCCTTTATATTGGTTGACATAATGTGCCAGATGCTGCCGGTACCGTCATTTACCGCAAGAGTCACAACCGCTTCCGCCGCCTTGTCGACCGGGGTATCATCGTAACAGACATCGCTCATGTTTGCGGGATAAACTCCCAGCTTGTTTAAAGCGCGGACCTGAGCCGCCAGTCCGTTTTCATCGGCATTTATCTGGAACAAGCCGTCGGATGCACGCTTCGTCAAGTTACCTATCCTAAAGATCGTTGAAGCAATACCCTTTTCCCTTGCCGCGAGCACACATTCCTCCGCCTGGTATTTGGTCTGGACATAAGGGTTCTGTGTTATCTGCTGCCCTATGTCGAGCACATCCTCGGTAAGAGGCTTATCCGTATTAAAACCCGTTACAGCATATGACGACATATGATAAAGCTGCGCCCCAGAAGATAAACAGAACTTAAGGACCTCCTCGGTACCGCCGACGTTTATCCGGTATGATTCTTCCATGCTTCCCGCATGGGCTACCGAAGCCGCGCAGTGGAATACAACGGTCACTTCATCGCAAAGGAGCTCATACTCATCATCGGAAAGGCCAAAGTTTTCGCTGGTAA
>JAFZOS010000046.1 GCA_017550535.1 Lachnospiraceae bacterium
AAAAACGTTTGAATCCGTTCTTGCCCAGGATTACTCTGATTTTGAATATATCATCCAGGATGGCGGTTCAAATGACGGCACTTCGGAGCTTATCGACAAATATGCCTCCCGTTTTAAGGAACGCGGCATACGGATAAGCGTCTTTTACGAGGACGATCCCGGCATATATTCGGGGATCAACAAGGCAGTAGCACATGCCGAAGGCACATGGATCAACTTCTTAAATGCCGGCAGCTGCTTCTACAGCGCATCGGTACTGTCATCCGTCTTTAACAGGAGCAATTACCCCAATGCAGCGGTCCTTTACGGCGACGCTGTGGAATTCGAATACGGACATTATCATATGTTTCGCAAGTCTCTTGCGAATATCGAATCGGGCATGCCTTTTTCACTGCAGGCAGCCTTTATAAATCACGAGCTTTTAAGCCGCTATCCGTTCAAGACCGATTACAGGATCGGTGCCGACTACGACTGGCTCCTGTCAATACACAGCAAGGGATTCTTCTTCAGGGATATAAATACCATCATCTGCATACTCTCAAAAAACGATGACATCTCATCGCTTAAACTGTATGACGCATATATGGATGCCCTGAAGATAAGGAACAGTCACGGGATATCGGGGCCGACCGCAGCGGAACTCATCGTTAAAAAGCGCGAGATAAAGCTCAAACAGTTTGTTCTTGACCATTTCCCGGTATTCTTGCAGAAGCTCATAAGGCATATCCAGCTTATCCTCCGCAAACAGAACGCCGATCTTACGATCCCGTCCTGGGCACGGAGCAAATAAGTTTACATAAAATCAAAGGAGATCAATGATATGAGTATCAAAATAGGCATCTTAGGCTACGGTAACTTGGGACGCGGAGTTGAATGCGCCATCAAACAGAATGACGACATGGAATTATCATGCGTTTTCACAAGGCGCGACCCCAAAACAGTAAGCATACTTACAAAGGGCGTTAATGTTTACAGCGTAAACGATATCCTTTCACATAAGGATGAAGTTGATGTCCTTATTATTTGCGGTGGAAGCGCTACCGACCTTCCCGAAATGACTCCGAAATACGCGCGTGACTTTAACGTGATCGATTCTTTCGACACACATGCAAAGATCCCCGAGCACTTTGCAAATGTCGATGCCGCGGCAAAGGAAGGCGGCAATATAGCAATGATATCCGTCGGCTGGGATCCGGGAATGTTCTCACTTAACCGCGCATATGCAAACGCGATCCTTCCCGAGGGCAGTGATTATACCTTCTGGGGCAGGGGCGTAAGCCAGGGACACTCCGACGCGATAAGGCGTATAGACGGCGTTGTTGATGCAAGGCAGTACACGATACCCGTTGAGGCGGCGGTCGAAGCTGTGCGAAGCGGATCAAACCCCGAACTTACCACAAGGCAGAAGCACACACGTGAATGTTTCGTGGTAGTTAAGGACGGAGCGGATAAAGCAAGGATCGAGAAGGAGATAGTGACAATGCCCAACTACTTCTCTGATTACGATACGACCGTTCACTTCATTTCACAGGAGGAACTTGACAGGGACCACAAAGGCATCCCTCACGGCGGAATGGTGATACGAAGCGGCGTTACGGGATGGGACAAGGAGAATAAGCATGTCATCGAATATAATCTTAAGCTTGATTCTAACCCCGAATTCACATCTTCCGTTCTCATCGCCTATGCGAGGGCGGCTTACCGCATGAGCAGCGAAGGACTGTGCGGCTGCAAGACGGTATTTGATGTGGCTCCGGCTTACCTTCTTAACGTAAGCGCGGAGGAAATGCGTGCTCATATGTTATAAACAGTAACAGGGGATTTATTATGAACGACAACGATATAACCGCAGCGCTGGCTCTTACATCCGATTACGACAGGCTTGCCATCGTCGATGCCGAAACAGGCAGGGTTCTTGGCGACCGCAGCCTTAATATCTTCTCATCGCATGTTGAGGGCGATTTTGAGCGCCTGGGCTATGACGGACAATTGAACAGCTTTATCGAGCAGCTTGTTGTCGACGAGGACAAAAACAAGGTCAGGATCTCGATGGAACCGGGGCTTATCACGACCAACCTTTATACCAACAAGGCACACTATGTCAATTACCGGGTGTGCATAGACGGGAAGGTTCGTGAATACCAGACAAAGTTCTGCCGTATGCCGTCTTCGGAAGGAAGCCTGCTTGCCGTCGGGACCTGCGATATGAGCGCACCCTTAAGCGAATACCTGCACCGCGTTGATACCGCAAGGCGCAGGGCCGAAACGATAAACGATGAAAAGAACAGGTTCCTTCATAACCTGTCCCATGACATAAAGGCACCCCTTAACGGCGTCATCGGAATGATGGAAGCCGCAAAGCGCAATATCTCTGATATAGACAAGGTGAGCAGATATCTCGAAAGCATGGAGAGTCAGTCAAGCCACCTCCAGTCCCTCTTAAATGATGTCATGGATATAAGCAGCCTTGAGGATAACCATGTGTCCATAATCAGGCAGCCCATGAACATGACCATTTTTTCAAAGGACTGTGTTGCCGTTGCAAGGGAATCAATTCAGGATAAAAACGTTAACCTAACGACTGAATTTCCCGCCTTTGAGCATCCGTACGTACTAGGAGACAAGGTGCGCCTTCAGAAGGTGATCGTAAGCATCCTTGACAATGCCATAAAGTTCACCCGCGACGGCGATATAATATTCTTCAGGATATTCGAGAAACCTCTCGAAGACAAAAAGGTCGAATACAAATTTGAAATAGAGGATACGGGCATAGGCATGCGTCCCGAATTCCTCGAGCACATCTTCGATCCCTTCGCGCAGGAATTCAAGGGCTCGGAAACAGCCGACCGCGGCTCGGGCTTAGGGCTTACCATAACCAAAAAGCTCGTTGATCTTATGGGCGGCAGGATAAAGGTCCGCAGCAGCCAGGGGATAGGTTCCAAATTCACGATAACCTTGGCGTTTGATATTGATGAGGAAACGGAAGAAGCATTAAAAGAAAAACGTTAAGTAATCCTCCGATCGTGCCGATATAAAAGTGTACGGATACAGATGGATTTGAGAAAGGATTCTCGTAATCAATCGATTTATAGCTATTTGATCGGAGCAGAATCATGGTAATTTCTCATAATCTGTCAGCTTTTAATGCCAACAGGCAATTAGGTATGGTTTCATCCCGTAAGGCCAAGGCAACAGAACGCCTTTCTTCGGGATACAGGATAAACCGTGCCGCAGATGACGCTGCAAGTCTTACCATCTCCGAAAAAATGCGCTACCAGATAAGAGGATTAAACCAGGGTTCTGATAACATCCAGGACGGTATTTCAGTGTGTCAGATCATGGATGGAGCATTGGCCGAAACACAGGACATAATGCACAGGATGACCGAGCTTACCGTCAAAGCATCCAATGGTACATTGGATGTACAGGACAGGCAGGCCATACAGGACGAAATAAACCAGCTTATCTCCGAGCTTGACAGGACCACCAAATCTACCAATTTCAATGAAAAACAACTGCTTTCACCGGTTGATCTGGAAAATACCCCCATAAATCCAAACGGCGGCAAGGCTGATATCATTTTCGTTATAGATAACACCGGAAGTATGGGATCATATGTAAATAACGTCATGAATAATCTTACGTCATTTGCCGACGGACTCTCAAATTGCAATATACAATACGGTGTCGTTGAGTTTGGCGACACTGACACAACATTTTCCAAAAGCCCTTTCATGTCATCTCATTCAGAAGTAATTAACCGACTGAAACAAATACACTGCAGCGGCGGCGGAGATTATGAGGAAAAGGCACTGGAAGGCATCAGCGATGCAATAAACTATCCGTTCAGAAGCGATGCGGCTGCCAAGGAAGTGATTCTGATAACCGATGCCCCTTATCACGATGCAAACAAAGACGGCAAGTCTTCCTTAACCGATACCAATGTAGCTCAAAATCTGCAGAATAAAGGAGTAAGATTATCGGTAGTAACCAGCAGCAGTTGTATGAATCTATACAAGAGCAGGCTGGCAAACGGCTCGGTACTTAATATCAGTAATAATTTCCACGATTCACTGATGAAACTTGCCGGAGATATTTCTGAAGCTGCCGGGGAAGTGATACATAAGAACCCCGAAGATATCAATATCCAAATGAGCAGTGTTGTTGATAATACTTTAACCATACACACATACAATGTTACGCCCGAATCATTGGGGATATCAGATTTGATCTGCACGACCGAAGAAGATGCCAGGATGGGTATTGATAAGGTAAGGCAGGCATCCGCAAAAATATCAGAAATCCGCTCCAACATAGGAGCGGAACAGAATGCATTGGAACATGCTTACAAAAATAACACAAATGCGGCTGAGAATACACAGGCGGCAGAATCACGCATGCGTGATATGGACATGGCCGCAGGCATGGTTGAATTTTCCAGGGAAAATATACTTGAGCAGGCCGGACAGGCCATGCTTGCTCAGGCGAATCAGATCAATCAGGGGGTACTGTCTTTACTACAGTGATCACCATACTTCCTTATAACCTTCCTTAAATTCTTCCTGTGCGATCTCAAGCATCTGACGGGCACTCAGTTTGCTCTGATATTCCCTGTTATCAAAAAGGTTCTTGTGATCTTCCCTTACAAACATTCCTTTTTCAAACGATATTGCATCAAAATCACGCGAAAGCCATTCATAATCCTCATCCGTTATCTTATCCGGATCAAAAAACTCACCGGCCAGCCTGAAAGAATGCCACTCCCTCAGCCTGTATGCGCCTGGATTTGTCAGGCATACAAAGCTTCCGTAAGTTTCAAATTCCGAGAAGCCGTTTTCCTGGATATCCTCAATTGGAATACAGTTTATGATCTTTTCATAAAACCGGTTTCCGGGTATTTCATTATTGGATTCAATCTTTTCAATAAGCCGCTTCATGATATCGCATTTAAACAGCATGTGTTCCGAAATAAACGAAGCGTCTATGAACTTGCCAAGTCCCGGACAAAGCCTTCCCATGGTGGTGAAATACAATTCGTTATATTCGTGCTTAAGATCAAGAAAAGGCTTACCGTCTTCCTTAAACATCGAAAAACACTTACACGGAACCGTATCTCCGTCCCACGACATATAGTATTCATCATTGCATATCCTTGAATATTCCATTTTCAGGAACTGCTGATAATACCATCCTGTTATACCCCTGGGAAGCTCACGGCCGTTTAGCAGCGGAGCCATTTTTGATGCCATGACCGAATGAACATCATCAAAGGGAATAATGTCATTTTCATTAACAAACGATACTCTGCCGATATCTTTTATCACATCATTTTTCCATTCATCAAGCAGCTTTCCCACATCATTGTGCCCGATAAATATTATCCCGTCACCGGGAAGCCATTTTACAAGCCTCGCAAAATTGCTTTTGATCCTCAAAAGATCCGGTTTGGTTATCACAACCAGCGTATCAAATCTTTCGTTCATTTTAAGCCCTGCCTTTTCAGCTTAATCAGATATCGTAATTCTGTATCATCACGGGTTTGCCGGCATTTCTGAACATATGAGCAAGATGACTCCCGTCTCCGTAATACGCATTGCATCCGGATACAAGTTCATCGTATCCGGTTTCTTTTTCACTTACTATCGTAAATGCGCTGTCATCCGCAACACTTCCCAATAACGAATCATATTCCTTAAGAAGATCCGTATCGTATTTCTCAAGCTCCTCATCGATAAGCCTGCCCCGCAGAATGACAAACTTCATCCTGTCTTTGTTTTCACCAAATGTTTCAAGTACGGATTTTATCTTATCAATTGCTTTTTCCCTGTATAAGAGGATATTGCTGAAATCAGGATAATAAAGCATCGTTTTTTCTTCCGATTTCGCATCATCATCTGTTTCATCATCCAAAACAACTATCTTATCCTCCCAAAGCCGCCTTGTTTCCTCACCCGCAAAATCACACAGCTTATCTATATATGTATCCTTAAGAGTTTCCGACCCAAGCACGACCGTATCGGCATTTATCACACCGGGGACTGTGCAGTAGTAGCTCATGTTGATATACTCACGCTCGTTTTCACGGGTAAAATCATATGTTTCAAACCACGGGATATACACAAGGCTGTCTGTAAATTCAAGCAGTCGGTCGCTGTAGAAAAACGGCGGCACCGAGGTTTCTAAATTCTGGTCGTCGTAAGGATTCTGTATGATGATCTTATCGGGATGATGTACCGCGTAATCATATCTGTCATAGTGTGTAAGGACAACATCCCCGGGATAATCATCCGTAACATACTGCATATCCTTAAGCCGCCCCATGTAGTCCTTATAGTAGTAAGGTACGGGTATGACATAAACATCCGTATCGGGATCATCGGCCGCTTTCCTGTATGTTTTTTCAAATCTACTCCAATATGCACCCTTAAACGGCAGGAACAGCACTTCCCTGCGCCTCCTTATCATAGCGCAGATATCATCAAACAGTTTTTTTGCCTCTGTATAACCGGCGTTTCCCTGCGTCAGCAAATACAATTCCTCACACAGCTTCTCAAGATGAGCAACTATATCATAGCCTTCGCCCTTTACGGCTTCCATGTAGGTTCCAAGATCTATCGCGAGCTGCTGCATATCCGCACATATTCCTACAACATCATCACCTTTTAGTCCCTTTGATAACCGTATCATTTCATTAAGGCATTCGTTTACCGTATCCCTGTATGTTTCACCGGATCTTTCGCGCTCATCTACCTTCTTTTTCCGCCTGTCTGCCGCCTCAAGAAGTTCCTTTGCATCCACCCTGTATTCCGGCAGATCAAAATCAAGCACCTCCTGTAGCTGGCTGCGTGACTTTGCAAAGAAGGGGTAATCATGTCCACCCGCATTCTTGTATAGCATCATGTAATCACCGTAGCAGATCCTTAAAGCATCATCATAGATGAGCGGTACGGGTATGGTGCCCGTTTCAAACTTAAGCTCCACGTTATCATCATAATAAAACTTTGGAATTATCTTCTCATCATTAAGCCCCCACGGCATCATCTGTACAAGGTTTTGTGCCCTATCCTTCTCATTTAGAAACGACGCAAAAAGTTCCTCAGCCTTAATATCAAGCCTGCGCCTTATTTCCTGTTCATCAGGCCCCGCGGGCACATTTATACCAAGCTGTTCCTTAAGTGTTGTAAGCTGTTCTTTAAGCTTTGCTCCCTTAAGCACACCCCCTTGTATGTCATCCGATAACTTAAGCACATACTGCGCTTTCTTCTTCATCACTTCCTGATTGTCCTTATTATGGGACATATAATCAAGTATGAACACATCCATGCCGACCACATACGGAAAGCCATGGTATTTATCAAGATGCTCCTGTTCAAAGCATATCCTGCCCTTCGCAACGATGTTTGCGGTAAACTGCGTGTGCTCCTCCCGGTTTTTGAGATTATATACTTCATATCCATCGGGCAGCAGTGCAACTCCCTCTTCAAGGAACCGGTTGTAATCATCCCTTAGCATACAAATATCAAAGTCATCGTCCCAGGGAACAAATCCTCCATGTCTCAGTGCACCGAGGAATGTGCCCCAGGCCGCAAAATACCTGATGCCAAGCTCCTCACAAACACGGTCTACATCGTTTAAAACCTGTACCTGCGCGCCCCATGCCTGCTTCACGCAAGCAGGAATGTAGAAGCCTTCACGTACTTCATCTTCATAAAATTGTTCGGTAAGTTCTATCCTGCTCAAACTTTATTACCTGCCCCGTTCAAACTTCCCTGAATACTTATCTTCTTCATACCGGACCCGCAGTATCAAGCATCGTCCTTATCCTTTCATCATAGCAAAACTCACGGGAAACCTTTTCATGTCCCCTCTTTGCTATTTCAGTACGGATTTCGGGATTATTAAGATAATATGATGCTTTTGCATACATATCCTCGATACTTTCGTACATGATCATCTCTTCGCCGTCAATAAAGCATTCAGCAAGCTCCGGCTGATAATTTGAAAGCAGGAATCCTCCCGCGCCCATTATATCAAGAGCCCTTAACGGTATACCCGAACGGATGCAGCGAAGAGTCATATTAAGGTTTATATCGCTTGCCTTAAACACCTTGGGCATCTCATTATCGTAATCGACGGTACCCATGTATGTGATTTTATCAAGCAGTTCATTTTTCTCGCGGCTGTACAGCTTGACATCATAATGGTTTGCAAGGAGCTTAAGCGCCAGCAGCCTGTCTTCCCTTGTGATCTGTGCTGCCATTGCATACGACAGGGCTTCCCTGCTTATATTGAGTACCGGTGCATGATCCCCATGATCACCCGGGTGTTCCCTGCGGTATTCCATGGTCTTATCATAAACTGTTCTGTTGATATCATTAAGCAGCCCGTCCGTCAATAATTCATCGATCACATAATACCCGTATATCTTTGACTGAGCCTTCATGAGCGCGTCAAGATAGCCCTGATGGAATTCATCCAGGATACTGCGTATATTCAGCATTTCGGACCCATACAGATTGCCTACGAAGCTGACCTGTGCCGAATATTTCTTACGCTCTGCGGCACTTAAGATCATACCGTCAAGCCGTTTTACATTAACGGCAAGGGGAAGGTGATATACATTATCAAACCCCTTGTTCTTATAGCCAAGAACCTGCTCCCTGTCATACATGAAAGCATAATTGCATGGCAGTCCGAGCGTCCGTTCTATATCAGGCACATCAAGCGGTGCATCATATGACCATGATATATATTTAACGGAATTCCTGTTACAGCATTCCGCAATTACCGGAAAAAAGTTCGTAGAGTACACGAACCCGTAGTTTCCGTCCTTAAGATATCCCGCAAATTCTCCCGCAAATCCGTCATCGACATTAACATCCTCAAAACGGTGCTTAACGATCCTGCACTCACAGCCCGCATCCCTGAAGGCCTCCACTATATCCCTGTGATTATAGCTTGCCCACTCGTATATCAGTACTTTCATATCATCATTTAAATCACCGACAGTATCTCGCCAAGCCGGCGCTCATAGGTGTGCTCCTCCTGCGTTTTTTTAAAGCCGTTTGAAGCAATTTCGCGGCGTTCCTTATCATGCATAAGATAATACTCGATCTTATCAAGCATATCTTCCCTACTGCAATATGATACATAATCCTCGCCATCAACATAACAGTCCGAAAAATCGGCCTGATAATTACTTAAAAGAAATCCTCCCGAGCCCAATATCTCGAACGCACGCAGCGGGATCCCGGAATGAATGCTCCTGAGTGTTATGTTTAGATTAATACCGACCATATTATATAAAACGGGAGCAAGGTCGATATGATCGATCGATCCGTGGTTTAAAACTCCTTTTATCGATAGTTTCGGATCCTGCGTATACAGATCAACTGCCGGCTTACCTTTTTGGGAAAAACGCTCTCCTATCGCGGTAAGATAATCATATCTTTCCCTGGCTGTTATCTCCCTGTTGATCGCATATTCCGCAAACAGGAATGCACGGCTGGCCACACTTTCATTGTTCGGCTGCATCGGAAGGTCCTTTGACATTTCATCCATAAGAGCATCTGTCATCATGCTCTTTATGAAATTGTATCCGTACACCTTGCTCTGCACTGCCATCAGCCCTTCGAGATATCCCCGCGAATGATCGGATATGTCATGTATCCTGCGATAAAAGGTATGCTCCTCGTCATACATCGAACCAACAAATGCAATCCTCGATACCGGCGTAAGGCCCCGGGTTTTAAAAAGATCACGATTATGCTTATCGTTCACCGATGCCATACGCCTTGAAGGTGCTGCCGCAAGCGGCAGATAATGTACTGTTTTTATGTTGTTTTTTGCAAATTCGGCATACTGTTCCTTATCAAACACAAAGATATGATTGGTTTCAAATATAACCGTATATGAGTACAGCATCACAAATGGATTATCATACACCCACGATATGTATGGTGTATTGTTTTCATGACATGCTATCGCAACGGGCGGATAGTAATTCGATGAAAAGACCGCATCCGCACGGGCTTCGTTTATCTTATCCGTTATCTTCTTCTCAAGTGTCTCATCATGATAAACATCATTTGAAGAATACGGCATCACGGTAAGCTCATGACCTAATGCCGATATCGCTTCTTTAACGTCCTCATTTCCAAAACTTTTCCATTCTATGTACAGTATCTTTTTTCCGGCCATTTTCCCTATCCTGTCAATCGATCACGGCTACAATCTGCGCTTTGTAATCATCGTCATCCGGCGCTTCGATCAAACGTCCCGCAACCCTTTCATCCTTACTGCAATATTTATAAGGTATATCCACACCGTAAAGATTGGGGAGTTTTCTTAAATACGCCTCGTATATAAGATCCACATGCCCGATATCGATTGCCTGATAGCCCTCCTTATAAAGATCATACGCAAGTACCGTTGCCGTAGGGCCAAGGGCAAGTAGGATCAGTTTATCCTTTGGCTGCCTAAGCGCCGCATTCATTATATCATCATATCTGTCAATAGCATTTTCAGCCGGTCCGAGGATACGCTCTATGCTCCTGCAGTTATCAAACAGATCGTTCCCAACTCCCATACAGGTATGTATACCTTCAACAAAAACACAATCCCTGTCATTCCATATATGCTTAAGTTCCCTGACATCATCATCACTTTTTATGTTATGGAACAATGCATCTCCGTACTGTTTATCCGGATCAAGCAGTCCTGCATGCAGCTTCCGTACCATAGGACGCATATATGCGCGTACTCCGTCTGCCTCTTCTTCCGGTATGTCAAACAGGTTCGTATAAAATAAAGGATGGAGTCCTATCATCAATCCCCCTTCATTTGATGTCAAAACTTCC
This sequence comes from Lachnospiraceae bacterium, assembly GCA_017550535.1. Classification (GTDB taxonomy): domain Bacteria; phylum Bacillota; class Clostridia; order Lachnospirales; family Lachnospiraceae; genus UBA2868. The sequence goes on from JAFZOS010000046.1 coordinate 10,860, forward strand.
TCAAGCCGCTTTCCGAGCAGCTGTGACTCACCTTGAAAGTTCCACCTTTTCTGCCCTACTATAGCGGCAAATTCCCCATCGCCCAGCCTTGCTAACGACTTCTTTTCATCTATGATAAGCCTTCTGGTCTCAAGATTGGAAAGAATATGAGGTTTAAAGAAAAACGTATGATAATCCGGATCCTGCATTTCATATGGCAGGCTGTCAATTCTGTATCTGTTTATACAAGCATATTGTTTCAGTGCATTAAGTTCATCCGAAAATTCACGTTGTGTATCACCAAACTGCGACATCATATCAATCGCCTGATTCAGCAGCTTATTAACAGAAGCTTGCCATTTGCGCAGTTCTTCGTTTTCATTTTCAAGTCCTGCCATTCTCTGTAATAACTCATCATTCGACATCGTGTTTCAGTCCATCCCTTCACTCAAATACAATTCCAGCATTTTTCCGACTTGCGGCAGCAATTCATTCCTTTGAGCATGATTTAACAGACTCCTTACAGCATTGTCAAAGCATCCGTTTGACATCAGGATATCCCTGTCTAATGCTATTATTTTACACCGGCTTTCGTAATAATCTGCTGCTCCTGATGACACTCCTCCCGAAATCATTTCAGCCTCAATCAACACCTCGGGAACCATGCCTATCCTATACCTGTCCGCAAATCTCAAAGCAAATTCCCAATCCTCCAGTGCCTTAAGCTCCGTATTAAAACCTCCCAAAGCAATAAAGCACTCTTTTCTTATAAGCATTGTCGGTGTATCAAAGCAATTCTTTTCTGCAAGTGTCCTTGATATATTTTCCGGTTCAACGGTTCCGGTTATCAATTCACTTCCGTCATCAAAAACAGCCTTTATCGGATGGGATACCATATCTGTATCGTGGTTATCATTAAGATATTCAACCTGCTTTATCAGTTTGTCACTGTGCCATATATCATCACTGTCCTGAAATGCGATCCAATCACCTTTTGCCATCTCAACTCCCGTATTCCTCGCCGCAGCCGGACCACCGTTTACAGGCATACGATGATATATTATCCTTTCATCAGGAATGCCTTTAACAACCTTCTCTGTATTATCTGTTGAACCGTCATCAACGATCAATATTTCCGTGATCTCAAAACCTTCATCCTGCCCTGTTTGATCAAGCACGCTTTGTACCGCATGTCTTATATATTTTTCCCTGTTGAATGTCGGGATGATAACACTGATCCTGTACATTGACCCTCCTTATAGCCCGTCTGCCGATGGGACATGCACCCTCTCATATTCACGGATATAGGATAGCATATCCTCCCAGACATCCAGATCGATATATCCCTTTTGTGATATATGCTCACCAACATCTCGAATGATCCCGCTGTACTCTTCAGGAACGCAATGAATTGCCGAAACTATCATCGCTATAACAGAATACTCCCCTTTTATGATCTTGTTGACTATATATTCCGGGACTTCATATTCAAACATAACCCGGATCCAGTCCCACTTCATCCTGTTCCATTTTTTTTCAATGACAGACCATAGCGATTCAGAATCCTCCGTATTTAAAAACATACGTATATCAAACTCACATTCCAGAGCAGAAATCTCCAAAGAGAAATATATTATCAAAAGATCCTGGTTGAAGTATATGGCATTCCCAACATCATCCAGAATTTTCTCTACCTCTGACATACTCCTATCATTAATTCTGTTCTTCAATGTATCTGCAATAGTTTCGCACAGATGATACAGCTTTTTATCGTCATTTTCATCGCCGGGATCATATCCGTACCATTTACAGAAATTCATCTTATTTTGGTAGTATGTCTCAAGATTGAGGGGGCCAAAATCGTGAAATATCCACGGTTCACCCTGCTTTATAACTACGGTCTTTAATCCCTTCTCCCGATATCTTATGCATTGACTCAGATCATAAAAATGAAACGCATCTATCCTTTCATCCCAGTCAATATCACAGCTTGTTGCCATCAGCATCCCGTCTACATAATCAGCCTCCTCATATTCTCCCACGGGGTCGGAAATGTCAGGCTTTACCCCGACCAGTCCCAATCCGCTGAATGTCCCTATGGAATAACATCCCCCTACGTCCAAGCTGCTCCATGCCTGAGCATTTATAAGCTTTCTTGTTCCCGCAATCCCTATGATCCCAATATTGTCAGCTTTATTAAAACATGAAATAATCTCATTGATAAAATCCCGATTTATGATAAATACATCCTGATGGAGAAAAATCTTATATTTTGCCTTCGACTGCTTCAAGGCATCGTTATAGCCCGATGTCATGCTTTGGGGATTCCTTATCGGTACTACCGAAACCGAAACCCCTTCCGGCATACGAAGTTTTTCGATATAGTACCTGCATTCATCCAAGTAGTCATCATCATTTGTACATATCACAAAAACAATCTCATTTTCCACACCCACTCTCCTCTATTAAATACAGTTCTCAATTTTCCCTGTTGTTCTTAAAACAGCCTTATTATATAATACCTGTTAAAGATGTGTAAAGCGTGATCGGAGGCTTTTTCAAAATGGAAAAACAGCTTAAAAACTATGTGATCTCCAGCCCCGCCGATATGGCTCTTGAAGAGGCATTTGATGGCTCTGAGTTTGATATTCACATTCAGGCCGGAGCTGCTCTCACCGGAGACAGAACCTGTGATATAAATGATCACGATGGATTTGCGGAAAGCATATCAGACAGAAATCAACGCTATAGCGAAGCAACGGCCATGTGGTGGATCATGAAGCATCTGGATACTCCTTATGTTGGAATAGCTCATTACAGGCGACGTTTTGCCTTAAGTGATGACCAGATATCAGGCTACATTGAAGATGGTGTCGATATAATAACCACAAATGCTCTGGACATGGAAATATCCATTGAAGAAGCATATCGGGAATTGCATTACTCAAAGGACTGGGATCTGTTCATGAATATCCTGGGTATATACTCTCCGAAAGATGTTCCGCTGGCAAAGGAAGTCTTTTCCTCCACGCTTATACACAAATGCAATATCAACATTTTCAGGAGGGAATTATATTCAGCCTTCTGTAACTGGGCATTTCCCATACTTGATTGCTTTTACAATAAAAGTCCCCGGAAAACGGATCTGTACCAACGGCGGGATGTTGGCTTTATCGCCGAGCGCCTGTCTCATCTTTTTGTCGAAAAGATGATCTCGCAAGGCAGACGTGTAGTTTGTGCTGGTCTTAAGGAATTGAAGTCAAAAGAATGGCAGCCGTCAAACGAACTCCAACATATGACCTGTGCAGACGAGGTTTTTGATGCATGTAATCAACTATATAAATCATCACAGATTGGGCGTAGTTACCTGCTAATGACTACCGCTAATGAAATCGGAATATGTGACGAAAGCAATCTTCCTGCTCTTGAAATCCTTAAACTTGGGGAATTTGAAAGACAATATTACTCAAGGACATTACATGATTATCTGCCACCATTCATGCGGGAAAATTTGTATACTCTGCAACAGACTTTTTCGGATTTAAGAAACAAAATCCTTGCTTGCCATAAAACATCGGATCTCTCAGCTACGAATACACTAAAGGCATACCTGGCACAAACTCACATCACACCACTTGTAGCTGCCGACATCGGCATATTAAACGGAATAGACCAGGATGATATGAACAGACTTATATCAATATTGTATACGTGATTTTTATTCGCAAACGGATTTAAATCCGTCTGTCATATCAAGCAATGTTTCAAGCTGCTTTACATGATCAAACCTTTCACGGACTGACTTCCTTCCTGCTGCAGCTATCTTACGTCGCTCGTCTTCATGGGCAAGATAATACGATACTTTTTCAATACAATCTTCAAGGCTGTAAAACAGCACCAGTTCCTTACCGTTTTCAAAGTTTTCATCCAGTTCACGTTGGTAATTTGACAGAAGGAACCCGCCGCATCCCATTATATCAAGAGCACGCAGCGGTATGCCTGTTTTGATACTCCTCAACGTGATGTTAAGGTTTATCCTGCTTTTATTAAATACCTGAGGCATTACCTTATGATAATCCACATATCCCTTTCCATACTTTTCAAGCAACGGTTCATCCGAGAGCTTTGAACCCGTATACAGCCTGAAATCACATCCAATCCCTGCAACGCTGTTAAGAAGCCGCCTTCTTTCCTCGACCGTAACCTTTTTCTCAAGAAACGAAGAATTGAAAATGTATTCAATATCCTCAATATACTCATCACCTAAAATCAATCCATTCGCATCAAGTATATCCTTTATCTCATTAATGAGCGGTGTGTCCGGATTTCCGGTATCGTCCCTTAAAAAACCACCGATATGATCCTTCTCATATTCAAAACACTGCTTCCTTACACATTCATCTGCCTTTCTTTTAAGCTCGGCATCCTTTAAGCAGCTGTCATAATAATCATGATCGCCTGTATACAGGCTGCCCACAAAAGATACATCACAGGCATATCTGTCGTCACAGGCTGCGGACAAATCGGGCCATTCAACACCAAGCGGAAGATGTATAACCGTATCAATACCAAGCCCGTTAAGGCGTTCAGAAAGTTCACCGTCAAAGCATCCTATACGGTTACATTCATACGATGCTGCTTTTGCAAACAACGTGTAGTGAGGAGAATCATACACCCATGAATAGTACCTTATCCCTGTCGTTTTGCAAACCATTGATATTATCGGAAAGTAATCGTATGATATGACTCCAAGGGCATCGCATTCGTGTATAAGGTTTATCAGCTCCTGCGCAAATGTAAGATCTCTTGTATAATGATCGCATTTACGTGAATACACAAAAACCTCATGTCCAAGCCTTAAAAGATTTTTTTTCAGTATATTGTCGGTATTACATCCCCATGAATACAAGATAAGTTTCATTGCCGCTTATAGTCCCCTCATTAAAAGAATAAAACCATATGGCACATTCAACCGATATATGGTAATTTTACTATATAAGCACATTATATGGAATATGCCACACGCATTTTATTCCTAAATTCTCATAAAGGACAAACATGATGAACGTAGTTTTTTACAGATACGGGAGCATATATGAACCCGATATGCTTGATGCCTTTAAAAAGGCCGGGCTTAACGTATATGAGGTAACGCACGAGATATCGGATAAGAGCGTGACCAACTCCGACCGGGTCAGGGATCTTGAAGATAATATAAACAGATATGATCCCATGTTTGTTTATGGCATCAACTATTACCCTGCACTCGCAAAGCTGTGCAACATACACGGCGTACTGTATATAACCCAGACAGTTGATTCTCCCGTACTTACCCTGTTCAGTGATACGATACGTTTAAACACAAACCGGATATTCATGTTTGACCGAGAACAGTATTACTATTTCTCCCGTTTCAGTCCGGATACAGTATTTCATCTGCCGCTCGCATCGGCTGTCGGGCGTTTTGACAAAGTCATATCCACGATAAATGACGATGACCGTCGTAAGTTTGGCTGTGATATCTCATTTGTCGGATCCACTTACCGGGAAAAGGATCCCTACGCCGATATAAGCAACCTTTCGGATTACACAAAAGGATATGTGGATGCGCTGGTTGACAGCTGTCTTAAGATATACGGTTATTATCCAGTCAGAGATGCAATAACCGAGCGGATAATAAGCGACTTCAAACAGGCTGCCGGTCAGGATTTCCCTACGGCTGACGAAATAGTGACTTCCTCCGATGCATACGTGATATCACATGAATATATCGGCTCACATATTGCCGTTATCGAGCGCGAGCGCACCTTAAATACGCTCGCCCGGCATTTCAATGTGGAGCTGTTCACCAGGAGCGATACATCATCACTTAAAAACGTCCATATTCACGAAGGGGTACGGACGCTTGATGAAATGCCCAAGATATTTAACCTTTCAAAGATAAACCTCAACATGACAATGCGTCCCATCGAATCGGGACTTCCGCTCAGATGCTTTGATATTCTTGGCTGCGGCGGGTTCCTGATGACCAACTACCAGCCCGAAATTGATGATATGTTTGATATCGGGGAAGACCTTGAGGCATATTCGAGCCTTGAGGAGTTAACGGATAAATGCGCTTATTACCTTGAACATGAAGACGAGAGGATGCGTATAGCAAGGAACGGTTATGAAAAGGTGAGCTCAAAATACACACATTACCACAGGATGTCCGAAATGCTTAGCTCAATCCTTTCTTAACAGCTTCAATACATCGGCCGGTGACCTGTCGTTTTCTTTCATGATCCCTATATCCTTTTTGCTGATCTTATTTGTTACATATTTATTGTCATATCCGCCCTTTACGAATTTGGCTTTCATATCCCGAAGCGCCGTAAGCACGGGAATAATGGAATCCTTTGAGTACTCGCCTTTGTAAACGGCGTTCATAGCTGCATTTACAGAATATGAGTATAATTGTATCAGCCCGTATTCTACGGCTTCCCTTATGCCTTCATAATCCTCTGTGCCCGCAGTTTTAACATATACCGCAGCCATCGCTGACGTTAGGTTGCTTATATACTTATCAACGGCAATAGTTTTTGAAAGCGAGCCTTCCGAGTCCCTGTACACATAAAGTATTTCCTTAACATTGGCAATGGTCGATGCCTTTGCATATATCTCAGTCAGGTAATCAAAATCCTCAAGAACATATGCATTTCTAAAGCATATGCCTTCATCGGCAAGAAACTGCCTCCTGAATAATTTGCTCCATATATAGCCTCCCGCAATGATAAGTCCGCTTCTCTTTTCCGCATCAAGTTTTCCGGTCAGCTCATCATAGGTGTACAGGATAGCTTTGTCATTCTTCTGATCGTAAAACCCCCCATCGACAACATCGGCCCCTGTCCTTGCCGCTTTGTTGTACAGTTTTTCATACATTTGAGGATAAGCGGCATCATCGGAATCGATATACCCAATATATTCGCCTCTTGCGTACTGCATGGCAACATTCCTTGCATTTCCGGGGCCACCGTTATTTTCAAGCTTTATAAACAGTATATGATCGGGATATTTGCTTTCATAATCCATTATCTTAAGTGCGCTTGAATCCGTCGAACAGTCATCAACGATAATTATTTCCATATCATCAAATAGGGTCTGGTTTACAAGACTGTCGAGGCATTCATTGATTGTATTTTCTGCGTTATATACGGGGACAATAACCGAAACTATAATATCGCTCATACAAATTCTCCACACCGGCTCACAGATATGCACTGAATTTAACTTTTAAGTCTTCTACCGAACTTATGCCGTCAAACACGATAGACTCGCCGTTGTTCAGCATGTCGCTCCTGTATCTGTTATAACACGCAACAAGGAGATGATAGGTTGTCGCGTCATACATTTGTGAAAAAAACCTGTTGGCCGATATAAGATTACAGGACTTAAGATAGTCATGTTCAGCCAAAGCTGTATCATATGCCTCCATAACCTTCATTATTACCTGCTCAAATTCATCGTTAACTATCAGCTCGAGCCATTCAACGGGAATGTCGGTAACAACCGGCCACACGTTAATATATTTTTCAAACACCTCACGGGTAAATATACCTTTCGCATGAAAGTCCATCATATGCTCTACAGAACCCATCACCTCAAAAAGATTTGTTTCAGATTTTATGATCTCCAGCTTATAGGGATCGTAGATCGAAGGAAGTGAAAAAATAGCCGCAGTCCACCTGTCAATCCAGGTATTAAACATCACATCTCTCCAACTGCTGCCTCCAAACTGTGCTATATAACGTTCTTCCGGTTCATAATGCACTATCATCGCCGTCATACTGTCCATCTCACTGAAACGAACGTACATGCTTATCAGCTGAACAAACGAATTATTCATATTAACAGAGTATTCCCTGTCATACCTGTCCCAATCAATAGGAGTTAACATTGTACTCCTTCTTTTTATTGTAGCCTCCCAATTGGTCGAGACAAAGCAATAATTCCTGCAAAGTTCAACCGGCTCTTTATATATATCCCTGTTTATCGGCCTGCTGACATCCCAGCGTTGAGTTTCGTTACAGCCTATTATAACATCCGGATCCTTATCAAGTGCCTCGCACAGCTTATCAAGATACGAAGCAGTAAAGCACACCCTGTCTTTGACAGGCCATATGTAATCATAGTCCTTCGGAAGGCCGTATCCCTGTTGTATGAGCAGCATCTTATGATCGGCATGCACTGCGGCATGTACATCTACATAGTAAAGCTTTCCATCATACTCATCACGGTAGCTTTCAATAAGCTGTTTTGTAAGCTCATCATCACTGTCATCATATATGCATACATCGATCCCGTGGTCAACATAGTCCTTAAGGGACCTGTCCAATACATCCTTAACAATATCGGGATGATTGTGAGTAAGATAACAGCAAGCGATACTGTTCTTCATTTCATTAATCCTTCCGTATTTATTATTGTTTACAGTTTACTTATCATTCTTCTTATCGCGTTCGGATAATTATATTTATCCCGAACCTTCATATACCCGCGGGCACCTATGTCAATACGTTCCTTATCATGCCTTAGATAGTAATCTGCCTTATCCATGAATTCATCCAGGGATCTAAACAGGACTATCTCTTTATCAGGCTCAAACATCTCCGCCGCTTCCTCCTGATAATTTGAGAATACACAGCCACCTACACTCATTATATCAAATATCCGTTGGGGAACACCGGTCTCTATGGAACGCATCGTAAGGTTTAAGTTGATCTTTGATGCATAATAAACCTTAAACAGTTCATCCGACATATAACCGAGCGGTTCCTTTAACGTTGCGGATATCCTGTCGGCGTATTGATCTGGATCAAAAGTATGCACAATGGTTTTAAATCTCTTACCTGCCTCATCGATAAGTTTAAAACGTTCCCTGCAGGTAAGTTCTATAACCAGTACAAGATACTCAGTCATGAATCGATCGGATAACGAATAACGATCTCTTCCTTCTTTGTTGAGCATACCATATAAATAACTGACCGCCTCGTCACTGAGCTCATCAAAAACCGTAACTCCCTTATCCCAGTTACACATAAATCGGTCAAATAAAGAACGGCACTCCCGGTCATACTGCTCCGGAAGCCCCTTTGCTATCATATCATAGTATTCCCTGTTGTACATGCGTCCTATGAAGGATATATCACATTCGTTTTCAATGATCTCTTCATCCGTTATGGCCACGGTGGATGCCTTGGTCACATTTGCCGCAAGCGGCTGATGATATATGTGATCAAGTCCTTCATCTTTAAGCCTTTTAAGTTGCTTTTTATCAAAAACAAATATCCTGTTTCCGGGATATTTTGCTTCCTTTGTATATAATGCCCTTACCGGAGAATCATAACACCATGCAATATACGGAACTCCCGAAATATGACAGGCTTCGGCTACATTTACCGAAAAGCTTCGGGTTATTACAAAATCATATTCTTTTGATTCTTCCGTGATCTTATCGACTTGATCCGGATATATATCATCAAGGTTCACTTCAAGTTCTGAACGTTCAACGTCAATTCCGGCCTCAATAAGCCCCCATATTATATTATCTTCACGGATCTCGGTAGAATTGAAAAATAATGCTTTCATTTAAACTCCCCCAAAAAACAAGGGATCGGCTTTCGCCAATCCCCTGTTCTATAGTAGTATGTTAACCTATTAGCCGAGTAATGAGAGAACACCCTGGTTAGACTGGTTAGCCTGTGCAAGCATTGACTGACCTGCCTGTGCAAGAATGTTGTTCTTGCTGTACTCAACCATCTGTGAAGCCATGTCGGTGTCACGGATCTGAGACTCAGCTGCTGTAGTATTCTCAACTACGTTGTCAAGATTCTTGATCGTGTGCTCAAGACGGTTCTGGATAGCACCGAGGGTTGACCTCTGTGAAGATACAGATGCGATAGCATTCTTAATCTTTTCCATAGCCGAGCCTGCACCAGCTTCAGATGTAACTGAAAGTCCGCTTACACCGATGCTTGATGAAGCCATTGAGCTGATTGAAAGAGTAATAGTATTGCTGCTGTTAGCGCCAACCTGAAGGTTCTTTCCTGAGAAAGTTCCATCCAGAAGGTTCTGGTTATTGAACTGAGTTGAGCTCTTAACACGATCGATCTCGCTTGTAAGCTGATCTACCTCAGCCTGGATAGCCTTCCTGTCGTCTGTGGTGTTAGTTCCGTTCTTAGCCTTAACTGCAAGCTCGTTCATCCTCTGAAGCATATCCTCAACTTCGTTGAGAGCACCTTCAGCCGTCTGTACCAGAGATACACCGTCCTGAGAGTTTGCTGAAGCCTGTGTAAGACCACGGATCTGACTCCTCATCTTCTCACTGATCGTTAAGCCTGCTGCATCATCAGCTGCCCTGTTGATCTTGTAACCTGATGACAACTTCTCAGTTGCCTTAGCCTGTGAAGAAGTTGTAACACCTAACATCCTGTTTGCGTTTGCCGCTGTCATATTGTGCTGTACTACCATAATTAATTCCTCCTTGAAATTTGAATGTTGCGGCTTCCCTGCCGCGTTAATAGTGTCGATCCTTCGCTCCGGCCGTACGCTCCTTTGCTCAAGACCTTAACGGCATTTCTGCCTTACTGTAATATATATCGGAGCAAGTTGGGAATACTTAACCCCTTTTTTGAAAATATTTTAAAAAATTTTCAAAAATGATACATATTACAAAAAACTAACATCGCTACAATTGTGATTTTAGCACATATTTGTGATACTTTCAAGTTTTTCACCCGAAAATCACTTTACTTTTTCTGGTCGAGTATCGAGTCCTCGGCCGCCCTTATTACAGAATTCCTCATAGTGTTGTAATATGTGCTTGCCACCTTCATTCCGGTGCGCTGCTTCTTGATCTCCTGCCTCGCCTTAAGAAAGATATTATCTACAGTACTCCTGTTCCTTTCCTCGCCGGTCTGGATACTTGCACCCTTGTCCGTAAGCCTTGTGATTATCTCCTGAAGTTCCTTTATCTTGTCCCGGTATGCCTCACGGTTATTTAAAACCTCATCCTTAACAAGCCGGTATGTACTCTCAAAGCCTTCGTCAAGGACAATTATCCTGTCAATAGCCGCTTCCTTTTCCTCAACGAGCAGATTAAATGCGTTCCAATCTACATCCTCATATGCCTTGCCTTTGATGCAGGCTTCCTGAGCACTGTTTTTCTCGATAAGGCGGTCCAACAGCTCTTCCTTCTTATTAAGGCTGTCTATCATCACCTGAAGATAATTATTGATCGATTCCATCCAAAGCTCCTATTTATTTGCCAGCTTCATGGCTTCCTTCCATGTGTCACGCATTGTATGGAGATGTTCGGACACCTCCTTGAGGATCTCATTATCCTTGGTCATATTGGCTTCACGAAGCCTTCCCATAATGTAATTGTAAACATTGTTGAAGTCATTGGCTACCGGATACTTGAAATCAAGGGTCATCTGAAACTCCTCGATTATCCGCTCAACCTTCATGATGTTATCATGAGCCTTCTGAATGTTTCCTTCCTCAATTGCATTCATAGCAATGTTACAGAACTTGATAGCCCCGTCATAAAGCATCAGTGTAAGTTCCTGAGGCGAAGCCGTCATTATCTTGTTCCTGTTGTACTGAGCATATGCATTGTTTTGCATGGGCATGGTTGTGAAATCCTCCTATATACTAATATTCAGTATGATCAACCTCCAAAGAAGCCGGCTATATAGTTCTGCTGTGAATTAAGGGTTGCCATTGCACTCTCCATCTTGGAGAACTGCTTATAGTAACGGTCCTCAATGGATTTAACATAATCATCCCACTTGGTAACCTTGGATTCGGCCTTCGTTATATCTTCCTTCATCTGCTTGTCATCATAAAAGCTTCCGTATGACCTTGTGCTTGAGCTCTTACTGAATTCCTGCAGCTTGCTGTACATATTCTTTGCAAGCTTTGAGAAGAATTCCGTTACGGCCCCGGGATTTGCTGCTATGGCTGCCTTTAACTTATCCGCATTGCCGGATGTCTCATCATCGTCGGGATCACCGTCAATATGAAAAGCGTTACGTTCATCCTCGGGCGCCGTGAAATAACTCAAAGTATTGATGCCGAAGCTCGACAGACTGTATGTTTTGCCATCTATGTCAAACGTCTGGCTCATGGAATTCCTGAGAATCGATGATAAGGAAGACAGATTTCCGTCCCTCCTTAACAGGGATTCACTGACCTTATCTTCCCACTTCTTTATCTCAGAATCACTGAGAGCCTCTTTTTCCTCATCAGTAAGCGGGTCATAACCCTTATTGGCCGGAGCATTATACAGCTTGGTCATTTCATTGATAAGTGAACTGTAATCCTTTATAAATGACTTAACCTTGTCATAAATGGCATCATAATCTGTGTCCGTAGTTATGGACAGCTGACCTTCCGTTTTAGCCTTTGCGGTTATCGTAAGTCCGTTGATACTGAATGTATTGCTTGAGCTTGTAAACTCGGCACCGTTTAACTTGATCCTTGCATCGGAACCCGGTAACTTGACCGGTCCTTCATACCCTTCAGTACCTACCTTGTCGGGATCTGCCTTAAGTCCCAATGCAACCAGTGCATCGTCTCCCCCGGAAGTAGTCGATTCGAACGAAAAATCGCCTTCCGTTCCGGATTTTTTGGCGCTTACAAATATACGTCCGTTGCCTTCATCAAAGCTCGCGGTAAGTCCTGCGGTATTAAGGCGGCTTACGAATTCACTTACCTTCATATCAGCCGTAATATCAAAGCTCTGTCCGTTTACTTTGATCTTGCCCAGATCGGAGGAAGCATTCCCAATAAGGCTTCCGATCGTGGTATCCTTGGTCGTTCCTGCCTTAACCTTTGCGCCGGTAAGATATGCCGTCTTAGCGGTATCCAGAACCTCAAGTGTCTGCGAACCGTTAACTGCTCCGTCTGAAGATACAACAGATGCTTTCGTCTCATCCGATACTGTTGTCTTCTTGCTTGCATAATACGACGAATACTGCATGTTTGCAGCATATTTATTGGTAAAGCTCTTAATCTTCTTATTAAGATCCTTCCATGCGTCCTGTTTCTGCTCAGCCCTCTTCTGCTTTTTGGTGTAATTGGCTCCCTTGGTCTTATATGCCTTAACCAGATCCTGGACCATTGCCTCGGTATCCATACCGGAAGCCATACCTGCTATCCTTATTGCCATATGAACACCTCCTATCTCTTCTCGTCAACCAGGATCCCTGCCATCTCCCAAACCTTGGCTATCATATCCAGGGTTTTTTCGGGCGGGAATTCCTTAACTACTTCTTTGGTGTCCTTATCGACTATCTTGATGGTAACCCTCTTGGTAGCCTCATGAACACCGAACATAACTTCATTGTTGGAATTATCCAACTTCTTATGGAGATCCTTAACGGCCTCCTTAAGCTGCTTCTGGCTCGCCTCACCGCTCTGCTGCTGCCCGCCTTCACCTTCGGTATCGGTTTTTCCCGCCGAATCAACTATCACGGTTTTGTTATCAACCGCCTTTGCAGCTTCCTGAGATGCTGCTTCCTTGAATTCGGCTGCCGGTTTTTCAACGGGTGTGGCAGGGCGCGCTGCCTGAGCGCTCTGTACAGGCTGAGCCTGCAGTGTCATCGCACTGTTTACCGGTTCGATCGACATTCCACTTCACCTCCATGTTGCTTCCGTTTCTTACGGATAATGTGCATTCCTTTGCATAAAAACAAAGATAACGATAGGTATCTATGTTGTATATCGGATAAAAATCCAATAACTTAAGGGCCTTTATTAAATAACTAAGTTTTTTAATAAAAGCCCTCAAAATTTACATTATATTTTTCAGCGCCTCCGCTGCATTTGTATCCATCGCCTGTTTATTGGCCTCCTGGATCTGGAGATATACCTCCTTACGGTAAATGGGGATCTCCTTGGGAGCATTGATACCCACTTTAACCTGATCGCCCCTTATGTCAAGTATCGTAACCTCTATGCAATTGTCAATGACAAGTGATTCATCCTTTTTCCTTGATAATGCCAGCATACCTACTCACCTGCCTTTTCCTTAGCTGCTTTTAATATCTCATATATCGGGAACTTAACCTGATACTTATCATCGTCAATGATAAGCTGTCCGGCCTTGCGGGACTCACTGTTTATGATGATAGGACCCTTAAGGTTTACGGACATCTTCTCGATCTCCTTGGGAACCGTGATGGTAACGAGAACGAGCATATTCTCCTGAGTGATATCCCCAAGGGGTTTAAGCAGCTCATCCTCAATGTCCGGATTGTAATCCGGTATTATCGACAGGGGGTCAACTACGGGCATTGCAAATGCGGGCTCCTGTATCGACTGCAACCATTTAATGCTCCCGTTGCCTTCACCGTCATGTATGAGCAGGAAATCTTTAAGCTCCGGAAAGCCTATAATACCCTGCGGAAAAGTGATAAGCTTGCCCTCATCAACATTTATCTCCCCAAATAATTTTGTTTCTATTGTCATAACCCTTCTCCCTTCGAAATACTTTTTAATATTGTATCACGTCACAGATAATTCAGCAAGGAAGCCTTTGCAACCTTTGCTGCTGCCTGCTGGGCTGCTTCGAGCGCAAGTTCTGCGTTCTTAAGATCTATTGCCGACTCTGTAAGCTCAACGTTTATATTCTCATCTGCGAGTTCCTTGAAGTTCTCAAGCTGGTCGCTTACCCTTGACCTTGTAAGCTCAAGCCTTGCATCAAGGCTTCCCATCGCAGCTATCTTATTGTTCAATTCATTTGAATATCCGTCGAATATAGTGATCGCATGCGAGAACATATTCTGCATCTTTTCATTGTACAGATCATATTCTTTCCTTACCGCATCCTTAAGCTCCGCAAGTTTTTTAACATCTGCCGGATTGGTTATGCTTCCGCTCTTTTCAAGTTCCTCAACCTTTTTAAGCTTATCGTATGCATCCTGTGTGCTCTGGGTAACCTTTAACAGTTCATCCACATCCCTTGCTATCGAGGTTTTGTATACTTCATCAGCATTCACATTAATCTCTATCTTCTGGTTATATGCTATCTCGTACTGTATCTTCTGATCCTTGAAATCCGCATAAAACCTGTCTGGATCGGTTACTGCCTTGGTCTCATCCTCACTGTAATTATACCTTACAAGCCTGGAAGCATCAGCATCATATGACTGTGCCGCAAAATAGTGTTCCGGCCTGGGATCGTTCTTGTTCCACTCTTTCTTTGAATACTCAAGGCTCGCATTTGAACCCTCTTTACGCATCTGTGCCGCCACGTTCTTACCAAGGATCAATTCACCGGTAGTGGTAATAAGCCTGACTTCATCATCACCGATCTTGGTATAAAGATCATCATTTGCCTTTTGATTGGTGCCAAGTTTCTCTACGCTGAAGGTAGCTGCTGTATATATGGTATTGCCGGCCTTATCTTTTATAACAAAATTCTGACTGAGAGCCCCTGTTGTACCGTCTTCGTTTATCTTAAGCTGGGAATCCGTCAGGTTATCATATGCAAGCCTTAACCGGGCCACCTCATTATTCTTTACATTGGTCTGATTATCGTCAGTCGAAACATATTGTCCAATATCCTTTACATCCTTATCATATGAGCCCGAAATGTAGTTCATGGTCTCAAAATCGTCACTTGTGAAGTTCTGGATCATGGTATACAGCTTTGTCTCATTGGCTGTAAATGTGAGTGACTCTCCGGTCCTGTAGCCTGTAAATACAGTCCTGCCCGCATAGTCGGCATTGCCCGATGAATATATCTGATCCTTTAATGCCTTCAGGTTTTCAAGGATGTTCTTCCTGTCTTCTGCCGTGTTGTCATCGGAAGCGCCCTGGGTAAGATACTTCTTAACATCATCAAGCACACCTGCAGTCTGCTCAAGCGCCGTCTGGGTTATATCAAGCCACGCCTGCGCATCCGGGATATTCTTTCCGTGATACTGGTTGATCTCGGAGATATTGTTGTTAAGCCTCAGTGCCCTTATCGCAATTATGGGATCATCCGAAGGCCTCGTGATCTTTTGACCCGTTGCAACCATAGTGTTGTACTTGTCGGAGTATTCCTTGTTTAAGATTATGTTGGATTTTGTGTTATTGTTTATTATCCCGTTTGTTATACGCATATTATGAACCTCCTGCTAATGTAATGCCCCCTAAACTCCCGTATTAAGAATCAATCGATCATAGATCTCCGTAAACACCTGTATCATCTTTGCCGACAGGTTATATGCTTCCTGGAACTTAACGAGGTTTAACGCTTCCTCATCATTATCAACACCCATTACCGATAACCTTTGGTTGCTTATAGAGTTTGTGATATTCTGGTAATTCTTCGAGAAGGTTATTGCATTGCTTGTATTAAGTGCCACATCCGAGAGTACACACTCGAGGAATTCCTTGGAAGAACATCCCCTGAAGGACATTTTGTCCTTGTTTGTCTGTACATCCATAAGTTCGCTTAATATATCCTGCTGATCCTGTCCCTGATCCGGATCCTTGTTGGTAAGGAATTTTGAAACATCCTTAACCATGTTCTTGTTAACTATCATATTGTAAGCCGTAAGCTGATAGTATGTATCACCCGTAGAGCTGAAATTAACATTATCTTCGTTAAAGTCCCACATGGCATCATCAGTTATCTGCTTGCCGGCGAACAGTACTTCTGCCTGATTTCCGAACTCATCCTTCGCCGTCTGCTCAATATCGTTCATTGCCTTGGCAAACTGGCGTACCCATTCATTCATCTGCTCCTGATAATAAGGAATGCCCTGATATTGTATGCTCCTTCCTACCGAAGCTTCCATATTCTTACCCGGCTGATAACAGTCTTTTGCCAGCCTTTCATCATTATTATCATCAAGGGTAAACGTATATTCCTTATTGGTTGCATCATAGCTCCATGATGTATATTCAAAATTCGTATTATTAAGGAGTATACGGCCTGTGTTACTGAGCGTACATTTTGTTATGTCCTGTAAATAAGGGATATTATCTACAGATATCGTAAGCTTTGATTCATACAGCGGCTTACCCGTATCGGGATCGGTCACCGGATTTCCGGTTACAGGATCAGTCTTCTGGGTACGGTCGGTCACATTGGTGATCTTGCCGTGGAAATACTCTTCATTATTACCGTCCCTGACTTCCACAAGGCCCTTTAAAACTCCGTTTAAGTTCCTTCCGTATAAGTTAAACTCCAGGCCGTTTGACCACTCGATATCAAACAGTCCCTCGGCATCCGACTGGTTTACCTTATAATCCCTTGCCACACAGTTGAGGGTATTGTATTCATAACAGTTAACCAGCTCCTGACCGCCTGCTATACGTACTATATAACGGTTGGCGCCTGATTCTATGGTTCCGCCTTCTTCCGTATATATGGGGTACTCCTGTATCTCAACATCCACGATCTTACTGAGCTTATCTACAAGCACCGAACGCTTATCCCTTAACTCATTCGCCGTGATCTTGTTTATCTCAATTGCATTTATCTGCTTGTTCATCGAAGCTATCTCGGATGCAAGAGTGTTGATAGAATCAACCTGGTTCTTGATCTCAAGGTTGGCATCCTCCTGAAGCTTTTTCAGATTATTTGCAGTTGCCGAAAAATACTCGCCGAGGTTTCCCGCAAGATACAGGAACTGTACCTTTGATGAAGATGAGCCTGCACTCTTATACACTTCCTCAAGGCCTGCGAACATATCGGAATAGATAGTCCCGAAACCGGCAACCATATCGGTTTCTGTAAAATAATCCTCGATCTGCTTTGCGTAGTCCTCTTTTACCTCAAAATTCCCAAGTGTCGCATTGGAATTCCAGAACTTAAGATCATAGAACTCGTTCCTTATCTGCTCGATCGCCTTGGCATCAACACCTGCGCCTACCATACCGTATGTGGTATTGGTCCTGAGTGCCTGTCCTGCCTCCTGAACAACCTTCTGCCTTGCATAGCCTTCGGTCTCGACGTTTGCTATGTTATTGGCTGTCGTTGTAAGCCATGCATTTGATGCCTGTAATCCGGTATATGCTATATTTAATCCAAAAAATTGTGACGGCATTCAATCAACCCCCTAACCTGCTTATTAGATGTTCAAGCATCTCACTGACTGCGTTTATGTATCTGCTGGATGCATTGTATGCATTCTGGAACTTGATCATGTTGGTAAGTTCCTCACTTGAGTTTACTCCCATTATCTGCTGCCTTGAATCCTCCAGTGAATCCACCGTCAGCGCCTGGGCCTCCGAAAAACTCTTATATACATTGCCCGAACTGGATGCCAGGCTTAACATATCCGCGTAATAATCCTTGTAATTGCTCATCTTGGTCACGTTGGGATTAAGTATGAGCTCCGCATTTGCAAAAGCATCAGCCAGTGCGTCGGCCTTCTCCTGATCGACCGTCATATCCGGCTTTAACATGCCGGAATCGGGATATCCGAGGAGCGTGGGCTGCTTAAGAAAATCCGGATTTATCTTTAAATTTGATAAAGTATACATCGTAGAAACATTGGCCGGGCTTCCGGATGTATCTTCGGGAACATACTTATATTGCGAAGGTGTTGTTGAAGTATCGAGCTCATATCTGCCGGTTCCGAGCCTTACAAACATCTCCATCGGACAGGATTTTTCATCCGCATATGAAGGAGTCCCTCCCGCATCTATCTGAGACTTTTCCCCTGCAAGTACATTATTTATATCGGTAGCAACCTTATGTACCAGCTGATCCAGCTCGGCCATTGCGTTCATTACTATCGAATTGGCGGTAGCCATCTTATCCGATGAGCCCCTGTTATAAAGATCCACAACATTATGTGTGTTCGGATCAGTGTACTCTGAGGTTATATCCGTATAATTGGCCCTTCTGTCACCCCGCGCAAGAACGAGTGATTTTAACTCACCTATATTTGAATTCTTGGCTGTCGATACCTCCAGGCTGCAGTCATACACAGGCTGGTTCTCGGCCCAGGGCCATGTCGGAGTGTAGAACCCGGTAGCATCATCCGTGGTATATCCCATCTCGAAGGGTACGCCCCTGCCGCGGGCAACGAACGCTTCACCTTCGATCCTTATCTCAACAACGCCGTCAGAGTTTATAGAATAATCATACTTGACGTATTTACTCAGTTCATCCATCAGCAGGTTCCGCTGGTCCTTAAGATCATTCGCAGACTCAACTCCGAGCTCAACGTTTAATATACTCTGATTAAGCTTACATATCTTTTCGCCTATGTCGTTGATCGTATCGATCATATCCTTGACGCGGGCATTTAAATTATCCTGATAGTTTGCCAGTCCGTCATATACCGAACCTGCCCTGTCAAGGAACTGGCTGCATACATTTACAAACTGTCCCTGCGTTACCGAACTTGAAGGATCCTTCTGGAGTTCTTCAACTGCAGTCCACAGATCGTCTATCGTTTCCTGGAATGCCGCTCCGTTCATCTCACCGAGCAGTGTTTCCAGTTCGTTGGTCGTCTCGTAACAGATATCATAAAAAGATCCGCGGCCGTTTTCCTTCCTGTATGAAAGGTCAAGAAAATAATCCCTCACCTGACGGATCTTTGAAAATTCAACGCCAAGGCCGGTCTGCTGGGGGCCTACCGCGGCAATACTGCCGGTCTGGTTATAAGGACGGTCACCCTGCAAAACCTGCTGCCTAACATATCCTGTTGTTTCTATATTGGATAAATTATGCGCTGTTGCATTCAGCGCATTCTGACTTGTCTGTAATCCTGATGTTCCTACATGTAATCCACTGATAAGGCTCATATCATCACCCCGGAATAATCATCGATATCATTGCTTGGCGTCGAATCCGCCCGATGCTCCTCCCAGCATGGAACCGGTATTAATACCGCCCTTTGAGTAATTGGCCGTTTCAGGCGCCTGCCTCATGGCCTGTACCACACTGAGATCAAAATTGACCATCTCGAGCGCGTTGGAGATCAGCTGTGCATTGTTCTCGTTTACCTGCCTTACCTGCCTTACCGTTGCCGACAGTTTGTCATGTACGGTTGACAGACGCTTCCGCTGCTCCGGCTGATTCGACATCAGCTCAATTAAGGTTGTCAACTTCAATTCTTCAACATCCTTGTTGATTACTTCCGCGATATCCTTTGTGACAGATTCCCTTTTGTTTTCAAGGGTGGTTATCCTGCCGACAATGATCTGCTCCTCTTCCGTGATCTGTTCAAGCTCTGTGATCTTGTTATTGACTATCACAGGCGTTTTCTTTTGTGACAGTATAAGCAGCCGCTCAAACTCCTTCTCTTCCGTTTCAAGACAATCGATAAGTTCTTCCATTAAGCTAGCCACTTATACTACCTCACATTCCGTATGCTGCCATTAATTTGCTTGCAAAGTCATCTGTACTAACATCATAATTTCCGCTGTTTACCCTTGCCTTTAAGGGCTCGGTAAGCTCCGACCTTACATCGGGAGCGTTTGCAACAGCCTGTTTAAGCGTTTGGATGTCTTTGCCCAGGCTCGATATCTGTACCTGATCCGTACGGCTTACACTATTCGTCTTTTGTGTACCGTAGGTCTTCTTCGGCGCATATATCTGACCGATCTGGTTATACGCTTCGATACGCATAAAATCAACTCCTTCTTAAACAATTTCAACGCACGGCCAAACTGACCGTTAATTGATTACACTTATGTTATCGACCGATTTTTGATTTACTTTAGAGGCGATTTCAAAAAAAACGATTTGCGCCCTCCGAATATGAATGTATAATCAAAATATGAATATTTCACGTTATAACCTTGATATCGGCAAGTTAAACGAAAAAAACAGCGAACTGCCAATTTTGTTAAATGATATGATCGGCCACACGGACGGGGATATGATCCTGTTTTCCTTCGGTGAAGGAAATACGGGTGAAAGTTCGGTCACAGACCCGTATGCGGATGACTGTACGGATGTTGTCGTAACCGCATATATCATTAATGAGGCTCAGGATACGGTGATCCTCAATCCCGAATACATCATAAGCAATTATGATATGAGCATTTCATCCATCCTTATCAAGCGCTCTATACTTGTAAAAACAGGCTGCTTTAATGAATTTCTCGGAACCGGATGTGTACTTGAGTTCATATACCGTGCCGCTTTTATGGGAATGAAGGTATCCTGTGACAATAAAGGACCCGGTATCGCTCCTTATTTGGAAACGGCCTCTGTTTCGGATGATACATGCATGGCCCTTGCTTATATGATGTGTCGACATCGCCTTTACGCATCGGACCCGTCCTGCATTCCCGGACTGCTTAACTATATCGTCGGAAAGCTAAAGGAACAGAAAAGCCCCGATGTGTTCATGCGTATGTTCGGCCGGTTAACCTCCGATCCCAAATACTTCAATCGACTATTAAGGAATACTGCTCCCATTTACATGATAGCCGGAGATGACCTTTGCTATGGCCTTCTTAACCATTTTTCCAACGAACTGACCAGGATATTCATTAAAAAGGGGCAGGCGGTAATGACAACCGATGGCAGATACGCTCCTTTTGCCAGTCTTAACGAAATAAAGGACATACCGGTAAAGGCTTTCACAGGTTTTCAGGCGGGAGCGTTATTCAAGGATTTTTTTCAAAGAATAGAAACTCCCAAGTTTCAGTTCTGGTTTGACGATCCCGCATTCTTCAATGATCTGTTCCAGAACCTTAATGATACTTCTTATATGCTGTGTCAGGACGGAAATCATGCTGATTTTTTAAAGCGGCGCTATGGCATCGCACATGCCTATCAACTTGCACCGGGTGCCGAAGCTGCACCGGTACCCGACTTTTCCGGACGGGAACTCGATATTATTTTCATAGGTACATTTAAAAATCCTCCCCAGCTGGAGACAGATGATCTGATAGCAAATGAACTGTATGAATATATGTGCAGCCATACATACATGACATATGAACAATGCTTTGATGCGGTTATTGAAGCCAATGGGCTGCAGCTTGAACATGAAGCCTATATAAACATATTGTATTGCTATGCGCCCGTATACCGGCTTGTCCAGTCCAAATACCGTATGAAGGTGATCGAAGCAATAGTAAACAGCGGTTTAAAGCTGCATGTGTACGGAGACAGCTGGTATGAATACTCAGGCAGCGGTCGGGACAACCTTATTATTCATCCTTCATTGTCACAGGAAGAGTTACCGGCCGAAATGAGGCGTGCAAAAATCAACCTTAATATCATGTCCTGGCATAAGGCAGGGATGACGGAACGTGTTATCTATTCAATGCTTGCGGGATCGGTATGCCTGTCGGATCAGACTTCATACCTTCAGTCCGATGTCATGCGGGAGCTTGTCCCGCAGTATGACCTTGATCACCTTGATGAGCTTCCGGATATTATAAGGTCACTCCTTGGCGATAACAAGCGCCGCGAAGAAATCGCCAAGCGCGCATATGATCATGCAATGAAACATGATACATGGGAATCACGGGCAGATGTTCTTCTTGAACTTATGAGGCAATAAAGCCGCTATACTCCTCAAGTGCAATATTTCTGTATCTGTCATAATTCAGCATTGACTGAAGTCCCTGATCGTCATGCAGGCACCAGGCCTGATCCTGCACAGGTACTACAACCCTGCGGCCTTCTTTCAATACCTCTATTGACATTGATACGTCATAGAAATCCCATCCGTCAAGTATATCATCCCGAAATACAGCTTCTTTTCCCTCAATACGTCTGTATACCATGAGAAACCCGTCTACCACGGTTACATCTTCGTAACCTTCCTTATCAATGCTGTATCTGTACCCCGAATAATCAGCATTATCGCCTTTAATAAAATGATTTCCTATACGCCTGTCATTCCACATGATAAAATCAGAAGACAGCTTTGGTGCCCCTACCATTCCTATCAGGCCTATCCTTTCATCGGATGATAAGATACTGATAATATCCTGTATGAAATACCTGTTTAGTATGAACACATCATGATGCATGAAAACAACATACCCGGCATCCGTACTTTCATATCCTTCACGATAGCCCGACAGCATGGATGTCGCTTCTTTAACGGTAAGGATCTCCACCTGCATTCCCTCCGGAACATACAATCTGTTTATATATGTAATGCTTTCAGATGCGCATACATCATTATCTGTACACATAATAAAGCATATCTTTTTGTTATTCATATCATCCTCCCAAGAAGCAATGCATCCGTCTTTTTACCGGCTTTGTCCAGTACATCCATCCAATATGATACTGCTCTCGCCGCATCCCCAAAACAGGCATCATCAGCTATGATATCGTGTATCGCCACAGGCGAAATGCCCTGGCTGATCACATAACTTTCAGCATCTGCTATGAGTTCCATATCTGACTCTTCGCTCATAAACTCATGTCTTCTAAGCATGAACACTGTCATCCTGAAGCGATCTATCGCTTCTTTGCAGGTATGAGTACCGTTCGTTAACGGTATATATCCGATACTTAATTCCTTAACCACTATTTCCGCCACACGATGTATCAGGCGTATATGCCTGTATGTATTATTGGAAGATGATGCCACGGGATCCTGCATGAATTCATAAACTTTTACTATATTATCTTTCGAAGGATCGTTAAGAAAAAACTCGAAATGCTCAATAAGCCCTGCATTGTATTCTTCCATTCTTAAGCGGATCTCATTTATCTTTTTGATATGCTCAAGCGTATCCGGTTTACCCATTATCTTTCCTCCTGCGAACTGCCCGATCCTGCCGGATCACTTAAACCCCGGAATCTTTTTCTGAACTCTTCAAGCGAAGAAGCACCGTCAAATATATGACACGCTCCCTTCTCAAGCATCTGCTTCCTGAATATGATACAGCTCACTCCAAGTGCCTCATACAGCTCATCATCCATGTATTCCTTAAGCCAAAAATTTGTAGTCCTTATACGGTAGACGCGCATGTAGTCATGCTCTTTAAAGGCATTCTCAAGGTCACCCAACATCCGCTCCTTTGCTTCTTTCTTCCTGCCTTCCGCGATCAAACACAGCACATCCTGGGGTATATCAGTTACCATAGGCCATACCCTTAAGTATTTTTCGTATACTGCCATGGTAAAAAGTCCCTGATCATGGTACTCCATCATCATGCCGGGCGAACCGAACAACTCATACAGTCCGGTCTGTGACCTGATGGCTTCGAGCTTATACGGATCATACACGGCGGGAAGCCTGAAATTATACGTGATCCATTTATCAAGCCACGTCTCATACATGACATTACGCCAGCTCTGACCCTGCGAGCCGACTATCGTGCGTTCATCCCTTTCATAGTTAACTATCTTTATCCTTGGAGAATCAACCTCAGCAAGCCTTGCAAACAACGACATGGGCTGTATGAAACTGCAGTCAATGCCTATACCGTACTCCCGCTCATATCTTTCCCAGTCGATCGGATCAAGCATGGTTAAACGCTTCCTTACCGTGCCCTCCCAGTCTGTTGCTATCATCACGTATTTAAGATAAAACTCCGCAATGTCCGTATATTCATCCTTATCAACACTTACGCTTATGTCCCACCTCTGTGATTCATCCGCTATCTGGATAACATCATAACCTCCGTCAACTGCTTTTCTTAACCTGTCAATGCAGGCTCCGTCAAAAAATATCCTGTCCTTTACCGGCCATATATAATCATAGCCTTCCGGCAGTCCGTAACCCTGAAGTATCAGGAGCATCTTATGATCCCCGTGAACTGCCTTATGTGCATCCACATAATGAAGATCTAGATATCCGTTTCCGATAAGATCCTCTATTACCGCCTTTGTTGCGTCATCCGCGCTGTCATCATATACAAATACATCTATTCCGTTTGCTGACAGCGAAGGCAGGGCTCCTTTCAATGTTTCGCCGATGATCTCCGGATGATCATGTGTAAGATAACAGCATGCAACCCTATGCTCCATTTAGATCCCTTTCCTATACATACCTGTTTATATATTCACAGATCTCTCCTGCGATCTCATAATACACGTTCCTGCTGAAATGATTGATGCAGTCCTCAAAATCATCCTGTGAATGAATGAATTTTGTAGGATCTACGACCATCATCCTCTCATGGTCTTCGGCGAAAGCTTTGATCACCGGATTTATCTCCCTGTATACTTCCGCGAGCCCGTCAAACTCCTCGTTATATCCCTCATATTCCGTTTCGCTTCCGAGCATCAATATGATAAGCGGCTTCCCCGGTATGTTTTCATAGATGAAATCAAGATTGCCAAGGAGCATATCAAGCGGAGTGTTACCGATAAATTCCCACTTATCGGAAAACTCCTTTATGATACCTTCGTTAAACTCAAAATCATGACCCTGTATCTCCTTGTTTATGAATCGCGATGCATTCTCAGGCGCGGTCAGGTCAAAATTTTTACTGCTAAAACTTATATACCTTCCCGTCCTTTTGTTTTGGTAAAGTCCCGAGCTTAAGTCCTGAAGCAGGCTCAAACAGATAACATGATACTTGTCGGTAAACAGCCTGGTCGCAAAATCACCCTTTATGATAAACGGCGCCTCGCTGATTATCTCATCGATCTCTTCAGCAGATAGCTCCATGCTTTCTCGGATGTGGGCCGTATGATTCTGACCCGTTGTAACAAAACCGAATTCATTTATGTAGTTAAATTCCGTAGTAATGCTTCCGCCCGAAAGATACGGCTCGATCGCGCTCATGTCGCACGGACCCTTGAGCAGTATCCTGACACGTTTGTTTTTGACCGGGTCTTCGGTTATCGATTCATCCTGCGATTCGGTTATCCACAGTACCGGCTTATCTTTCTCAAGCTGCGAAGCAACCGGCTGCTTTACATCAAATGCAGGGCATCCGATACTGTTGTAAACATACTGTTCCACCCCCATACCGAGTACGCGGCACGAAAAAAGGAAATGCTCCATCCTGTTTTCCCGCATGTTATAACAGTAGAATCCGACTATCCCGTAATCACCGAACCTGTCTCGCACCCTGATGTAAGCGCAGTCATTCCAGTCGTTTGTAAGCTGGCGTGTTAATAAGTCCTTGTTATCCCTGTTCTTGGTATAATTTAACTGATTGGTTCGTCCCACCATCTCATGGATCCTGTCAAGCTCCTCCATGCAGTTACGGTTTATCGTGATCCTTATGTCGCTGTCATACAGGAACTGCTCCTTTGATGTCCCCTCAGACCTTGCCTGTGTTTTACGTTCAAGAAGCTTATACTGCTCCAGCCTGTTATGTTCCAAATCACGCGGAGTAAGGGCACTGTAATGCCCGAAAAGATAAGGTATCACCCCCGGATCCGCCGTCATAAGGGCCTCATTGCCAAACTTTGCTTCTTCTAAGTTCCTCGGATTGTCATCGATGAACAAAACATTTTCCGACCGCAGACCCATCGTGTTTATCTTATCCGCGATCTGCGAACCCTTTTCGTTCCAGTTTATGTTGTTGAACACAAAATCATCCCAGATCCCGGCTTGTGTAAGCCTTTCCTTAACCGGACCCTCATCGTTTTTGGATGAGATGCTGTTTACGATGCCGTGATCCGTAAGCATACGTATAAGCCCTATGTTTGTTTCCGGTATATCAACCTCCGACTCACTCAGCGTACCGTTCCACAGCGTATCATCCAGATCCCATACGATGAGCTTGATCTTGTCATACGGTATGTTTTCGTATTCATTGTTCTTTACAAGAAGGCTCGCATCACTCCTGCACAGTTTTACAAGCTTCTCCTTTTCTTCCCTGCTCATCTTATTTATAAGCCTGTCATCTATGAGCAATACGTCAAAGTAACCTTCACCATATGCTTCCCTTACACTGTCGGCAGAATCATACACCGTTTCCGTTTTGGAGCATATGCTGTAAAGATTATGCATTTCCTCGATACCTGCTGCCTTGCACTTTGGATACCTGCTCCTTACCGCTTTTAATTCGGCACCGAGCCCGCACCCCATATGAAGCAAACGGAACTCATCGGACCTCCTGTAGTTTATGCACGATAACACTGCCTCATCGGAATATGCATGATCTATGATATCGAAACCGTATTTTTTAATGAACAGTTCCCTGTGATCTTCAAGCAGTGAATTGTAATCCGTTTTTGAAAAGCTCTGACTGCCCGCATGATAAATGAAGCTGTTCTTTACAAGCAGCAGCCTGTATCCGTTTTTAAGCAGCTCCATCGACAGTGCGTCATCCTCAAAATAACCGGGGGCGAAATCCTCGTCAAACCCGCCTGCCTTATCCCATGCACTGCGTTTGATGAGCATCGCAAATCCGGACAGCCTTACCCTCTCTTCAATGCTGTCCCTCCCCGGGACATTGTTTTTCCTGCCGTATTCAAGGTAATCCTCCACCCTGTCAAACAGGATGTCGGCCTGCTGCCTGTTACCTGCATAATTGGAAATACTCCCGACAGCACCTATATCATCCGCACTGTATAAAGCCTTTTTCAGAAAATACAGGGCATTATCCGTAAGCCTTGTATCGTTGTTTAAAAGGAAGATATCGTATGACTCACACTCGGTCCCCATGGTCGCATTAACTGCCTGATTACAGGCAGGACCGAAACCTGCATTTGTCTGATTCTTAATGAGAAGGATATCGTCCTGTTCATCAAGCCACTGCGCCGTCCCGTCCGTTGACGCATTGTCAACGACAGCGATCCTGTAGCTTCCTGCGGGAAGTGTATTGCGTATGCTTGCGATATTCTCCTGCATCATATGTTTCAAATTGTACGAAACGATCACGATGAGGATCTTATTCCCGGATATGCGTTCATATGAACCGGCATCGATAGAGAGGTTGAAAAATACCTTTAAAATATCCTCCGAAAATTCCTCCTTCTCTTCCTCGATGCATCTTCTATATGCATTAAAATCAGAAACCCTTACGTCATAAGTTTCGATGCATTCACGGATGAAGCCCGCCACCTGCGATGCACTTACATCTTCTTCCTTAAGCTTATACTTTTCGGGTATCCTTATATCAACGGGATTGGCTGCACTCCCATGCCGGCCGGTTACCACGATGCAGCCGCACATCGCAGCCTCCCTCGGTATCCTGTCCTTGCCCGGATGATTACCGAAATCGATGTATACCTTTGCCCTGCGCATCAGTTCCCTTGCTTCTTCGGAAGTCATGTTCTGTAAGGGCACATACCGGATTGAAGGATCCGCATCCATGATATTTTTCGTTGACTCCTGACCCTTCCTGGGATTATATACAACTATATCTTCACGGGCACGATCATTTGAGGCATCTTCCGAAAAATAGACATCATTTAAATAATCGCCCAGATGCAATATCCTGTCTTTGGGAACACCCTTGCCGATAAGGTATTCATACGCATACTCCGACTGGGTAAGGTGCAGGCTTATCGTATCCCTGAATTCCTCATGGACCTTATCGATCTTCTTATCATCAAATTTATAAATACCTTCGAAATTATCAACGCTCAACCACCACAGCATCTTATATGCATGAGAAAAGCGCGCATTGTATTCGGGATAGCCCTCTGGTATGACTATCGCATTTCCTTCAACATCCTCAATATCATCTATCTCAAGGATATGATCCTTTACATATTCGGAAAACGCGGGATTACAGAGCGAGGGAGAATCATACAGCCGGATATATGTAATATATGCATTTCCCCCGAGCCTGTTTATGTTATATACGAGCTGGTGCAGGACCTCGGTCCCGCCCGTCTTATAATATGCGGCACAGATCACAAATACCTTTTTGAACCTGAAGCTGTAAATATCCTGTACGAAACTCATAGACCGCCCCTTTGATACGAGATTTTTACAGTATTTAAAATATCATAAATCATGGGGTTTTACAAACAGGGACGATGTCTGTTATATTATAATTGAACAAAAACGGACAAGGGGATAAGCTATGCAGATCGAACTTATGGCATCCATGATGTGTGCCGATTACAGGAATCTTGAGCGGGAAGTAAAGGAACTTGACAAGGGCGGGATTGATTCTTTCCATATTGACATAATGGACGGACGGTATGTCCAGAACTTTGCCATGTCGTTAAACGACCTTAAATGCATCCGTTCTTTGACCGACAAACCGCTTGATGTGCATCTTATGGTGGAGCATCCCCTTAATACCATAGGTCTGTTCACAGAAAACCTGCACAAAGGCGACACCATCTATATCCATCCCGAAGCCGAGTATCATCCGTCAACCACACTCCAACGTATAATCGACGCCGGCATAATACCCGGTATCGCGATAAATCCCGGAACTAGCATAGAAAACGTACGCATGATGTTAAGGATAGTTAAAAAGGTACTTGTAATGTCCGTAAATCCGGGCAATGCGGCACAGATGTTCCTGCCTTATGTACGTGAGAAATATGACAGCCTGCTTGAGCTTAAGGATGAGATGGATTTTGACATTTACTGGGACGGTGCATGCGGAGCCGATAAGATAAGGGAATATGCTCCCCTCGGCGTCAAAGGATTCGTCCTTGGGACAACGCTTCTATTCGGCAAGGGCAGGGATTACGGAACAACTCTTAAATCGATACGGGATATGATCGCGTGATGCGAATATCCTGTTTAAACTTTTATATCGGGGCCAGGTATCCTTCGTTAACAATACCTCCGTCCTTATATTCACCAAACAGCCCCATTTCAAGCAGTTCTTTATAAAATACATCGGCAGTAAGCTTTTCCCTGTAATGCCGGTTTAAAAACAGTTCATTTAAGTGGGGATATACTTCCTGATACCGTTCAAAGCTTGCCGCATCAAATCCGGTCGCGAGCCAGTCAAGATCATCCTGAGAAATATCTTTCCTGTTTATCATGAATCCCGTGTTCCTTAGTGACTTCCATTGCCTTAACCTGTATTTATCGGGATACTTTTTTGCTATCCAGGTTCCGTAAGTCTCAAATTCCGAAAAACCGTTTAACGGGTGATCCACAGCACTTAAGATCTTCTCGTAAAAAGTGCTTCCCTCAAGGGGTCGTGATATTATCTCATCCATCAATTCGATCATGAGCTTTTTATCAAAAAGCATGTGCTCGGATATGAACGATTCCCATATTACTTTCCCATAGCCAAACAGGTTTTTGATCGTCTCAAAATATGAGGCCCTGTACTCGGGTTTGATATCAAGATATGGTTTGCCGGATGAGTGAAACATTTCTATCCTTCTTAACGGTATCGTATCGGCATCCCAGCAAAGATAGTATTCATCGGTGCATGACATGCTGTATGCCATTTTTAAAAACTGCTGATAATACCACCCGACCCTCGATACTTTCTCAGGGTTTCCATTTATCTTTGCAATTTCCTGCAGGCGTGTTTCATATGAGCGTTTTACGCTGTCAAAAGGTATGATGTCATTTTCATTTATGAACCCGACCTTATCCTCCATGCCCTTCACTTTAGCATCATCATAAACAGCCTTGCCAAGGCTTTCGGGTCCGATGAAAATCAACCTGTTTATCCCTGTCATATCAAACAGGGAATACAGGTATCCGCTCACTTCGTTATAATCGTCCGCAAGGGTCGGTATAATACATGAAAATGACTCTGAACCGTTCATACTGATGCCTTTCGTAACTTCCGGCTATAAAACACATCCTAAGGAGATGGTAGCACGGGTGTTTATCCTCGTCAATTTGTTAATAATTATTGAGTTAAAGCGCTTTTGGTGATATAATCCACTTAGTTTACTGACCGTCTGTATGGGCGGTTGAAAAATATATTATAAGAAAGGGTGAATCAAATGGCATTAGTTACTACTACCGAGATGTTTAAGAAGGCTTATGACGGCGGTTATGCTGTAGGTGCTTTCAACGTTAACAACATGGAGATCGTTCAGGGTATCACCGAGGCGGCAGGCGAGCTTAACAGCCCCGTTATCCTTCAGGTATCCAAGGGTGCGCGTGCATACGCAAACCACACTTATCTTGTAAAGCTGGTTGAGGCTGCAGTTCAGGAAAATCCTCAGATCCCGATCGCACTTCATCTTGATCACGGTGATACTTTTGAATTATGTAAGTCATGTATCGACGGCGGTTTCACTTCAGTCATGATCGATGCATCAAGCAAATCATTCGAGGACAATATCGCACTTACCAAGCAGGTTGTTGAATATGCTCATGCAAACGGCGTTGTTGTTGAGGCTGAGCTCGGAACACTTGCAGGTATCGAGGACGAGGTTGTTGTTGAGGCAGGTAAGGAAGCTTACACCAAGCCCGAGGAAGTTGAGGAATTTGTTGACAGGACAGGCTGTGATTCACTTGCCATCGCCATCGGAACATCACACGGCGCATATAAGTTCACGGCAGCTCAGTGTACTAGGAATGCAGACGGCATCCTTGTTCCCCCTCCGTTGCGTTTCGACGTTCTTGAGGAGTGCATCAAGCGTCTTCCCGGTTTCCCGATCGTTCTTCACGGTTCATCTTCGGTTCCTCAGGAATTCGTTAAAATGGTCAACCAGTACGGCGGCAATATGCCCGACGCAGTAGGTATCCCCGAGGAACAGCTCCGTCATGCAGCCGAGCTTGCGGTATGTAAGATAAACATCGATTCCGATATCCGTCTTGCAATGACAGGTAACATCAGGAAGTACTTTGCTGAGCATCCGGATCACTTTGATCCCCGCCAGTACTTAAAGCCCGCACGTCAGGCTGTTAAGGATATGGTTGCTCATAAGATCCTTCATGTACTTGGATCGGACGGCAAGGCTTAATACGGTTAATAATTCAAACACTAATAAGGAACCCATGTTAAGCATGGGTTCCTTTTCTAAGGGAGCAGAATCATGATAGTGCCGGTTTTATTATTCATCTTAGGTTTGGTATTGCTTATAAAGGGAGGAGACTGGTTCGTTGACGGCGCAACCGGGATCGCCGAAAGGTTTCATGTACCCGAACTGCTTATAGGTGCGACCGTTGTTTCAATAGGAACAACATTGCCCGAAGTAATGGTATCGGCCAACAGTGCCCTGAGCGGACACGGTGAGATCGCATACGGCAACGCACTCGGATCGATCATATGCAATACAGCTTTGATAGCCGCACTTACAGTTGCCGTGAAACCGGGAAAGGTCGATAAAAAAACACTGAAAGTGCCGGTAGCATTTTTCTTTTGCGCCATGGTCATTTATGCTTTCGGCGGATATGTCCGCGGATCCTTTGAACGTCCGCTCGGAGTGATCCTGCTCATCCTTTTTGCAGTATATATGTTTATCCTTATAAAGCAGGCACTTAATGAAATGAAGCAGGCAAAAGCAAATACAGACAGTGCTGCAACCGTTAACCTGACGGATAACTCTGATGACAAAAATGCAAAAAAAGAAGCACCTCTCCTAAAAGAAATACTTCTGCTTATCGTGGGTGCGGTGTTTATAGCAGAAGGTGCGGACCTTCTTGTGGATAACGGTACGCTTATCGCCGCTGCAATGGGCGTTCCCGAGGCTGTCATAGCCCTTACATTCGTGGCACTTGGAACTTCACTTCCCGAACTTGTAACCGCGATAACATCACTTGCCAAAGGTCACGGTGCATTATCACTCGGAAATGTATGCGGGGCCAACCTGTTTAACCTTGTGCTCGTATCCGGACTGTCGGTTACCCTGTCTCCTTTCGGACTTCCCGAGGGCAGGTTGCTCAATCTTTTCGGGAATCCGGTAAATGCTTCACTTGCAGTCGATCTTCCGGTATCAGCGCTTGTCATGGTAATCCTAACGATACCCGCCATCATCAAAGGTGAACTAAAACGCTGGCAGGGTGTGGTCCTGCTTGCAATGTATGCAGGTTTCTGCGTGTTCCAGTTTGTGGGGTGAATCAGATCACTTCAAAAAACTCTTATCCGCATATGCCACGTTATACTTATCACTGTTCACATCAAAGAAATACGTAAGCAGGCGCTCCGAAACAAAGCCGGGATAGCGATTCTGGTATTTATCATCAAATGTTCCCATCCGGTCGTTTAATTCGAGCAGGATTGGAAATACCCAGCTGCAGTAATCATCAAGCACTTCCCGCCTTGCGATAAGCATGTTGCAGGGTGAATACAGTCTGTTTTCTTTAAAATAATCAACTGCGCTCACATGCTCATCCGTATGCAACTCCCCAATGATCCTCATTGCCTCATCCCAGACACCGGGGATATGCCTGCCTTTGTAGTTCTCTTCAAGCGACGGCATCACACATAGCGGTACAGGAAGGATCACGTCTATTCCATCCTGCTCTATAATATCTATCCAATCATTTGGAAGCAGGAATCTCCTCCTCCAATGTTCAAGCCCTGCAAAATCAAACTCAGAATGCTTCCATATCCAATACAGGGCGGTCATTTCGGAAAACTGTGCGTTGCGATCCGAGATATTATCCGCCGGTAAACTCTCATTATCAAAGAAGGCAGCTTCCTTAAGCCGCGCATCGGTAAGTGCGCATCCTGCCTGGATTATCTTTTCATACTCCTTAAGCGGTACCGGCTTTTCAAACTCACTGTCATACGGCGTCTTGGCTATAAACAGACATGCACGATCATCTGTCCCGTCGTACAAAGCATCTTTCACACCTTCGATCTTATAAAACCTTTTACCCTTTTCCCTGAAACTGCGTTCAACATATCTGTTCCGTAGATCCATATCAAGTTCAGGCGTAACCGGTATGATATTATTGAAACCAAGCTTGCTTAAACGCCCCGTTATAACCTCATGATATTCTCCTCGGGTCGCGATATAAACCGAAGCTGTAAGGTCATACTCTGATCCTGCCAGTGAACTGTTTAAATTCCTAAGATCTATAACCGGCATCCCGTCAGCCTCATCCGGATTAACTTCATCATTATCAAACAAAAACCCCAGCATC
>JAFZOS010000047.1 GCA_017550535.1 Lachnospiraceae bacterium
CTCTGCACTTATCTCCCTTATAACTTCCGCTGCCTGCTCAACGCTTGCAGAATCATGAACATCGTCTTCTTCGTCAAGATCCATATCATCAGGTATCGCCTTTTGGATCTCGGCACGTATCGCCTGATCTTCACGTTCGATTTGCTCGATATGCTCCTTTATCTGATCAAGTGCACGCTCCTGTTCGGTGCGTTTCTTTGGCTCATCCTCGGGGATCGGAAGCTTTGCCATGATATCCTCGGAGGTATCTTCCAAAGGTTTCTTAACTTCTTCGTTTGATTCTTCCAAAGCAGGCTCAGGTATCTCAGGCTTCTTAAGTACCGTCGGCTCCTTAAGCTTCTTCGGCGCATAGCTTTCTGAAGCAAATTCAAGGTTTTTTGGAAGCTTGTCGGTTATACCGCGATGAGGACTCGGCGGAAGCTTGTCCCTTGCATCCTTTGCGTTCTTGGCCTTGGGTTTTACGGTGTTCTCATACTCGGTATCCGATACTGCCTTCTCGCTTATCTTACGTACAACCGATTTGGAAGGCTTTTCCTGCTCCTGCGCTTCGTAAACCCCGGTATCAGGTATCTCGTCGGCCGTAATACGTATCGTGTTATCCCTCTCGAAAGGAAACTCGATATTCCATGCATTCCTTATGCTGTCCATGAGCTGCATCATCCTGATTATCTCGGTATGAGGCATCTCGGGGCATTCGAGCTTTCCTTCGCGGATAGCGCGCATCACAGACTGGACTTCATATTCGTAGCCGGTTATCTGCGTGGGTGCCGTATACTCAGCTACTATCTTACGCTCTAAGTTAAACACCCGTACCATTTCGTAATTGTTTATGTTTTCTATCTCGATATATCCGTTGGTACCGTTTATAAGTCCGCGCCTGTCGGTCTGAGCCAGCATAGTAACATAAAGCGATGCCATCCTCCCGTCGCGGTAGGTTAACATAATATTTTCCTGTGCATCAACACCCGAATCAAGTTTTACGCAGTTGGCGGCAATGCTGTCGATAGAATCACCGAACACCATCGAAGCAAAATTAAGCACATATACCCCAAGGTCAAGCAGCGCACCTCCCGCAAGCTCGGGGCGTACCAGACGCGATTTGTTAATAAGGGGATAGCCAAGGTTTGCCGATAACGATGTCGGGTTTCCTATGATGCCGGATTTAAGTACCTTATTGATAAGCCCGCGCATCGGCATGTATCTTGTCCACATCGCTTCCGCAAGCAGCAGTCCCCTCTCCCTCGCAAGCCGCAGCACTTCTTCCGCCTGTTTTGCATTTGCGCAGAATGCTTTTTCACAAAGAACATGCTTGCCGTGATTAAGGCTCATCCTTATATGCTCATAATGATGCGAATGCGGCGTTGCGATATAAACAAGCTCAACATACGGGTCGCTTAACATATCGGCATATGATCCGTATGCTTTTTCGAACCCGTACTTGTCAGCAAATGCCCTCGCGCGCTTTATATCACGGGATGCTATCGCGTAGCACTCGGTTCCTTTTAACTGCTGTAATGTAGTTGCCATGGTCCCGGCGATATTACCGGCGCCTATAATACCTATCTTCATACACTGACCTATTTCTTTAACTTGACTGTGTTGTTGTTTACGTTCATTTTGTCCATATCATTTATGAACTGTGAGAATTTTGAATACTTATAACTCCTTATGTTAAAGCTCGGTATCTTCTTTTCGATCTTCTGTTTAAGCTCCGGAAGGCTCATCGTCTTCTTCGGAGCTTTTGATAATATGTCTATAACAAGGCGTTCGATCTGATCCCTTGTTATATCGCTCTCGGCAATGTCGACATATATCGTCTTTCCGTTTGATGTAAGGTGAAGGCTCTTGAAGCTTTCAAGGAACTTAGACAGTTTCGAGTAGCCGTAATTACGCACGTCAAAATCAGCATGCCTGTTGCTTATCTTGTTGCCGAGCTCACCGACCGTTGTATCCTTGTCGTTTGCATCGTTGTCGGTGATTATCTTAAGGATCGTCTCCTCGATATCCTCCCTGGAAGTATCGCCCTCCTGCGTTTCCTCTGCAGCCAGTACTTCAAGGTATTTAAACATCGTACAGGACGCCTTGAACGCTTCGACGGTCTTCTGCTCACCCATTCCTATAACGAGCATCCCGGCCTCCCGAAGGCGTGCCGCAAGCCGTGTAAAATCACTGTCGCTGCTAACCAGACAGAATCCGTCGACCTTGCCCGAATACAGTATGTCCATCGCGTCTATTATCATCGCGGAATCGGTAGAGTTTTTACCCTGGGTATAACTGTACTGCTGGACCGGGGTTATTGAGTTT
The DNA here is from genome assembly GCA_017550535.1 of Lachnospiraceae bacterium. Lineage (GTDB taxonomy): Bacteria > Bacillota > Clostridia > Lachnospirales > Lachnospiraceae > UBA2868. Next base: position 2,305 of record JAFZOS010000047.1, read on the forward strand.
TTAAGCACAACTTCCTTCCATCCCGAAGTGGACGGATTGGTCCAGTCACCGTATGCCCGCTTATATGTCGCGATGCCGTAATTTGATATTTCATCAAGTATGAATTTGATGTATCTTATGGAAATGTTTTCGGCATCTATAAGGACCGCTAAACGTCTGTCCTGCTCCATGTAATATCCTCTTCGTTAATAAGATTCTTCGCTACGCTCAGAATGACATTTTATCTTTTATCAAGCATCTTTGAGTAAAACTCCGGGTTTGATTTCTTCATCGACACCGGTTTGTGGTCGGCGTTCAAAAAGCAGTGGCTTGTCTGGCCTACCGTACACAGTTCACCTGTGCTTTCAAGATATACCTTATAACTCACGATCATCTTGATGCCGTTGAACTTCTCTATTTCGACCTCAATGCGGGCAGTATCGCCGTAATGCATCATCTTGCGGTATTCGCACTGCACGGTGAGCACAGGGCTTATTATACCTTCATGCTCAAGACGGGCGTATGCA
>JAFZOS010000048.1 GCA_017550535.1 Lachnospiraceae bacterium
CCGTTCCGGACGCGGGCCCACAAACGACATATCTCCCTTAAGCACATTAAACAGCTGGGGAAGTTCGTCAAACCTTATCTTCCTTATAACGCGGCCGACAGGGGTTATCCTGTCATCGTTGCGGCTTGCAAGACGAGCCACACCGTCTGATTCTGCCTCAACTACCATACTCCTGAATTTGTAAATGAGAAATTCGCGATTGCCGACCGTGCACCTTGTCTGTTTATAAAGGACAGGACCGCGGTCGTAAAGTTTGATGCACAGCGCGGTTATCAACATAAACGGCGACAGGATTACGGTTAGGATAAGAGCAAACAGGATGTCAAATATCCTTTTGACCACCAGGTGTTCAAATTCGAGCGGAGAGCTTTTGGTGAGCATAAGCGGCGTATCAAAGAAGTGAAGAGTCACTGCCCCGCGCAGCACGATATCCACGATCTTTGGCGAAACATAGGTTTCCTTGGACTTCTCGTAGCAGTATTTGTGCAGCCTGTTCCTTACCGACGTTTCAAGGTCCCACAGCATCACGGCTTCATGTTCGTCGATCTTTTTGTACAGTTCATCCATATCATCGCTTACATGGACGGTTTCGGTGATCGTGAACTGATGACGCCTTGTTTTGACTTTCTCGACAAACAGATCCTTGTGAGCACCGTCGTATATAAGCAGCACGTCAAGCGGCGGAAACAGTCCCCTGTATACATTTGTTGCAAGGAAGATCCACGCGCCGATCAGCACGCACTGAACAATGAGTCCCACGATGAGCGGAACGGGCGTCGGAAAATGATATGCGAGCATACATACCATCGCATAAAAAAGTATATCGGTAAGTGAAGTCGCGATGACCTGCGAGAAAAGCAGTTCAAGCATCCTGTACGAACCGATCCGAAGGCCGCCGTACATTAAGGACGCAAATAAAAGGATGCACAGATAAACCGCGGAAATGAACACGTGGCCCCAGAAATAGTAGGCCTTGGGCAGCTCAGTATTGTAATATACCACCCACACATAGCTGACAACCGCAGTTTCCAGCACCACTATGAGAAATGCCATTATTAGGTTATATATGCGCTTGCGCATCTGAAGCTTCTGCATACCTGATCCCTTATTCCGGTCCGCCTTTTACGCTTTGGCACTACATACGTCTGCCAAGCTTTAAGAACAGTTCACCGGGGATCCCGAGGAGCTTCTGCCATGCCGGTATGTTGCTTTCCTTAAGAGCATGGGATGTCATCCCGGCATACAGCCTGTAGAAGGAAAGATATTTAAGCTTAAGCACCGACATCGGCGTTATCCTGGCACGCTGCTCATAATACAGATACCACGCCTGCTTATTATCTTCCTTAAGCTTCCTTACGGAATCCGTATACCCCTCGGATACCAGCTCACAAACTGTCAGTATCCTGTCAAGTACTAAGTATTCATACTCAGCATCTATTTTATCATAAATATAGTCCTCAGGTACATACTTTTCGCCTTCTATCTCGGGGAAAGGGTATTTCCTCAAAACATCGGTTTTAAACACGAGAGTGGTCTCACCCTTAAACCCGTTAAGATATAGGTTGTAAAGAGTCGTCCGTCTTATGTTTTTCGGGAAATCGACTCCGTGAAGGAGCTCGGTCTCACTGCGGCCCTTGTGGGCTATTATTCCGCAGATTTCAGGTAAGGCATGATCGATCACGCCAAGGATCGCTTCCACCGCATCCTTAACTAGCATATCGTCAGAATCAAGGCATAAAAACCACTCCGTTTTACAATGCTCCACACCCCTGTTGTGGGCCCGCATCTTGCCGCCGTTTTCGACGTAATGATATTCGACCGGGATGATACCCTCGCTTATGAAGCCGTCAACAACGGCCTTCGTATCATCCGTCGATCCGTCATCGACTATGAGCCAGTTAAAATCCTTTACGGTCTGACTCTTAAGGCTTTCATATGCGCGCGCAAGAAGATGCGCCCGGTTGTAGGTTGGTGTGAATACGGTAAGTTTCATGGTTTCCTTATGAAGATCAATAAACTACGGAATAATCAACAAGTTCAAAAACATAGGGTTCCTTAACGTCATATTTATAGATCACATGCTCAGCGGTTTCGGCCACTTTTTTAAGGCCCGCTTCCTCAAGGTATCCGATACGCGGGTGATCCTTTATGACCACAACGTACTCGGTTTTCGTTGCCTCGAGCGCATCGACAAATGCATCCGCATTAACGTCCTGAAGCTTGATTAGCTCTGCCAAAAGCCTGTACTGGGGATGTTCTTCGTCCTTAAGCATCTCGTCGGTATAATCATTCGTCATAACATAAAGATAATCCTCACGGTCTATAGTAAGCTGCATCTTTGGGTCGTACTGACGCATCTGCATGTTGTATTCATATTCAAGGAAGGCTTTGGGGTATTCAACGTTTGAATCTGCATGTATCGTTTCCGATACATTTATCAGGTCAGGCGGCATCTTGTAAATGTTCTTCGCAAGCTTTATACCGTCAGCGTAAACAAACTTTCCCGAAAGAATCAGTATCGCAGCGATAAGAACGGACAAAACTATCTTTTGTCGGATCGATGTTTCACCGCATGACATCACAAGCTTAGTGCACAGATACGGTACCAGCACTATAACGGGAAGCAGCCAGAAAAACCGGTAATACTCGCTGTTAACGTCAAAGAAGCGGTCAAGCAGCACGGGCGATACCGGGTTATATACAGTTACAAGAAGAAATACCGAACAGGGAATGAATATCTCCTTCTCGCGTTTGCTGCCGAATAAGCACACGTAAACAAGCGCCGCCGCGTAGAGCATAAAATATGCACATGCGCCGGTGTAAGCGCGGAGGCACTCACGCAGGTACCATATTCCGTTTTGAGCTACATTTAATCCTTGCATAGTCTATTTGGGAAAAGTATATAACACAAACCAACCCTTCACATACAATACAAACACAAGCGAGAATACCACGCCGGGTACCACGCAGACAGCATATTTAAGGAGCATGCCCCATTTCTTCTTCCGAAAGATCATCGGGATGAACAGTACCGTAAGCTCAACGGGGAGCAGCATGTTCGCCGATGACGATATAGTGGCCGCACCGAAGCATACGATGAATGTGATGAGCCACGGCCTCACCTTAATACTCTCATCGTTCATCCTTATGAACAGATAGAACAGAGTCATTACGGCCAGGTTGCCGACTATCGCCTTGCCTTCGTATGTCCTTGTCATAAGGAACAGTGAAGACGTATAAATCGTAATGAATGTCAGGTTCACGACAAACATGATACCTGTCATTATCACAACCGCAAGCTCGGGATTTTTAATACTATCATTCTTTCCATTCCTGTATACGATCAGCTCCCTTGCGATCATGATATAAACCATGTTTGTTAACAGGATTATCGTTATCGCCATGACGGATTTTGTCCAGATGAGTGCGGGGATTCCTGTTAACTGGCATACCACCGAATCCTGCATCGAATAGGTCGCGAAGAAATACCTCATCTCATAATGATCCTGCCATGCCCCTGTGAACGGATCATAAACGTTCATCATGTTCGTCTCCACCGAGGTTGCCACGTTTGCAACATAGTATGCCGCATCCAGGGTGAAATTGTAAGTACATGAAACAAGCACTATCTGAATACTGAGAAGTACCGCCAACAGTATGATCGCTGCGGGATGCATCCGCACATAAGACAGTGCATTCTTAAACCACTTTACCCACAGCTTTCCGTTAAGCACGGCAGATAGCAAAACGACTGCGGCAACAACCGGTACCCA
>JAFZOS010000049.1 GCA_017550535.1 Lachnospiraceae bacterium
ATTATCGCAGTCGATCTTAAGCTCAAATTTCAAATTATCGTTTAAGCTTATCTCATACAGGTCGCTGTTAAAGTAGTCATAGGAACCGCATACCGAATGCGACAGCTTGGCTATATCGTAATACGGATTCATGTACATATCGTCTTCCGTAACAGCACCCTTGGGGTCTATAAGCTTAAGGAGCCTTGCATCATGGTTATAAAGGATATTCGAAAAGCACAGATCGCCGTGGCCGAGCACCAGGACCTTTACAAACTTACGCCCCGAGGTTATATCCCGGTACAGCTTCTTATATCTGTCGACGATCTCATCGATATCCGCAAAGTCCGTGCCGGCAGCGATAAGGGATGCGATCCGCTCATAGCCCTCCGTCTCCTTAAGCATGGCGATCCGCTTATCCACTTTTTCAAGATACAGCACATTTGCGGAAGCCTCATATTCCTCATCCGATACGGGTTTTTCCTTCCTTACTGAAATAAAGCGGAAAAGCTTCTCCATTATCGACCTGAATTCGTCCTCGTCTATGGCGCCGTGCACATATCTTATAGCCAGATCCGTCATATGGTACCGTTCCATGGAATAAGAAGCCCTGCCGGCCTCCTCCCTGTAATCATAGGCCGTGGCATACCACTGCCGCATCGAAGGAGGGAGCATAGTGAAATAATCATACTCGCTCTTTAGCTTTTCGGTGTTGTTTGACGACTTTATCACGGTATATTCATCGCCCTCAAGCGCGTTGAAAAACCTCGCATCAAAACCGCTTGTTATAAACGACCTGAAAACAGCCGCATCCGAAAGGTCAATGAATCCTTTTGACTCTATCTTTTCGTATGATCCCTCATCGGAAGGATCGTTCTGCCCTTCATAAGCATTTACGGACGGATAAATGACTGCGGCAATGCCGTCCTTATCGTATATTGCATAGTTTTCCTTGGCATACGCCGATTTTTCAAGAAGTATGCCCACCGCCTTCATATCCGCGATCTCCCGGTCCGAATACAGCTTGAATATGCATATGTCCCGGGCGGCATACTCTTTTATGCGCTCAGGATATTCCGATGCCGCCATAAATGCGCACACGTTAGGGTCCGCGCTTATCCGCTGCCTCATACGTTCTTTAAGGGACTGCCTCTTAAAGATCGTACTTCCGTAACTCTTTCCGCCGGTAACTTCACTTATCTCCTGTCCCGGCTTCCTTGAATCGTCATAAACGACTATGACCTTTTTCATAACTGACTCCTGTTTTGTACTGTATCGGCCCTAACGCTCCTTACTGCAGCATACACGATCCCGCTTATAAGAGTACACAGTGCCATGACCGCGGCACTTAAGATGATGTACCTTGTCTGGAGCTCACTGCTTGCCGTCGACATTATTGATGTAATATAATCCGAGAAAACGCCGGCATCGTAGCGCTCGCCCATTACTACCGCCACGATATACAAAAGGCCTCCCTCAAGGACCCACGATGCAAAGGACATGAGCGTAAGCAGCGCATATCTGCCTTTTACCAGCTGCCTTATATGCTCATAGCCCAAGTTTAATACCTCCAGCCACTTAAGCACCGTCATTGAGAATCCCGCGCCCCTGTTTATGATTATATACCTGTTAAGGTACCGGTAAGCCGACGGGAATGTCGCATAAACAAAAACTATAAGTACAACAAAAACCACCAGAAATACCGATACCACCGATACCTTTGAAGGATACAGTATATGCAGCGGCAGAAGAATCAGCACCAGCGCCATCGTATCAAAGAACCTGTCCACGATGACTCCCGCTATTCCCATGCCTGCACTCTTTAATATCCTTGAAAACACCGCCATCCTGTATATCTCACCCAGTTTGAACGGTATTATAAGGTTCGCAAGGGTAGTACGGCAGTATGCGAACACAAACCGCGAAAACCTTATCCTGCTCTCAAGAAAGACCAGATACATACGGAACATCTTGATCGTATGCACCACGAGAAACCACAGTATAAATAAAACTATGCCGACCACCAGTTTAAAAACCATCATATTATTGATTCTGCCTCATACTTTTCAACCGGTTTATCCCTGTAATCCTCTGTTATGACCGAAGGATCCAGATAGTAATCCTTAAGTATCTTAAGCACTTTAACGGCCTGGGAGGCCATCTTTACGTTGCTTACCTGATCATCCTCGCGCCATGAAACGGGATAGAACTTTATATCATGCCCGTAATACTCGGATGCTAAGATCATGCAGTAGTTAAACATAAGGTTATCGGGGAATTTCTCATAAAACTTATCCTTAAGCATCCTGACATCATACATGTTAAGCCCGGAACCCAAGTCATAAATCCTCCTCCCGGTCACAAATGCAAACAGGAAGTCATAAACCGCATTCCCGAAGGTACGGAACTTTGAATATCCGTAAAGCTTTGAGCCCCTCATAAACCTTGCGCCCAGGATACAGTCATGTTTTTTATAGTATCCGTTCCTTAAAACGGGCAGAAAATCCGATATCCTTCCCTGGTCATCCCCGTGGAGCACGATCACATAGTCATAGCCGTTTTTTAATGCATAGTCAAAAGCCACCTTATGAGACCCTCCGAGGCCGTAGTTCTCTTTATTCCTGAGCAGGCATAAAGGAAGCCCCGGATGCTGCTTTTTGTATGCCGCAACCACCATCTCGGTATTATCCGTGCTCCTGTTGTTTACGACTATAACACCGGATATATGATCCATTATCTCGCCTTCAAGCTGTGAAAGCACCCGCAGTATCTGCTTCTCACAGTTATATGCGGGTATGAATACCAATATCTTATCCATCCTAGTACCTCACGAAATCGCCGTTTTCGTTGTGGTTTACCGCCTCAACCTTCTTCTCGTCCTCAGTGTATTCAAATCCCTCGGGGATATATACGTTTTCATCCCTGTAATTGTACAGACATTTTTCCTTTTTATTGAGCGTGTAATAGGCAACGCTCTCGGCGGATTCCTCGCCCACTACATTAAGTACCGACTGGTTATAGTGGAATTCGTCAACCATATACTCAGTGCTCACCGAATTGAGCACCGTCGTTGCAAGCGCATAATAACCGCTGGTCCTGCACATATTTATCTGGGCATACACGATATTGTCAAAGAAATACTTAACCGATATCGTTCGTCCCGGGGTGACCATGAACACCTTCTGTAATCCGGCTATAAACAGCGGCCTTATGATATTGTCCATGTTCTGGTTGTACTGCTCCGTTGTCAGACCGTCGCCCGCGTCCGATTCTCCCTGAAGCCACACAACATACTGCTTACGTATGTAATAGTTGTTGCTCTCAAGCCATACCTGCGCCCTCTTGTACCTTTCCGAAAAATCGGCCACCACATTGTCCCGCATCCAGAAATCGGTGTCCCTGCCGCCTGATGATGCGGATACCGCGACTATCGGCACTCCGGTAAGTTCGTAGTATTTATTGGCAAATGACGAGACCATCGATCCCTTCTTGCCAATAGCGGCATCCTCGATAGCGCCGCTCACATTTTCGTTTATACCGAAAGGTTCCGTTATCGGATAAAGCCTTGTGGGATCGGATATGGCGCGGAACTCATATCCGTGATCCTGCTCAACCTTAGGCGCATATTCAGCATTTCCGCCGGTTCCCGCCATATTGCTCTGTCCCATGAACAGGATAAGGTCAACTATCACCTTTCCGTCGTCGGTCTTAAGTACATTTTCTTCATCATCATTTACTACGGACGGCTCGGGCTCCTCCTCCTTTTCGTGAACGGGGATCGCGGAATAGGATACGGCATCTGCAGATTCAACATTCAGCATCGTGTTATCCTGCGTTTCGGCGTTCTCCTCATTTACAGGTTCGGCCGCCTCGCTTACCGGTTCATCCTCTTCGATTTCCCCGGGTGTTGTCTCTATTCTGTCAGCCGTCTTTTTACATCCCTGCAAAATGAAGACAGCCGGCAATATCAAAAGGACCGTCAGGATCATGATCCTCAAAGTTTTTTTCATAATATGATCCCCTTATGCTTCTTCAGCTTCTGATTCTTTCGTATCTTCTTTATCTTCCTTCTTCTCAAGCGTCATCTTCCTGCTTACGAAGTTATATACCATGACAAGCGCCGTAGCGAATATCTTTGCACAGAACTCGACAAATTCCTGTACATCCGCAAATGCATGGATGTTAAATCCTTCCATGACACCGAAGAACCACACATGTATCGCATGTATCCAGCCTACCATTGCATCCATGCACTCAACGTACAGGATGAGGAAGACCTCGTTTAAGACAAGGCCTATGAGACTTAAGACCGTAAATATGATAAACTCCTTTTTCCTGCTCGTATCGTCCCTGCGCACGAACACCCACTTCATGCTGGCAAGGTAGTTGAATATGAGCGATATGGAAAAGCCGAGCACTCCGGCGATTATATATGCCTTATCAAACGTAAGTATCTTGATAATGGCCGTATATATTATAAAATCGATGAGGAAGGATATACCTCCCACAACACCGAACTTGAGTATCTGGTTAAGCAGTTTTTTATTCTTCATATGTTCCTGTTAAGCTCCTTAAAATCCTTAAGCGACTGCCGCCCTATCTTGAATATCCTCTTCAAATTTATCGAATTAACGCCGCCCTGACGTGGCCTGAAGGTAATGGGGATAAACTTTATCCTCTTAAGATGCTTTGTAAACAGCACCGTGATCAGCACGTTCGATAAAAAGAAATCTTTGGGGATGTAGCCCATTTCCTCATCCAGTGCCTTCGCATTCATCAGCCTGTAAGGTGTGTTTGCATCAGTTACGGACACATGGAAACACATACGTATCACAAGCTTTAATACCTTTGTGACCACAACGCGTGAAAACCCGTCTTCCCTGTGGTTCCTGTGACCGATTATCATATCGTACTTCGTACGCTCATCCCAGAAAGAATCAAACTCGGAAGCGTATGTCTGTCCGTCCGAATCTGTCTGGAATATGTACTCAGCTCCCTGTTCAAGGGCATATTTATAGCCATACAGTATGGTCGAACCGTGACCGCCGTTCTCTTTATCAAGAACGATGAGCTTGGGACGGTCCTGTTTCAGCTCGTTTAACACCTCAAGTGTATTATCTCTGCTGCCGTCGTTTACGATGACCAGCCTGCTGCTGCCGCTCCTTTTATCGACGACGGGGTACCAGTCACTGACCACCTGTCTTATATTCTCTTCCTCGTTATACGCCGGTATCACTATGTACAGGCTGTCCTTCATATCTGTTTCCATCCTTTAAAAGCATTGCCGTCATGGTAACGGTGAATGCGTAATATATCGCTCCCACAGCCGCCTTAGAAGCAGCCGACTCGGAAAATATCCTGAGCACAAAAAATACTGCAAAAAGCACTGCCGCATAACCTGCCCTAAGCACTAAAGGCCGCTCCTTTTTAAGGAAATATGAATATACGGCGGCTAAAACGAAAAAGTCATACGTCCGGTGGTAGGTTATTATAAGGGACCACAGTATAAGAACGCTCATAAACGCTCCGTCTTCCCCTTTATCAAGCTTAAATGCGAGCACAAACAATAATGCCATCACGGCAAATGCGAGCACATATGCAAAAAGCGAACCCCCAAG
>JAFZOS010000050.1 GCA_017550535.1 Lachnospiraceae bacterium
AGCCGGATGCAACCAGGATGGCGTAATTAAGGAGCATACCTATGATGTAACTGCCTGCGTAGATGAGGAGGCCGCTTAACCATATGACGGAATACCTGCTGCCCCTCTTCTGCGGCATGCTCTCGTAAAAATCAACCTTAACGCGGTTGTCAAGGTACACGAATCCGCCGATGCCGAGCAGGGCGCCGAGTACGATCGTAAAGATGATGTTAAGGATCGATGCGCCCATGAACATGTCGGCATATCCTTTAATAACATTCGCTATCATATCATGTGCGCGGCTGCCGTAGGAGATCATGTAGTACTCCTCATTGACGGACACAACGCTTATAAGGAAACCGATGACATTTACTATAACGAAGAAGAACAGGGCGACGCACCACTGCCACAGCCTTCGTTTATTGTTTTCCCGAAGATTAACCCATGATGAGCTTCTTGATGTCATAGCCTGCCACCTCCGTTTCGCTTATGAATATCTCTTCCAAAGACAGCGGGAGCACCTCGAAGAATACGGTATTTACCTCCGAAAAGGCTTTCTCGATCTCCTCCCTTGTTCCCCTCAGTGTATAGGTGCGCAGGGACCCTATGCGCTCCTCCTTTGCAATGTTTACCTTTTCCCTTAACTTTTCCTCATCCTCCGGGGATGTGAACACGCACTGTGCGCGCTGGATGTTAAGCTTTAAGTCCTCAAGATCCTTGTCGAGCAGCACGCCGCCGCGATGAAGGAGTCCCACGTGATCGCATATATCCTCAAGCTCCCTTAGGTTATGGGATGCGATGACAGGTGTAAGTCCGCGTTCGTCCATTTCCTTTGCAAAGATGCTCTTTATGCCCTGGCGCATAACGGGATCGAGCCCGTCGAATGATTCGTCGCACAGTAAGTACTTGGTGCCTGCACAGATCCCAAGGAGCAGTGCAAGCTGGCGCTTCATGCCTTTGCTGTAAGTGTTTATCTTGCGGTCGGGCGCCAGTTCGAAGGTCTTTAAAAATCCTGCGAACTTTGCCCTGTCAAAATCCGGATACTGGTTTGCCACATAAGCCTGCATGTCCATCGGATTTCCGTTCGAAAAAAAGTACGGTGTATCGGACACAAAGAACATATTGCTCTTTGTCTTCGGATTGTTATACACCTTTTTATCATCTATCGTAATGCTTCCCTCATCGGGCTTTAATATGCCAGCGATCATACGAAGCAGGGTGCTCTTGCCGGCGCCGTTTGTGCCGAGCAGTCCGAACACGATGCCTTCGTTTATCGACACGCTCACGTTATCGACAGCCCGTATGTCGTCGAATGATTTTACAACTCTATCTATCTTTATCATTCCCCGTTTCCTCCCTCTTTATTTCTTTTTTCTCCCTCTTCACTTCTTTTTTCGATATGCTCCGTCAATTCCCCGGCGGTGATCCCTGCCTTGCAGGCATCGTCACATATTTCATCGAGGCGTCCAAATATCTCGGTGCGGTATTCATCCCTGAACTTATCGGTATCGGATACGAAATTTCCGCGGCCCTTGACCGTGTAGATGTATCCCCTGCGCTCAAGCTCCGCATAGGCGCGCTGGATGGTGTTGGGATTGATGGAAAGATCCATGGCCAGCATCCTGACACTCGGCATCTTATCGTCGGCCTTAAGTCCGCCGTTTAAGATAAGGAGCCTGAACCTGTCAACGACCTGCTCGTATATCGGCCTTGGGTCCTTGTAGTCGATAAGGATCATCTTATCTCCCCCTTCCGTTTTTTGGGTAAAATTTAAGTGTACTAATGCTGTTAGTACACTTAGTATACGTCGGATATTTCGTCTTGTCAATACCTAAAATATTTTCAGACACGGGCAAGTGGACCACGGGGACGGGGTTAGGGGGCCATTTATGGGCTTCCAAAAAATGGCCCCCGAACCCCGTCCCCGTGGTACACATGCCCGTGGCTGTAAATATTTTAGGTATTGACAAGAAGAAAAATCCGACGGCTACTAAGTGTACTAA
>JAFZOS010000051.1 GCA_017550535.1 Lachnospiraceae bacterium
GGGGCATAATGCTGCTTCCCGTGGAATAAGAACCATCAATCTCAATGTATCTGTACTCATTGCTGTTCCATATTATCATCTCCTCGCAGAACCTGCTCAAATGCATCATTATCATTGATGCACACGATAGATATTCAATAAGATAATCCCTGTCTGATACAGAATCCATGCTGTTCAGCGTAGGACCGTAAAAATCAAGCTGCTTAGCTGTATATTCCCTGTCAAGCGGATAAGTCGTTCCCGCAAGCGCCCCTGCGCCCAACGGACAGTAGTTCATACGTTCGTAAATATCTTCAAGCCTTAACAGATCCCTCTTGAACATCTCAAAATATGCACCCAGATGATGGGCAAGTGTTACGGGTTGTGCTTTCTGAAGATGTGTGAATCCCGGCATATAAGTTGTAATATGCTCATCCATAAGTTTAAGCAGTCTTTCAAGGAGACTATATACCAGTTCAGATGTTGCGTTTACTTCATCACGTGTATACATCCTCATATCCAGAGCGACCTGATCATTCCTGCTCCTGCCCGTATGAAGCTTCTTGCCCGCATCCCCTATCCTGTTTATAAGCTGAGTCTCTACAAAGCTGTGTATATCTTCATAGTCATCTGTTATATCAACATTTCCGCTCTCGATATCTTCAAGGATCGATTTAAGCCCGTCAAGTATCATCTTCTCGTCGGTTTCATTTATGATTCCCTGTTTGCAAAGCATCCTTGCATGAGCCATGCTTCCGGTTATATCCTGCCTGTATAGCCTTTTATCGAATGAAACCGAAGCATTGAATGCATATACCAGTTTATCGGTTTCCTTGGTAAACCTTCCACCCCATAGCTGAGCCATAACATCCTCCGTAATTCTCAAAAACTCCTGTTAAAACATCTTTTAATTTTATCACAGGAAGAATGATAAGTAAAGAAATAAAAAGGACAACATAATGCTTAACATCGTGTTGTCCCAATACATATTTACAGCTCCCGGCCGGACTCGAACCGGCGACCTACGCATTACGAATGCGTTGCTCTACCAACTGAGCCACGGAAGCCTGCAAATGACTTACCAAAAGATTATATTAGATTCGCTTGACATTTGCAATATCAAATTTCTATTACATAACCTCCGTCTGACCCGTCACCGTTGTCATCAGAATTGTTATATTTTTTGTTTGCCTCATCAAATGCCGCTCCAAGATCGATCTCATCAAGTTTTATACCGGGTAGCGGTGATGCGGATTTCTTAACAACTTTCCTTACTATCTTCTTCTTGATGACTTTTTTCTTCCTTACCGCGGCTTCATCGCTGCCCTGCACGTTAGCCGGCTGGTCAAGTGTACTCAGATCAGGCATCCCCTCACCGAAACTGAATTCGTCCAGGCCATCTTCAAACTGACCAGAATTATCATTACCAAAGTCACCGAACATTCCGTTTCCGAAACTGAAGCCGAGCGCATGCGCCGCAGCACCGTAGCTTGATTTGGCTTCGGGATCGGGATTAGATGTATTCTTTGCATAATAAACTCCCGGCTCTGCATTAACAGGAATTTGCTGTTCACTATATACCGGCATTTCGGGTTCGTTTATTTCTGCGGCCGGAGTTTCTGCTTCCTGCACTGATTCGCCGAATAACTGCCCTATATCTTCAGGCATACCCTCATCAAATGTCATTCCTGCATCATTTTCCTGCATAGGCTCTTCATAAACCGGTGCTGGCTCCTCATATGCGGGTTCTTCATTTTTCTGAGGTACTTCATCCATCAGCCGTCCAAATATGTGTGATGGTGGCAGAGGTTCATCATCATACTCATCAGATTCACCAAATACGTTCGACTCCTCAGGATCCATGTATGTCATCTCAGGCATTACATATTCCTGCTCAGGCTCCGGCTCTGCCTTTGCCTGCTCAGAAACCGGCATGACGGGTTCGTCTTCGGTTATCTCCTCAAATTCCTGTATCGGGCCTTCATATAAGGCCTCATCTTCATCTATGAACTCTTCCGGGGTTACATTTATATCTTCAGGTTCATCGAATTCCTGTATCGGACCTTCGTATAACTCCTCGGAAACCGCCTGCATACCGGACTGATCTTCAAAATCCGGTGCCGGTTCTTCATATAACGGCTCAGCCTGTACAGCCTCCTCAAACTTTTGTACCGGTTCAGGTGCAGGCTCTGTATACTGGGATACGGGTTCCGGTTCAGCATACTGCGGCTCTTCAGAGAAAAAGCTGAAGTAACCTTCAGGCGATATTGTTGCACCTGTATACGGATTGTTGTCCTGCATACTCATAACAGGCTTGGGCGCTGGCTTCGGAGCCTGTGCGGGTGTTGGCACAGGTGCAGGTACGGGTGACACTGCAGCGGCCGGTTGTGCAGGCTGAACTGTTTCGGGCGTACCTGCAAATACCGATCCCGTAAAAGCACCGGAGCTGCCATTCATCATGCCGGCGTTTGCCGCAGGCTGCTGCTCATTGGCACCTGTAAATATAAGGGCTCTTGCGCGTGAAATAGCCTTCCAGTCAGCTGCCCCATTATCTGTTGACGTTAATTCCGATGCCGGGACTTCTGCAGCCATTGCAACCCTTTCAAATTCAGGATGATGATTGCGATACATATAATTCAGGCCACAGCCTGCTATAACAATAAGCACCTCAAACATAAAATATGTGCTTTGCTCGTTTGTTGATCTGAAAAACAGCATTATGAAACACCCAAACATAAACAGCAGGCACGGAACGGCCTCCCTGAATTTGTTCCTGAATATGTAGAATGCACATGCTATTGACATTACGATAACGAACATATAACTCATCTGTGTCCCCAGCGAGAACCATGCATTATGCGTCTGCGTGTATGATTCTCCTTCCTTGTTTACGAGAAAATTATAGTTGTCTGAAACGTTCGAATTTTTATTATCAAGGTTTGAATGAAACTCCGAAAAAACCTCACCGAAAGTAAATTTGTCGCCCGTCTCGATATCTCTTGAAAACTTAAAACGTGACATCGAGCCGGAAATCACTTCACCTATATCAGTCTCAAGCGAATTGGATTTCAGGAACACAAGTATCACAAAAATGAACGCCATGCATCCTAAGGCTATCGCTACGCTCCTTATCGGACTTAAATCGTTTTTCTTCTTATACAAGATAAAATAAACAAAATAGATTATCACTATTATAAGCGAAAGCGGTTCCGTAAACAATAGCAGTGACAGCACTAAACCAAACAACGCCGAATATCCGATGACCCTGTTTTTATCCTCATCGTTTAAATTTAAAAGTATAAGGAACAGATCAAGCGATACCACCAGGATAAGACAGAAAAGGAATTCACTGCTGTAAGTATAGATTGCAAATGACTGGGAGGGTACAAACAGTGTACACAACGCCGCCACAATACCGCATGTGCGGCCGGCTACCTTCCTTACTATCCTGTCAATCATAAAAGCTATCAGAATAAGCACTATGGAATTAAAAATGACAAGGGATTCGGGTCCTTTACCGGTTATCCTTAAGAATACCGAATAAAGCACTGCGCATATATATTCTGACGGATATACTATAAGATGCCTGAACATATCCATTCCGGCCGTGGCCAATGTACCTTCACGCATCAGATCTGCAGCCCTGTAGATTATGGTATCTTCAGCCGGAAGAGATGTGGTATATGCCAGCCTGTAAATGAGAAACAAAAATGACAAATGACATAACAAAAGTATCTCAACGAAACTCCACATGAAGTTATCCTTGATGTCTTTTGAAATCTCGATCAGCTTGGTCACAAGGCTTAACATAACGAATGCCAGTACAAGTATGCCGCAGAAGATTATAACGAAGAACAATCCGCCGCTCTGTACTATTATCTGGTAATACACCGATATGAAAAAAATATATCCCAGTATGACCAAAGAAACGATACTTATTATCTTTGTAGGTAAATCCCATTCATTAGAATTCATAGATCGATCTATCTTCTTTATGCCAGTGCCTGCTCAAGATCGGCAATTATATCATCTGCATTTTCGATACCAACCGAAAACCTTATAAGATCCGGCTGTACTCCCGCTTCAAGCAGCTGACTGTCTGTCATCTGCCTGTGTGTATGTGAAGCCGGATGCAGTACGCATGACCTTGCATCGGCCACATGAGTTACTATGCTGATAAGCTTCAGCCTGTCCATAAAGTCGATGCTTGCCTGCCTTCCTCCTTTTATTCCGAAGCACATCACACCACATGTACCGTTTGGCATGTATTTTTGCGCCAAAGAATAATATTTATCATCCTTAAGCCCTGGATATGAAACCCAGGATACCTTATCATGTTTCTTAAGAAACTCAGCTGCTTTTAAAGCATTCTCACAATGACGTGGCATCCTTAAATGCAGTGTTTCAAGTCCCACATTTAATAAAAAGGCATTCTGCGGCGATTGTATTGAACCAAGGTCCCTCATAAGCTGAGTTGTTGCCTTTGTGATATATGCCGCTTTCCCAAACTTCTCGGTATATGTGATACCATGATAGCTTTCATCAGGAGTTGTCAGCCCCGGGTATTTATCTGCATATCTTTTCCAGTCAAAATTACCGCTGTCTACTATGCATCCGCCTACGCACATAGCGTGGCCGTCCATATATTTAGTAGTCGAATGGGTGACTATATCGGCACCCCATTCAAAAGGACGACAGTTTATAGGCGTAGGGAACGTATTGTCAACAATAAGAGGTACTCCATGTGAATGAGCTGCCTCTGCGAATTTTTCAAAATCAAGGATCACTACTGCCGGGTTTGCTATCGACTCGGCCAAAACACACTTTGTATTATCTTTAAAAAGCTTGTTTATCTCATTTATATCGGCATCCGGATCCACAACGCTGCATTCAACTCCCATCTTCTTCATAGTCGCAGTCAGCAGGTTGAAAGTACCGCCGTAAACCTTAGATGACATGATAACATGATCGCCTGCCTCGGCGATATTGAATACCGCGTAATAATTTGCAGCCTGCCCCGATGAAGTCAGCATTGCAGCCACACCGCCTTCAAGATCGCATATTTTAGCCGCTACATAGTCATTTGTCGGGTTTTGAAGACGCGTGTAAAAATATCCGCTTTCTTCAAGGTCAAACAGCCTTCCCATGGCATCCGATGTATCGTATTTAAATGTAGTACTCTGGTAGATCGGAAGGACCCGCGGTTCTCCTGTAGTCGGCTTCCATCCCGACTGCACACATTTGGTTTCAATACTGTAACCTTTATCTGACATATCATTGCCTCTTTCAAAACATGAATTTTTCTTCCAACGAATACACCATATCAGAATACAGCTTCCTGCATTCTTCTTCTTTACCGTCCTCTATAAGCCTTATGCATGGATTTATGTATCGTTTAAATATATCACTGTATATCATATTACGATCTTCCCTGCGGTTTATCCTGTTAACGATAGTCGGGGCTATATTGTAATAATCCTCTACTATGTCACGCCCCATGTCCTTATCAAGGAGGTAATGATCACGATATTCCCTTAACATCTTAAGTTCATAGCAGTCATCGGGCTTTCCGAGGCTCTTACAAACAGCCGTCGTTATATAACACAGCTTCCGCTTAAAGCCAGCATCAATCTCTTCAAAAGTACCGATGCTGAGCCTGTACCTTTTGAAAGCATCGTTCCACAGTTTTACTATACTCTGCGCAAGTGCACTGCAGCCTTCACTGCCGTTTCCGTTAAGGGCCGGCAGCATATACACCGTAAGAACCGGATTGAAATCTATAAGGAAGTGTTCCCTGTCGCCTTTTTTCGGGATACCTTCATAC
>JAFZOS010000052.1 GCA_017550535.1 Lachnospiraceae bacterium
AAGATAATCCTCCCGTCCGTTGTTTCTTACTATCACCTTGCTAAGCTTCATACCGGGGAAGGAAAGGATCACGTTTTCAACCTCGTCAAGCTCTATCCTGAGGCCCCGGAGCTTGACCTGATTATCGATACGGCCGTAATACTCGTATTCCCCTTTAGGGTTCATACGCACAAGGTCTCCGCTGTGATAGGCCCTTAGCCCCTGATAAGTAAAGAAGGAAGCGGCCGTTTTTTCGGGCAGTCCCACATATCCGCGTCCGACGCCCGCGCCGCATATTATAAGTTCACCCATTGCGGCAAAAGGCAGAAGCCTGCCGTTTCTGTCAAAAACATACTCCTTATGGTTGGCTTCCGGTCTTCCTATCACAACGCTCTTACCCGGCACTACATCATATGAATTGCATGAAACGGAGGTTTCGGTAGGACCATAACCGTTCATCAGGTGGGAATCGGGATTTAATTTCTTCATGATATCG
The DNA here is from genome assembly GCA_017550535.1 of Lachnospiraceae bacterium. Taxonomy (GTDB): domain Bacteria; phylum Bacillota; class Clostridia; order Lachnospirales; family Lachnospiraceae; genus UBA2868. The sequence continues at coordinate 476 of JAFZOS010000052.1, forward strand.
GCAAGCGAAGCAGGGAATGCTTCTCCGCCAACATGCAGGGTCTTGAGTCTTCCGATGGCACCATGGGTATCCTCAAGCTCTAAAAGGCTCATCAGATACGACGGCGTACACACCATCGATTCAACCTTATACTCGTTCATCAGTTTCGCAAGTGCTATGGGATCATGGATCTCATCAAGAGTCGCCATCACAAGTGTTATGCCGTTGCACAATGAAACAAAACGCTCATTGATCGACATATCGAATGAAATTGATGTAACCGATAACGCGGCACTTATATCCACGGTCAGCCAGTACATGGTCGGATGCTTGATGTTGGCGTTGACGTAATTGCACATATTCCGCTGCTCCAACATCACACCCTTGGGCCTGCCCGTGGAGCCCGATGTATATATACAGTAGGCAAGCGCATCCGGGTCTATATTTATATCCGGATTATTATCATCTTCTTCGTCCGCTATCAGCTCTTCGACGGCTAGGCTCCTGTATGGTTTATCTTCCGAGAACAGCTCCTTACGCTCCTTTTGGAGATATTTCGATGTAAGGACAATAGGGCTTCCTGCATCCCTTAAGCAGTAATCGATCCTGTCATCGGGATACTCCCCGACCATAGGCAGGAATGCTCCGCCAGCCTTAAGAATCCCCTGCTCGGCAATAAATATTTCCTTACGACGGTCAAAGACCATTCCGACAATACTGTCCTTTTTAATACCCATTTTAATAAGAGCATGAGCCACGCGGTTGGCGTACCTGTTAAGGTCTGAGAAGGTAAGTGATTCTCCCGCCGCTACAACCGCTGTTTTATCGGGATGTTTTGCCGCCTGGGCTTCGAAGAGCCGGTTGACGCTTACATACTCAACCTTATAGTCCGTATCATTACTCCTTGCATAATAATCCGGACCGCCTTCATACATAAGCTCAACATCCGACAGCTTCTCCCTGTTAAGAAACTCATATGATACCTTCTCCATAGTTGCAAGGAAGCTTGCGGCCCACTCGCTGCAATATTTGGAGCTGTCATATTCCGCGATAAATTCAATACCGCTTTCCCGTCCGAATATCTCAACCGTAAGATCGCTTTTGGGTGTATCAAGATTCAAATGCCTGCGTCTTATCCTGCGTCCACAGAAATCAGCCTCCTCCCATTCCCCGTCACCGCCTCCCGGTGCCGGTCCCTGATAGATAACCCTGATCCTTCCCTTTATATCATAAGCCCTTGAGATCTCGCCGAAGGAGAATATATCATTCTCCATGTTTGACAGGAGTTCATCTCCCGTTTCCTTAACAAGCCGGGCCGGAGAGATATCATTATTGATACATACCCTTACCGGCAGTGTTTTAACAAGCATGGTAACCGTATCAGCCATTCTTGCGTCATTTCTGCCATTGTATACGGTCGTAAAAACAGACTCCTCACTGTATGAAAATACCGACAGCACATATCCGAACACGGCATTGAAAAAACCGTTGGCGGTCGTGTGATGGGCCTTACAGAAGCTTTCCGTCTCATCAAGGGTAAGAGCCGTTTTCCTGCTTAAATGTATGGCCTTTTGTTCTGTACCCTGCGGCATGTAAGGAGGAACCGTCTCCTTGTCCGCATCCTTAAGGAGCTTCCCGTAATGGTCCTTCGCCTTATCATAGGTGGGACCCTTCCTGTCTTTATCCTCAGACAGGGCCACCTCGTAGCCCGAGTATTCCTCTTTATCTATCGTTTCTCCAAGATACGCCCTGCTTATATCCCGTTCAAGTATCCTGCGCGACTGACCGTCCGCCGCGATATGATGCAGGTCCATATACAGATATTTCTTATCGGGATAAATAAGTATCCTGAAACGGGCAAGATCATCCTTAAGGAGATCATAGGGCCTTACAAGGGAGGCAAAATCAGCCTCGCCCTTTATCTCTTCGATCTCAACAGAAAGCTCCCTGTCATCCTGCCTCTTAACGTAAACACCGTCCTCGCCCTCCATGATCCTGCCCTTTAAGAAGGGATGGGCATCCACGGCCGTTATTATGGCCTCCTTAAGACGGGCAAGGTCAATATCATTTGTAAGCTCATACAGAAGGGGGATATTATAGATGGTGGTTCCCGGATTGGCCATGCACTCGACATATATTCCTGTCTGGGTCATAGTCAGCGGATAGATCTTCTTAAGCTCATGATCCTCATTCTTTTGCAGGTTTATGATATGAGCTGCCAGCTTCTCAACGGTCGGGTTCTCCTTAATATCGGAAAACTTAAGCGGCTTACCGAACAGGCTGCTTATCTTTAAGGTAAGGCCGACCATGGTAAGCGAGCTTAGGCCGATCTGTTCAAAATCGGTATCTATTCCAAAGCCGTCAATACCCGTTACCTCCTTTATAAGATCATAAATAAGCTCCTGATCTTTGGTCTCGGGTTTCCTGTAATTCCCGGCCTTAATGACCGGATCCGGCAGGGCCTTAACATCGGTCTTGCCGTTGTGGGTTACAGGGATCTCAGACAGCCTCATGAAGGAAACCGGGATCATATAGAAGGTAAGCCGTTTTTTTAAAGATTCCTTAAGGTCATTAATATCGATCTCGCTGTCCGAAGTATAATAAGCACACAGCTGGTCCTGACCCGCAAGCTTTTTGACAGCCGCAACCGCCTTCCTGATCCCGCTGTAATCCTCAATGGCTCCCTCGATCTCTCCAAGCTCGATACGAAGGCCCCGAAGCTTGATCTGGGAGTCGATCCTCCCAAGTATCACGACATTACCCTTCTCATCCCATCTTGCCAGATCACCCGACCGGTAGAATCGCTCACCCTCGAATTCAACGAAGCTCTTAGCGGTTGCTTCCGGAAGGTTTCGGTATCCCCTTGCCACTCCCTTGCCTCCTATATAGAGTTCCCCTGTACAATACGGCGGCATGAGATGCCCTCCCGCATCCATGATATATTCCTTAACATTAAGCAGGGGCCGTCCGACCGTTACTTTATCGGCTCCGTTTAACAGGGCCCCGTTACATGAAACGGTTATCTCGGTAGGTCCGTATGTGTTGACGATCTTAGTTCCCTCTTTGGCAAGACCCTTAAGTTTCTTTAAAAGCGATAAGGGATACTGCTCTCCTCCCGCCATGATAAGACGGCAGCCAGAAAGGGCCCTTGCAAAAGGCTCGTATTCCATATATTGCTGCAGGCGCGAAGGGGTGGCGTTAAAACAATCCGCTCCCGTTTTTTCAAACAGGGCCGTCAGGGCCGCCGGATCGTTTGCCTGATCCTCATCCGCGAAAACAAGCGTCTTGCCGTTACATAAGGTAGTCAGTGTTTCCTTAAATGACATATCAAATGAAACCGTCGTAACAGACAAGGTAGCCGAGGTCTTATTAGCAAGTATATGTACATGGATATTTGCAGGATCGGGATTAAGATAATTACATATCCCTTCATGGGTAAGCTCGACCCCCTTAGGCTTGCCCGTGGAACCCGAGGTATATATAAGATATGCAAGATCTCCGGGGTTAACGGATACTTGGGGTGCAGGGTCACATGACCCGCCCGATATAAGCTCATCATCCGTCAGTATCCTCCCCGGGAAGTCCCATCCGGCCGACAGGGAAGAGGCCCTGTCCGTGGATGTAAGTATCATTGATGCTCCCGAATCCGTGGCTATCTGTCTTATCCTCTCATCAGGATACGCTGGATCACATGGAATAAAGGCCGCTCCTGCCTTGAGTATTCCAAAAAGGGCCGTGAAAAAAATACTCCTTCTCGGCATGAGGATAAGGATCCTGTCCCCCTTGGACGCTCCGTTTGATATTAACGTTTTGGCAGCTCCGTTTGCCTCATCGTTTAATTCCTTATAGGACACGGTCCTGTCGGAGGCGATAAGGGCCGGCTTATCGTGATTCTGCAGGGCAGCTTTCTCAAACAGTTCGTGAAGAAGCTTTACCGGAACGTCCTTAACGGATGAAGTGCTTAACTCCTCAAGCTTCTTGCAATGACTTTCGGGTAATGCGCACAGGCTGCCTATATTATCTTTAGGAGACTTCCGGATGTTTTCAAGTATTAAACCTACCTGTTCAAGAAAGTTTTCTATAAGGGCATCATCATACAGCTTGGAGGGATATTTTAACAGAATCCGCAAGGTGTCATCCTTCCTCTGCAGCAGGATATCCATGTCTCTTTTGAGGTTTTGGGGAACATATGATAAGTCAAGTGAAAGATCGCCGTCCTTAAGTATGTCGGCACGGCGCACGTCATTTATGCTTACATCAAACAGGGCATTTCTCCCGGGATCCTTGCCGGCATATTTCTCACATAGTAATGAATAAGAAAAGGGCGATTCCTTGGCAGCCTTCTTTATCACTTCCTTAACTTCTTTAAGGTAATCGGGAAGCGGTTTATCATGTACGGGTTTAACCCTTATAACCGCCGAATTGACAAACATACCGATAACATCTTTAAATTCCGGCGGACGCATGTTGGCGGGAATCCCAAGCAGGAGATCTTCGCTTCCGGTATACCTTGAAAGTGCCATCGAAAGAACGCCGACCATGAAGACATAAAATGAAAGGCCCATATCCTTGGCCAGATCATGAAGCTTTAGATATTCATACCTGTCAAAAAAGATACTCTGCTCACTGTCCGTGACAGGCATTAAACCGGGACGGGGGCCCTTAACGGGCATCGATACATCCGGAAGACCATCTGAAAAAAGTTCCTTATAGAAGGCTTCGCCACGGGCGAAAAAGTCATCATCGCAGCACTTATTGGCATCGGATATATCCGATGTAACCTTCACTTCCTTACCCCTTAGGTGGTCAAACAACTCACCGGTTATCATCTTCTCGCTGTTAGCATCTATAATGATATGGTGGATAAGCATGCGGACCGTAATTTCGTCCTCATGCTCACATCCGTAAAGCTTCACGGGAACTTCCGCCAGATCAAATGCCCTGTTAAGTTCGCTGCTGTCATGATCGTCCCGCCATTCTATCACAGGGAGTTCTTTTGAAATACCGCGGAAAACCTCACCCTTTTCCTCATAGAAATATGATCTGAAGGCTTCATGGTTACCAAAGAGCTTGGCAAAGGCCCGGTCCGTTTGATCCCTCCCGGCGCCCTTTATACAAAAGATAAGATCCATATTATATTCCGTCGAGTCGGGATTCAGTTTCTGCTCATAATACATTCCTCTTTCAAAAGGCGACAATCTCATAAACACCTATCTCCTTACTTTATAATTCTTCACTCCATGATCTGATATATCATAAATCCTGACCACTGATGACTGTCTTCATCAATTCCGGAACTATGATGTCAAGCGACGGATCATCCATCATCAGATCGTGCTCCTGCGGTGTATGGACGATCTTTAACTTTTCTTTAAGGCAGAAATGTTCATAGTTTCCTGCCTCATATTCCATCATTTTCTCCCAATAACGTTTGCTTACTGAGGATACAGACATCGGAATAGTGTCCGGTTTAAAGTACAGTGTATTCCCATGAAATACCGATGGAATATGATCGAGGATATCCTCCCTGACATGCTCAGCATTTACGATCATTTTTTCAAGCATACCCGATTCCCGAAGTTCTGAAAACAATGGGGATGTTTCAAAGTATGACCTGTTGACATCCCTGTTCATCTCTCTTATTATCTTTTTGGTCCTCTCATCCGAATGGGCATGTGAATCCAGAAGAATGAGATAGGCTACACTTTCGCCCAAGCTTTCCAATTGACATGCCATCTCATGTGCCACGATCCCCCCATAACACCATCCTCCCAGGATATAAGGTCCTTCGGGCTGATAATGCTTTAAAATCTCGATATACTTTGCCGCGATATTTTTGATCCCGTAACAGGCTTTATCCATATGGTAAATATTAAAGGGCTCTATGACGGCGAATGAAACCCTGTCACCTATCCTGCCGGCCAGCCGGTAATATGCCTCACTGCCTGTATTACCTGTATGGACAAATACGACCTTAGGCCCTGCGTTTTCCGAATAAACACATATGTCCGGCGGCACTTCCCTTACGATCCCGGCTTTCTTTTCCCTACTATCGTTTTTGGATCCTTCTCTTACGGCTTCAGAAAGTCCTTTCTCCATGATCTCCCGCCATCCGCTTACAGACTTATCATCAGGATACTTTTCCTCCAGCAGACCCATAAGCCTTGCAAGAAAAGTCCTCCTCTGTACAGCATCAAATGCGATGCTATGGGTTAGGAAGCACAACATATTTATGCCGGGCGCCCTCTGGTATACCACCCTTATAAGGCTGTCCCTCTGCAGATCCATCGGTGAGTACAGCAGCCTTTCTTTCAGTTCCTGCATCTTACTGCTTCCAAATCCCTCACCGTCTATTATCTCAAGCGGGATCTTTCGATCCGTAATGACCTGCTGAATAGCCGTGACATGACGATATACTATAGAAGCCCGCATCGCTTCGTTCTCATCAGTTGTAATATCCAAAGACTCGCGCAGATCTTTTTCAGACACAGCAGAATCAATATCCAGAAAAAGTATCTTCTTGAAATCACCCCTGTCGGGATTGATAAGCTGCTCAAACAGCATTTCATCCTGCCCTGCAGTTATCGGAAGCACCTTCTCAATCTTTTCGCCGCGGGCAGCATAATCCTCCCGGATTTCCTCATATTCCTCGCGGGTCCACAGCTGTTCGTAGATAACCTCTGCCGCATCCGCAATCTTTCTGAGTGTATTAAGCTGCAGAACCTGTGCACTGCTTACCTTTAT
>JAFZOS010000006.1 GCA_017550535.1 Lachnospiraceae bacterium
CACGGGGACGGTTCTTCTGTCTGGCTTTGTGAAAAACCAGACGGAAGAACCGTCCCCGTGTCTGAAATGAACCACTAACCCCGTCCCCGTGGTCCACTTTTATAACCGGATCCAGAAGGCAGGGTAGATTCCGTCGTTTGGCTGCTCGTTCGGGATAAGGAATATCTTATTCGCATCATCCGTGGAAGGTACGATCCTTGCCCGCTCGAGCACATTGAAATAACTGTTCATAAAGGAACTGTTAAGCCAGTCGATCATTATCTGATCCTTGCTTACAAGTGCGCCGCCGGGAGGCGGTGACTGCTTTTCGGGGAAGTCACCCTTGACCTTATGGTCGCAGATGACGAGCACCCTGTCATTATCTTCATCAACCTCGAGGACGCGCCAGGATGTGTTGCCCTTGTGGCGGCCCCATTTGATTGATTCTCCGGGCTGGGCCTGAGAAACTGCGGTAAGCTCCTTTTTAAACGTGATCGCAGGTACCAGAATATTAAGCACCGCGGGAATGAACAAAAGGACAAACGACGTCACGCATATGATCATGAACTTTTTATAGTCCATCTGCGGAGCGGGCATCTCGGCCTCGACATCCTTCTCCTCAAGGAGGCGCCTTGCTTCAAGGATGGCTTCATCGGGAGCATCGGTCTTAAATATCGCTTCATCCTGAAGGTGCTCGGTCGGCTTCGGCAGGGCATCGGCCGGCATGGCAGGCGGTGTCGGGGGCTTTGGTACCTCGTCGCGCAGCTGCTCGCCCGCAAGGGCGCGATTAATACGAGCCTGCCTAACGTCCTTATCAAGCTCCCTCCACTTCTCGTCGCTTATCTTAAGGCTTAGCAGGTATTCCTGTTTACATTTAGGACATTTGATCTTCTTGTCGCCGCCCGGCGTTTTAAAGTAACTCCGGCATGCGGGACAGACATACATTATATATCCCACGTAATACCTCGCACGAATTATATAAATAATATATTATTGTACATCGAATATCAAAGCCTGTCCATCCATACCTTGGACAGTGCAGACCACATTCCGGCATCTCTGCTTATATCGCTTAGGTCATGCGGATTGCCGGGGTCGGGTCCCGGGGCTATGACTGATTCTTCGGGGAACTGTTCCTCAAGCTCCTTTTTTCTTTTATCCGATACGTTTATGCCCCTGCCCGCCTTAACCGCTTTTACCGCAAGGATGAGCTGCTCAAGCGCATAAGAAGGATCAGGTACGGGGTCGTTTATCTTAACCGGTTCCTTCGCAAGGCCGATACCGTGAGGGCCTTTCGGGAAAACATAGTGTGCATAAGGCACGCCTTTTTCCTTAAGCGCTGATGCAAACAGATAACTGTTTTCAACGGGGACGAGCTCGTCGGTCAGAGTCTGCCACAAAAAGCACGGCGGCGTATCTTCGGTAACGTTTATTTCAAGCGAATAATAGTCAAGCTCATCCTGAGTTGCTTCTGCGCCGAGCAGTGCTTCAAGCGAACTGCCGTGAGTATACTTTCCCGCGGTTATCACGGGATATGAAAGGATCACTCCGTCGGGCCTGTTTGATACATCGGGGTAAGCCGGGTCGCTGACATCCTTAAAATGCACCGCAAGGCTTCCGCACACGTGGGATGCGGCCGAGAAACCGCAGATAATGACCTTTCCGCCGTTTGCATATTTTTTTCGCACCAAGCGCACCGCGCGGGATACGTCCTTAAGCGGCTGATCTTTAAGCGGTACCGACATCGTTATATCCGTTGTATATGTAAGGACGAAGGCATTAAGTCCCATCGAGTAATACTCAAGCGCAACCTCCTGGCCTTCATGCGGAGCGCACAGGCAGTAGCCGCCGCCGGGGAGGACGATGATGGCATCCCTTTTGTTTTCGGCGGGTGATTCTGCCCCCTCATCCTCGTCGTGAATGTAGGCGCGGATGTTCGGCATAAAGCCGTACGATGCCGCGTATGTATATTCATTATCCTGCCATATGTCTTCACGGAAATGTTTCATACTAGTCCTGAACCTCCCAGGTCATGCCCTTGCCGCTGGTGAATTTTCTCGTATCCTCAAGCGCCATAGGCTTGCCGAAGTAATAGCCCTGGGCGCGCTCGCAGCCGATCTTTTTAAGGAAATCGTAATGTTCCTTCGTTTCAACGCCCTCGCACAGAGCGGTAAGCCCCATGCCGCCCACACCGCTCACGATGTAATCCATGAGCTTGCCGGTCTTTGGATTGTGGTCGTAATTGCGAAGGAAGATAAGGTCGAGCTTAAGCACATCAAAATCATACTCCGCTATCGTATTAAGGGAAGAATAGCCGCTGCCGAAATCATCCAGCCATACATGGTAGCCCATCTTCCTCATTTTGTCGCACTCGGACTTAATGTATCCTACGTTATCGTTAAGAGCCGACTCCGTGATCTCAAGGTCGATCATCGTACGGGGAATGTCAAATTCCTTCCTTGTCTTTTCGATGATCCCAAAGATATCGCACAGCTCAAAATCAAGCCTTGAAATGTTTACAGAAACGGGAACGATCGGTTCGCCGGCCTCCTTTAATGCCCTGTAATCCTCACACACCTTCTTTATCACATACCTGTCGACGATATGGATTAAATGGAACTGCTCAAGAGTATCGATAAAGTCCGCGGGCGAGAGCATTCCGATCGAAGGATCGATCCAGCGCACCAGCGCTTCATATCCGCAGATCTCACCGCTTTTGACTCTGATAACGGGCTGGTAGAATACCTTTATGTACTCCTTCTCGACCGCTTCCTCGACATGGTCGACAACATACTGCTGCTTCCTTAACTGCTCGCGGAGCATCTCATCATAGATGCAGTAATTTACATCATGCCTTCCCTTAATGCTATTGCACGCAAGCCTCGCGTGGTCGCAGGCAAGACCCACCTCGCAGCGCCTGTCGTCAAGATAGTAAACGCCCGCCTTGATCCTGACTTTTTTATTGACATCCTCGGAGAGCATCATGTTCTTTATGACATTTTCAACGCTCTTCTCAATTTCAGACCTTGGGCCCAACGCGCATACGACAAAGTGGTCATCGGAAAACCTTGCTACGGTGTCGTCCTTTTTAAATTCAGCGCGTATCGTGTGTGCAACATCACACAATAAAGAATCACCCTTTTTAAAGCCATGGCGTTCGTTATAAAGTTTAAAATTCGGGATATCAAAATGTATGAAAGCGATGTTCTGCCTCCTGCCCTCGGGTGAGGAAAGCAGCATCTGTGTTTTGTTGTAGAAGAAGGACATGTTGAAAAGCCCCGTAAGTTCGTCCGTGTCCTTGTTTGCCGAAAGGATCTCGGCCTCGGCTACGGAATTGCGGTTGCGGTTTAAGAATTCGTTCTGGTCAACGTCGACGATGAACACATAGAAATAGCTCCTGCCGTTTTCTGAATGCAGAAGATGTCCGAAGTCCTCGACGTACCTTACTTCACCCTGTTTGGTGATTATGCGGTAGCGCACGTAGTCGTGGCGCTTCTCGCCGAATAAGGTCTGCGCCTGGATCTGATTCTCGATCCTGTTTAGATCCTCCGGATGCACCATGCCCGTGAACGTGCCGCCGACATACTCAAGGAATTCCTCGTAGGTGTCACAGCCGTAAAGCCTTACTATGTTCATCTCGGCGAATGTTATCTTTTCATCGCCTTCGGCTTCGTAGATGAAGAAGCCGCCCGGCAGCCCTGTCGGCACATCGCCGCATATGGTCATGTCAAATGTTTCGTTACTCATGTAGGTGCCCTCCATGTGAATATTTTATCATCTTACTCAACACCCTTCAAGGCATCAACCATGTCGATAGTTTTCACTTTCCCCGAGAACATGAAATTAACCGCGGTGGATACAAGGAAGGTGCCGCCGATCGAATAAAGATATGTCGGAAGATTTATTATTGGGAACATATCAAGGGTTTCGGATACCGTCGTGCAGATGATGTACAACAGCCCCCAGCCGGAATAAAGTCCGAACGCGATGCCGATGACGGTAAGCCAGATATTCTGCTTCTGCAGTATGTTCCTTATCTTTCCGGATTTAAAACCAAGCACCTTAAGAGTCGCGACCTCGCGGGTCTTTTCAACGAAGGACAAAACGCCTAAGTTATACAGCACAACTACTCCAAGGAGGACAGCTCCGAACACCATGACATAGACCATGGAATTCATGATCTCCATAGTCTCGTTAAATGATTCTTTCATGTGAGCTATGTTAAGTACCGATGAAACCTCATCCTCGTCGATAAGGTCCTCGGGCACGCTTAAATTCGTAAGGATCGATGTCGGTCTGAACGTATACTCAAGGTCCTCGAAAACCTGCCTTGTCATCGTGATGCCCTGCACCGACGGGTCGCGGTAGATCTGCGTGATCCTCGTGTACTGCCACTCATCGTCGCCCACGATATGCCACCTGACAAAATCACCCTCCTTAAGCTTTAAAAGAGTGGCCATCTTGTTCGTCATCGCGATGCCGCTTTTGTTAAGCTTCACGGGCTTTAGATCCTTATCCTGGATGTGCATGTAATTGCCCTTGTCGATGATGGTCGCAGAGCCGCTTTTCTTGACGTTGTCTGACACAAATTCAACGCTCGTTTCCTGTATCATCTGGCCCTTGTATTTTGAATTGAGATCATATGCGTATGCGTAGTCAGAATCAGAGCTTAACACTATCTTGTTGCTCGCCGTCATAAGCTCACCGTACAGCTTGTCAACGAGCCCGTTAACGGAATCAAAACACCCGAAACCGCAGACAAGCAGCATCGCACATCCCATAACGCCCATGATGCCCATTAAGCTCCTTAATTTGTTGCGGAAAACATCCCTTATGTTCCACTGCGTTGAAAAGTCAAGCTTAAGCCACAGCCTGCTCTTTTCCAAAGCCGAGTGCCTGACCTTTTTCGGTGCCGGCGGTTTAAGAGTCACGGCCGGCGGATCCTTAAGCTCCTTGCGGCATGACATGAAGCTTACGAAAGTCGATACCGCGATCGCTACGATGGTTGCGATTACGTCCGTGCCTGTGATTCTTCCCACAAGACCGGGTATAAGATAGCTTCCGACGAACATGCCGAGTATCCAGGGAGGAAGAGTCATAAAGCCCAGCCATCCGCCAAAGATGCAGCCGAGCATGCTTATTACAAAACCGTATGAAACGTAGTGGAAGGTGATACGCGCTTTGGTGAATCCCAGCGCCTTTAATGTTCCGATCATCGTGCGCTGGCTGGCTGTGACTCTTGCCATGGTCGTGACTATCCCAAGCAGCGCGATCGCGAGGAAGATGACAGCGAATAAAAGGCCCATTGCCTGATGCTGTTTTACTTCGGCGTCGAAGGTAGCAAAGCTTAAGTTCTGGTCACGGTCGGTGACTGCGATATCGTCACGGTCAAACGCCTTCTCAAGACGGGATTTGATCGCGTCTATGCTTTCGTCATCACTCATGTCGTCGCGCACGTCGACAATGAGCTGGTTGTATATCATATGTGAGGGATCTGGATACATTTCCGAAGACATGAAGGCAAGGCCGCACTTCTGATAATTGGGATACATCATGTCGGCCTCGGAAACGTAATACACGTAATCGGGAGCATCGACTATGCCCTTTACGATCGCATCGATCTTATTGCTGTCGATCTTTACGGTGAAGGTGTCGCCTATGTGAATGTTGTTTGTTTTGGCGAACCATTCCTCGAGCCATACGCCCTGCTCCTCCTCCTTAAACGGCTCGCCGTCATAGAGCATCAGACGGTTGATATTGTTGGAAGGCAGAAAGTTTATGTACATGTAAGAATCATCGATTCTTTCCGCGGTTCCTGTAAGGGCAAGGCGTTTTTCGACACCCTTTACGCCCGTGACCTTTTCGGCGGTCCTTATATCATCGTCGGTAAAGCCCGCGCCCTGTATCCATATGTCGCATAAATTGTACTGTTTATAGTACGTTTCCGCCGCGTGCGCTCCGCCCGAACTTTCGGCGTCTATGCCGACGAAGACCATCATTCCGAGCATCGACATAAGGAAGATCGAAATGAACTGGGTCCTGTTCTTTATAAGGTCGCGCCACATTTTTCTTACTAACATATTAAATTACCATTGAACCTCGGTTGCGTCTTTTGGGGTTTCGTTGCGGACGATGCTTTTGATGCCGCCGTTTTTGACTCTTATGACCGTGTCCGCTATGTCAGCAAAAATGCTGTTGTGCGTTACCATCACCACGGTTCTTTTTTTGTCGCGGCTCATATCCTGAAGGAGCTTTAACACCTCGCGGCCCGTGTCCGTATCAAGGGCGCCGGTCGGTTCATCGCACAAAAGCAGGCGAGGATTTTTCGCAAGTGCCCTTGCTATCGAAGTACGCTGCTGCTCGCCGCCCGACATCTGGGACGGGAACTGGTGCATATGCTCCGCAAGACCCACCGATGCAAGCGCCTCCTTTGGATCCGCGGTATCGTCCTTTATATCCTTCATAAGGGCCACGTTTTCGTAAGCCGTAAGGGTCGGGATAAGGTTGTAGAACTGGAACACTACGCCGACGTTTTTTGCCCTGTATGCTGTAAGCTGATTGTCAGAATAGGTGGTAAGATCTTCACCGTCAAACCAGATGTGTCCGCTGGATGCCGAGTCCATGCCTCCAAGCAGGTTAAGGAGCGTACTCTTTCCCGCTCCGGAGGGGCCAAGGATCACTACCATCTCGCCTTCGTTTATCGTAAGGCTCGCATCCTTTAATGCGTAGAATTCGTTGTCGCCCTGAACGTATTTTTTGCATACGTCTTTGAATTCGATGAGGACTTTCTTTTCTTCCCGGGGAGTTGATTTAAGGTTTTCTTTCATCTCCCCGGGTGCTGATTCTTTCAGCTTTTCTTTTGCCGTTTTTTTCGATTTTCTTTTCGGTTTTTTCTTATCGAGAGACGGATCGTTTTCGATGTCTATGAATTCGATCTCGTGAAGGTCGGTTTTTGTTTTTTTGAACATATGACACCTCAAAGGGAAGCCTTATTGGGGTTCGGCGTGTTTGATTCTTACTGAGATTTTTAACGTTTGATTCTTATTTTGGTTCGGCGCGTTTGCCGATCGCATCGTCCGTTACGGCGTCGGTGATAACTACATCGCCTTCCTTAAGGCCCATCGTTACTTCAACAAATTCATCGCCGCTAAGCCCGATGGTGATGTACTGCTTTGCCACCTCACCGTCCTTTATGATATAGCAGTAGTCACCGTCGTCGTCGGCATAGTAAGCCTCCGAAGGTATGGTGAGCACGCCCTTTTTCTCGCTCGTATGTATAGTAACGTCAGCTTCAAGACCGATGTACACCCGCTCGTCAGGCTCATCGAACTTAACGGACACGGTCACCTTGGCCTTGTCAGAATCAGTCGTTTCCGCAAGCCTTTTTATCTCGCTGACCGTTCCCGTGTATTCATTGCCGGCTATGCTTATATCCGCCTTCTGGCCTACCGCGACCTTGCCGATGTCGTACTTTGAAATCCCGACATCAACCTTTATATCCCTGCTGCTCTCGACCGTGAATAGCGGAGAACCTTTTGACACCACCGTTCCGCTTTCGATAAAGCTTTCCGTGACTATTCCGTCGTACTCGATGTGCACGCCTTCGGTGGCCTTTAACAGGTTGTCCTGCGCGGTGCCGACACTTAATTCCGACAGGTCGTATGAATTCCGAAGCTGCTCCTTCTGGTACTTGTTAAGGATCTGCCCCTCATATGTATTCCTTAGAGTGGTCGCCTCGGTCCAGTTACGCATTATATCCGACATCCAGTTGCCGTTTATGACCGTCATCGCATATTCCTCGGGCGACAGGTTCGCGGGCGGGAGTCCCGCAAGGTCAGACTGCATGTTGCCGATGTCCTTGCTAAGGCCTGCCATCTCATCCGTTATACGGTTTATCTCATTGACTGTTTTTTTGTATTCTTTTTCATCCGCCACCACGTCGGGCTCGTTAAGCCGAAGCTGCTGCTTCTGTAATTCTGCCTGCAGGGCATTGACCTGTCCGGTCTTTTCCGCGATGCCCTTGTTTATGCCGTCTGCGATGCAGTTTATATCCCAGTTTTCCTGGTACTGCCCCTGATTCAGATAATCGTTTGCCATCCGGAACAGTGCGTATGAATTCCTGTAAACCTCGATATCCGCTGCCGCCTTGTTGTATTTTGCCTGGTTGTTATCGCTTGCCTTGACCTGGCCGTTCATAGTGTTCTCAGCTGATTTTGCGGTAAGAGTCGCCTGATCGAGCATCGTCTGCAAGTCGTCAAGGTCATATCCGACTACCTTGTCGTCCTTTTTCACTTCGTCACCGGTTGACAGCTCATAAAACGCAACGGGAGCCGTGACCGCAGAATAGTAGGTCATACTATCCATTCCGTGCACATCTCCCGTAGCCTCAACATCCTCAGACAGATTCCTGTGTCCCGCGATATCAGTACTGTAGCTTGCTGCCTTACCCAGGAATGCGGTCATCATAAGTCCCGCTCCCGTAAGCGCCGCAATGCCTGCGGCTCCTATCAATATCTTCGTAGCTTTCATGGAAACCTCCCGAACCAAAAACAAAAAAACCGGATACAGCATAAACTATACCCGGTACATTTTACAATATAACGTCATGCATAGTCATGCTATACATGAGTCTCGCAATTTAAAACAAGCCAGACCTTAAAGGCCGGTATGTTGACTTGCTACGTTTAACGCTTGCTACTCCCCCATGGGAACTACGGGAAGAAGTGTAGCATAAAAATTTTCCGGTGTCAATCATAAATGAACCACGGGGACGGGGTTAGTGGTCCACCCCAACTGACTTCTCGGCCACTCCTCGGTTTGCACATGGCAAATCGAAAATATGTTCTTGTAATATATGATGCAATGTGGTACTATACTTACCGGAGCGGTACCCCGCGTATGCGGGGAGGTGAGGCCAATGGTTAGTTATCTTGAGTTGTTCTCATATACTCTCGTACTTATAGCTATTGCCACATTGTTTTATAAGTTAAAGAAATAAACCGCCCCGACTGGTCATCTTGGCGGTTTATTTAATCAAAAAATGATCAAGCGGGGTTACCGCTCTTTCTTTATCCATATTATAGCAGATTCACGGACGAAATCAACAGAAAAATGAGGACAAAAATGATACGGATTTTATTTGTGTGTTTGGGAAATATATGTCGTTCGCCCATGGCAGAATTCATCATGAAAGATATGGTAAAAAAGCGTGGTACCGCCGATAAGTTTTACATTGCATCGGCAGGGACTTCGGATGAGGAAATATGGAACGGCGTCGGAAATCCGGTATATCCTCCGGCACGCGAAGAGCTTGCGCGCCATGGGATCACGGATGTATCAGGCAAACGTGCCACGCAGCTTAGAAAAAGCGATTATAACAAATATGATCTCATAATAGGGATGGAACAGCGAAATGTGCATACGATGCTCAGGATGTTAGGCGGTGATCCCGAGGGCAAGGTAAAACGCCTGCTTGATTACTCGGATCATCCGCGCGACATTTCGGACCCCTGGTATACACGCAATTTTACAAGCGCCTATAACGATATCGTTGAGGGGTGCGAGGCACTGTATGAACAATTAATATAGTACCGGAATAATGTAGGAATCGAAAACGGACCACTAACCCCGTCCCCTGGGGCCATTTAGGAAAATGCGAAATACAACACTGTGTTACATCGAAGAAAATAATAAATACCTCATGCTCCATCGCACAAAAAAAGCCAACGATCAGAGTCACGGAAAATGGCTCGGCATCGGGGGCAAATTTGAGGATAAGGAAAGCCCGGATGAATGTCTCCTTCGTGAGGTATATGAGGAAACCGGCCTTAAGCTCACCTCATACCGGCTGCGCGGGATCGTGACTTTCATTTCGGATATCTGGGAAACGGAGTACATGTTCCTCTACACTGCCGATAAGTACGAAGGCCGCTTAAATACTGATTCTGACGGTAACATGACTCCTGTGGTCAATGGCATTGAAAAGCCCTGTGACGAGGGAATTTTACGCTGGATCGATATAAATCTGGTCCCCACACTCGAGCTTTGGGAAGGCGACCGTATATTCCTTGAAAAGCTCCGCACCACGTCTGACTTTTTCACATTAAAGCTTTGCTATGAGGGCGATAAACTTATATCATTTGAATAGAAATCGTGCGTGAGAGGGCGCTCAAGGTCCGGGGGACCTTGGTTTTGCGCCGACCGAAGCAGGCGCCAGCCTGCTGAGACTTCGAACCCGTTCGAGTCCGACCGGACGAGAACAACGAAAAAGCACTCGGGATTTTCCCGGGTGCTTTTTCGTTAATCCCGTGCGCGAGAGGATTCGAACCCCCGACCTTCTGGTCCGTAGCCAGACGCTCTATCCTGCTGAGCTACGCACACTTACTACACCGCGAGCCTCTTCGACGAAGTCGAATCTGAATGGCGAGCGTCCTTATATCTCTCGCTTGACCCGCGAAAAATATACTACCACCCGCCTTACTGTTCGTCAACCACAACTCTTTTCACAATGCAAGGAGCAGACACGATGTGCCTGCTCCTGTCTTTAATATGCTCTCCTACTCCAAAGGAAGTGTAGCTATTTCCTCGTA
>JAFZOS010000053.1 GCA_017550535.1 Lachnospiraceae bacterium
AACTCGCTTATCTCGGGATCAACTTCATATCCGTTGTCCGAGCAAGCCTTCTCTGCCATACGGATACCGCCGTAAGGCTGAAGTGAACGCTTGAAAGGCTTATCTGTCTGGAAACCTACGATAGTCTCCTTGCTCTTGTCAAGATAACCGGGACCGTGTGAAGTGATGGTGGATACAACCTTGGTATCCATATCAAGAACGCCGCCTGCTGCACGCTCCTGCTTCTGCAGTTCGAGTACCTGATCCCATAAATCCTTTGTGTTCTGTGTAGGACCTGCGAGGAAAGAAGCATCACCGTCATAAGGGGTGTAATTCTTCTGGATGAAGTCACGGACGTTAACTTCGTTTTCCCATTTGCCGCCTACGAAACCATTCCATTCTGATCTCATTGTTCGCCTCCTGATTTATTATTGATAAGTTGCTAATCCGGTCCTGCGATTTAGGGGAAACACGACCGGATATCACACATATGGTGTCAGAATCAATTATATGCAAATCGTGTATACACGTCAATATTCCATAGTGTACTTTTTCAGATACAAGCCGCTCAAATTCGGGCGTTTTTGTTCATCTTGCACAAAATTGCAACCCTGTTTTTTGGTCATACAGACACGGGGACGGTTCTTCCGTCTGGTTTTCCCAAAACCAGACGGAAGAACCGTCCCCGTGTCTGAATCTCTGATGCTATTTTACTTTATCGTGATCGTCAGTTCCACATCCTGCTTACCGTCGGCACTTGCCGCGTAGATGGTCACTGTCTTTCCTGCGGTTCCTTTCCTGATGCTTATCTTACCCTTCTTATCTACAACCGCTATCGAAGTATCCGAGCTTCTGAACGATACGCTTGCATCGGTGTATTTCTTATACATTTCGTATGTTTTTCCGGAGCTCAAACCGTTTACCTCAGGTACGGCTTTGATCGCCAATGCGCCTCCGGCCTTCATGTTGCTTGTGTACTTACCTTCACCGGCCTTGGTAACGTCGTAAAATCCGTTCTTGCCGACGCCTGTCATAAGCGCAAGTCCTGTCACATGACCCCTGACGATTATATTGCATGCAACCTTCTTCTTGGAACCGTCAGTGGTGATTCCGGACAACTTAACTACGCCGGGTGTAACTGCCTTGATGGCAACCGCCTCACCCGCTTTCGTGGTGATACCTGCTCCGGCCGCTGCGAATGCACCCGATGATGCCGGGCTGCCCGCCTTTATTGCCGCAAGCTGTACACCCTTGGTATTTACCGTCCATGATATCGACGCATCAGTTGCATTTGCGGGTAGTATGCTAGCAACGCTGACCGTTCCGTACTGCGCTCCTTCTTTTGTTCCGATCGTAAGCTTCGTCTTATCGATCTTAACACTCGTTACAAGAGACTTAACCGTAAAGGTTACCGAATCCTTCGGTGCATTATTTATGTCTTCCGTATCCCTTACTATTGCCGTGATGGTTACGGTTCCGGGAGCTATTGCCTTAACGGCGCCGGCCTGGGTCACGGTCGCTACCGAAGTATCCGAGCTTACCCATGCTACCGCATATCCTGCAGGCTTGCCCTTTCCTTCGATCGTAAGCTTTGTCTTTAATCCGTAGCCCTTTCCTATGGTAAGTCCGTTATCCTTAAGCGCGCCTGCGTTTGTAAAGCTTATATCCTTTATCCTGGCACCCTTATTTTCAAGTGCCGTGACCGTGATCTGCGTGCTTGCAGACTTAGCGGGATTTACCTTACTCGTTGCGGTTACGGTAACCGTACCTGCCATGTTCGCGGTAAGTACACCTTTCTCATTTATCGACGCGATATATGAGGCATTCGTTCCGCTAACCGACCAGATGACCGATGCATCCTGGGGCTTTTTGTCCTTCCAGGTAACCGTCATTGCTAACGACTTGCCTGCGATCAACGACGTTACGCCTCCCTTTCCTGCTATGGTAAAGTCAGGCACGGAATTTCCTACAACGAACGAGCATGCTGCTCTTTTGCCGCTTCCGTCTGCCGCCGTTGCGGTAACGACTGCTTTACCTGTCTTAATGCCTGTCACCGTTGCGCTCAATGTATCATCGGATACGGTGATCTTAACGTTATCATTGTTGACCGTCCAGTCAAGCTTCTGATCCGCATTAAACGGAAGTACCGTCGCATTTAATTTAACGCTTTCACCGATTCCGAATGAGTAGCTCTTCTTATCAAGTGTTACCTCGGTCACTGACTCCGTAACCGTTACGGTGCAGTAAGAAACAAGTTTCGGATTTTCCTCACTCCTTACGGTTATCCTTGCCGTTCCGCCGCTTATAGCAGTTACTGCGCCGTCCTGCGTCACGGTCGCCACGTCCGTATCGGAGCTTGACCATACCACACGCGCGTTAACAACCTTGCCATCCTCAAACTTAGGTACAAGGGTAAATCCCGTACCGGCCTTTAATTCCTTGCTGCTGCATTCCTTATATCCACTGCCGGTCTTTTCGTAAAGCTTAAATCCTGCAAGCCTTTCGATAGGCTCCGTATAACTGTGACCGCACCTTCTGCATGTATAGGTTCTTATACCTTCCTCTTCCACGGTAGGTTCCTTTGTCACCTCATCCTCATAATCATGTCCGAGTGCAGGTATCTCTTCCGTATAACTTTCGCCGCAATCGCAGGTGTATGTCATCTCTCCGGGCTCGGTACACGTAGGCTCCTTGGTCACCTGCGAAGTATACGTATGCTCATGCGGTGTAGGATCCGGCGTAGGATCCGGTGTGGGTCCGGGTGTAGGTCCCGGGGAAGGTCCCGGTCCCGGGGAAGGTCCGGGTCCCGGTGTAGATGCTTCATTAACCGTAAAGCTTACAACCGCTGTTGCCGTAACTCCGCCGTTATAGGTAACCGTTATGGTTGCCGTGTATGTACCCTTCGTAAGTCCGTCCTTCGGCCTTACTGTATAGCTTGTATTTGTTCCGCCTGCAGTAACTGTGGCGGTACCGCTGCCTATCGTGAAGTAGTTTGCACCGGTAGAATCAAGCGCCACCGAGCTTATCGTTGCATCGCTGTTACCCGTGCTGTTTATCGTTATCGCCTTGGCATCGGGTGCTGCATAACCTTCGGTCACTGCCGTAAAAGTGGGTGCGGATACCTCAAGTGTATAAGTCGGGATATCCTCATATGTTGCCGTAAGAGTCACATCATTACCGGGCATTGTTATCGTAAGGTTAGGATTAACCTTCTGCTCGTCTGTAAGGGTGATACCCTCGGCCGTCCATTCCTTAAACTGCTTACCCGTTACGGGTGCACTTGCAGTGATATCGACATCTGCACCTTCCTCAGCTGAAGCAACACTGCTTGATCCGTTTACTACCGTAATGCTGTAGGTCGGAACAGCTATTGTATAAGTAGCTTCGGAAACGGAGCTGTTTGTCATCTGATCCTTTACAGCGATAGCCTTGATCGTAATCGTACCACTTACCGTGATGGCACCGGTGTATTGGGTACTGCCGGTTGTCGGTTCATCTCCGTTTGTTGTATAGTATATCGTTGCATCCTGTGTTGCACAGCTTATCGTAACGGTCTGTTCCTGCGTATAGGTTCCGGCTGCCGGGCTGAATGTAGGTGCCGCAACCTGACCCGCTGCTGCATATGCCGCGATCGCAAGCTCTAAGTTATCGGAAGCAAGAGCGGTTCCTGCTGCCTTGACCCTTACATAATAGGTACCGGGTGTAAGGCCTGTTATTTCATTTCCGCCTCCTGCCGTCCATGCATCGGCATCGGACTTCTTATACTCCATTGTATCCGCAACGCCGGTGATCTTACCGTCATCATTTGAACCGGTAGTACAGTTTACTGCACTAATCGCTGAAGCATCAGGTGATTCCGCCTTTGTTACCGTTATCTCCTGTGCATTGGAATCCGTGGTAGTGGTCCCGTTGCCCTTCTTAACGATCGATATCGTTCCTGCTGCCACACCTGTCAAATCCTGAACAGTTACACCGTCACCCACCGTAAATGTTGCAGGTGCGGCTCCCGTGATCGCATACTGACCGCCGCTTACAAGACCTTCAAGGGTAGCGGTATCAGCACCAGTTGCCGTAAATGTAGCTGACGGCGCGGTCTCCTGTGTGCCTGTAAATGCTGTTATGGTTATGCTCTGCGCGCCGGATGCCAGCGTGGTCCCGTCTGCCTTAACCCTTACGTAGTAAGTACCTGCAGCAAGTCCCGTCCATGTTCCGGTACATTCTGACCATGTTGTTCCGTCTGTACTCTTCTCATGAGCGATAGTTGTCGGGATGCTTCCCGTTCCGCCGATGACCGAAGGCTGTGTAGCACTAAGCTGAGGCGCAGCCGCCTTGCTTATGCTTATGCTCTGAACATCGCTGTCAAGGGTTGTCGTACCGTCACCAGGCATGTATAACAGTATGCCGTTTGCAGTTGTAACTCCCGATGCTATATCAACGCTTGTACCGGTGGCAGTTAAATAATTCGATCCGCCGTCAATGCTATACTTCATGCCGCTTACAACGTTGCTTAATGTACCGCTCTCGGTGCCTGATGCATCAAAAACCGCTGTGGGTGTGGCATTCTTTGAAGACTGCCTCAGTTCAATGACGCTGTCTCCCGTGATCGTGAATTCCACATCCGAGTTTCTTCCTATTAACTGACCGTTCACGTACCATAAATATTCACCGTTTCCGTTGTTTGCGCTAAGCTTTATAACTGAATTCTTAGGTACGTTATCGCCGTTCTTTATACTCTTTGTTACTTCTATATCCGTCTCATATGTATATGTGGCATTGATTCCTGAACCAAGTGTTACGGTACAAGGCCTGCCGACAAATACGGGATACAGTACCACATCTTCCTTGGGAACCGTCAGGTTGAGCGTATCACCTATCACATAATAGCTGATCCCGTTTACTACCTTGTCCCAGTGATCCGGAACAACGTCTCCGTCTGCCTGTGCAACAAAGGTAAGCTCCGTACCATACGGGTAGGTTCCGCCATTTACAAATCCGTCAGAATAACTTATCGTTCCGCCTTCGCTTAAGCAGTCTTCATCCACCGTTACCTTGGACAGGAAAGGAACGAAGTATGCCTTAAAGCTCATGGACGGAGGATATAAAAGGTTTGTTATAGTCGGATTAGTTGACGTAGTTTCACTGCCGTCCTTATTTATTATCCAATGATCGAACTTGTATCCGATAGCAGGATTCGCGGTAAGCTTCACCTTTGCACCGTTCTGGTAATAATACGTCTTATCGGAGATACCCGATATCGTTTCAGGTAATGTCATATCGACCGTTCCCGCAGCATTACCTTCAAACGGTACTGCTTCGATATCTACCGGATAAGCCTTCTGCAGCACCTTTATCTCGGATGAGTAAAGGTCAATTTTGTAGCATTTTGCAGCCTCGGTGTTCTTTTCCGACAGCTTAGCATAATATTTACCGACAGGCGTTTTATCGTTAAGGGTTATCACACTTCCCTTTACTCCTGTCATAAACTTAAGTTCAACAAGATCATTCGTAGTATGCTGTGAATCTGCGATAGAACCTTCAATGATCTCAGGCGTGGGAAGGTTAGCCGTCACACTGCCGTAGCGCAGCTCCGTATTGGAAACACCTATCGAGATCGGGCGCTTTGTAACCTTATAGCTATATTTTAATGTCTTTGAACCACCTACACCTTCAAGGTTTACCGTGATCGTCTGATCTTTATATTCACCGGGTGTCTTTAAGATCTTTGTACTGTACCCGCCTACGTTAGATAAGTCATTAAGCTTCGTTTCAACCGTATACCCGTTGGCATCCTTGGTATACCGGTAGAAATCGATCTTCATTGTATCGCCATAGGTAAAGGTATTGGTAATCTTCCCCTGCGAGTTTTTAAGCACGGGATATATGGCAGCATCTCCGACCACCAGGTTTTCGGTCTTTGTCGTATATGATCCGAATATACTGTCACCGGCGTAATATACGCTTACCTTATAGTTACCGTCGGGAAGTGCGGGCAGAGGCTCGCCATCCGACAGCTTTGCGCTTGCCCTTTGTCCGGTTCCTGCCTTAAGCGGCACCCGTCTGCTTACGGTTATACTGTCACCCTCAATGATGAACTCTGCCTCTCCTTTCGGTGTAGAGTGACAGGATGTGCTTGTAGGCTTGAACACCACGTTGGCCTCGGGTTTTCCCGCATTATCGCATGTAACGGTGAAGGTTTCGGCATTTACGGAACGCATCTTGAAGTCAACCGTGACTATATCCGTAAATGCGCTGACCGCATTCTGCTTTTCCAGTCTGCTATTATAAAATACTGCGTCCACGCGGCATCTGTATTTTCCTGCTACATCTACCGTTCCCTTATCAAAGCTTAAGGTAGCTCCGCTCTTTAAGTCCTTCCAGCCCTTCTTGGGATCGTACTTCTGCCACTTATAGGATGTCTGTGTGAAGCTGGAGGCATTATTGACTTTTGCCTTGATAGTGTAGGGCTTGTCGGGATATACCGTAAGCTTATCTCCATTTGTTCCCTCAAGTGAGATCTCGGGATATTCCGATTCCGAATGTGTATAGGCTGTCAGCCTCTCACTGGGTACTGATTTCTCCGGAGGATTGAGGGGATCCCTCTCTGCCACTACATAATACTCATACTCAAGTCCGGGCCTGAGTGTTGTACTTGTACCGTCACTGTTGCTTCCGTCATCTTCAAATGAGAAATCATATGTTCCCCTGTCATTCTTAACGCCCATGCTTGTTCCTATGGTACCCACAAGCATTTCGGACTCTCTTCCGCTCACGTTTATGACACGGTAGATGTTAAAGTTTTCAGCCTGACCCGGATCATCGTATTCCCAGTCAATGACTATGCTGTTCTGCGAGGAATCCTCGTAATTCTGTGACAGGTTCTCGGGTATGCAAGGAGGCCTTTCCACATCGGAAACAAGATAATCAACAACAGGGAATTTCACCGTATTTCCGTTTTTATCCACATAAGATCCTTCATGCGAAAACAGCTTCCATGACATACCGTAGCCGTAATCCTCGGCATAATCGGGCAGGTTTGCCACCTCGGCACCGAAGGAACTTCCGGAAGTGGATGATTCTGCATATCCGCCTCCTGTTTCAACACCTGCGGATATCCCGAACATAATGTTATCGCTTCCGGCTCCTACTTTGGTTGCTATGGAAACACTGCACTCATAACTTGTCGCCGTTTCCTTGCTCATTTCTATGGACTGGCTCTGGGTTATGGAACCGCCCCTGCCTACTCCCATCCATTCACCTTTAAACACAAGCGGTTTCATGTTCTTGTATTTTCCGAGATCGGATTCCGTAGGATAGGTTTCGGGATATCCGAGCTTATGGCTTAATATACTGTCGTCTATTACGGGAAGTTCACCGTAGTTCTCGGCTATGGAATTATATTTTTCGATGTCGATCGTTGTGATGCAAGGATTCCTCGGGAAACACAGTGTCCTTATATAGGTTTGCTTCTGACCTGTACTCTTGTCTATACAGGTTGTTTCATATTCATACTTTTCCGTAGGGAAGGAGTAAAATACCACTGCATCCGTACCGGAGCTTGTGCTGTACTCTACCGAATAATCGATACTGCTTGCTTCCTCGTATTCGTTTGTGAAGCTTGTCTCCGTTTCAATTTCAGTTTCCGTTTCAAACAGAGTCACGCCTAAAATATTGACCTCTGAGCCTATTGATACATACACGCCGGCAGACAGTGTCTTTGACTCCGAAGTGCTGCTGCTGCTCCCATGTGTCGTGCCATATGTGGTCGTGGATTCCGCGTACTCACCTTCAAGTCCGCTGGCTGTCGCAAGATCTCTGAAATAAGGCGGTGAGGACAGTACTGCCAGCACAACGGGATCAGAGTATTCCACGTAGTGGTTACCAGTATAATGCATGTAATTTGTATCATCATCCGTATTTACCACAGCATAAAACGGAATATTATCGGGATCGCGTATAAGGCTTGGATACATCCGGGAATCAAACTTTTTGTTTGGCGTAAATGCTCCGAGATAATGACCGTTTTCTGTTATGGCATCTTTACCAAATAAACGGACAGCATTATTGCGGAAACGCTTCATATAATTCTCGTTTGACAACTCTTGTTCAGTAAACGGATGATATTCAAAAACCTTATAAAATACTGTCTGCATACCTTCTCCGTTAAGGTCTGCAGTCTGAAGATCATAAACAATAGGGGGAGTAGATATTTCTGCTGAATTACATACATAATTGTAAAAACTGTTATTCTCACTTTCGGTCCATTCGAGATTACCGTCATTAAACTTATAATAATGACCGATAAAATACGGTGAGAATATACAATTATTTGCATAACAGATATTTAAGGGCATTTTACCTACATAATACGGGGTAGCCGCCTTTAACTTAGCCTTTTCAGCGTCACTCTTATTTTTTTCCTGCTCACTTATTAGCTCTTCCTGCTGATCTATGGTTAAGCAGCTGTCAGACATCTCATATTGACCCGTCCTAGGATTATAAAGGCATACATAGTAAAAGGTGTTTGCATCACGAACAAAGCTTTGCTTATTCATTACGCAAAGGTATTGTTTATTTTTTTCATGTATTATCGCGACCGAAGGATCCCTCAGCATACCATTGCTGCAGGATTTTGGATTATCGATCACGGTAATATTATCAAGCATCAGAGTACGGGATCCGTCATATACGGTGACATCCGTATCACATCCTATTACCAGATCATCCACACCGTCCCCGTTAAGGTCGCCTGCATCCATTGAGACAAAATTATCTCCCGGAACCTGCATGGTCTGGCATATTTCCCAGTTTGACATATTATAGATATCGCACTGACCGGGCGGCCGATTCAGGTGGTATACTTCTACCTCTGCATTTCCGGTTTCACTCGGATTGAATACCGCGATCTCGTCGATCCCGTTTCCGTCAAAATCACCGGTTATAACATTCATATAGGTTGTGGCCTGGAGCTGGTTACGTACTTCCAATTCAAAATTATCATTATTTTGATTTAATTCATTGGACAATCTCCATCCAAGTCGCTTGGATGTGCTTGCATTCTGATTGTTCGCATCGACAACGCTTAAATACATATTGCCGGCGGCGGTATCAACGCTGACCATGGCATACTGAGATCTCTTACCCTCTTCATTGCCGTCAAAGTTACCGCCTGCGGTCTTGTTCATGTATTTATTCTGAAGAGGTGCGGGATTTTGAGCAGATGAAGCTGTACCCTCTATTTTGGCTTTCCCGATCTCTCTGTTGTTTGCGTGGAGATAAAGAGCTGTCGCGCCCATATCCTTTTCCATATCTACGGCGGTTGATTCACCTCTCCATTCATAAGAGCCGGGCACTCCTACAATATTAGCTCCACCAACCGTATACGGAGTAGTACTGTTATTATCTATGCTCAGACTGGTGATAGGTGTTCTTCTATATTTGTTATCAGTAAATCCGCCATCCTTGTAATAATACAGAAAGAGTCTGTTTTCATTATATAACGCATTTGTTGTTAATTTGTGATTAAGACTTCCTCCCCATTCTGTGAATTCACCATCACCATAGACATTAGCTTTATGGTACATTTCCCCTGTATGTGTAATATCACCTGAATTTTTCCATAAAACCCGTTCAACTACAGGTTCATTATCACCTATATCATTGTATAAAAGCTTAAGATCCGTAATCGCTTCATCCGGATCCGTGGTGGTTTTATAACCCAAATATACCAAATACTCATTTTTTTGTTCTAAGTCCTGCTCTATTACGGTATAGCCATTATCGGTAAGCTGACCTTTTACATAATCAATAGCATCCTGCGAATGATGTATTTGGAAATTAGTAAGATTCTGAGTAGCATCATTATCATGACAGCCCGCAACTGCCACATCCGATATGTAGGTTGTTGTTTTCGGCACTCCTGTACCATCTTCAGCGTAATAGTAAACGTCATTTTTATATGTAATAACGCCCTGCTGACTTTCGTCTCCGGAAGGATTTCCAATGGTGTATCTGCTTCCTACTGCTGTTACACCATTACCGATGCTCGTACTGCCGGCCTCTCCCATGTTGGCTATTAAGACCTCATCCGATTCCTTCCAGGTTATGGTCTGTTTGCCGTAAGGATTCGAATAGTCGTCATCCTCATCAAAACCATCCGGCATCTTATCGGTATCTATACCGATAGCCTTAAGTGCATTGCCGGTTCCGGTCGTTGACGCCTTGACATTAAGCGCCAGCATATCGCTCGGTATACTGCCTGCAATGATAACTGCCGCCAGCACTACCGCCAACACACGCTTCACAACACTGCTTCTTCTTTGCATCTCTTTCTTCCTTCCTTTCTTTTACTACTCTTCCCATGCCTAATCACGGGGACGGCCCTTTGGGTCATTTCGGTACATCTGTCACGTTTGAATGTAATTGTTACAGAGGTTCTATTATCACAGTGTTGATTATATTCCCCACGAAAACGTATGTCAGTATACCAAAAGTATAATCTTTGATCGAATTAAGAATTTCCGGGGAAACATGCGGATATTAATTTATTTGACCTTGTTTTTGGTGTGAAAAAATGATAACCTACTTAATGTCATCCGAAGCCGCAGGCCTGGTTTATGACAGAAAGATCCTTCGCTTCGCTCAGGATGACAAAAACATATGATGAAACAAAATATGCAAGGAGGTTTAATAAAATGGCTGATATAACAAAAGAAATGACTATAGGCGAAGCACTTATGTTAAAGCCCGAGATAGCTCCCGTTTTAATGGGGATGGGAATGCACTGCTTAGGCTGCCCCGCATCACAGGGCGAAAGCCTTGAGGAAGCCGCGATGGTACATGGCATGGATGTGGAAGAATTAATGAAGCAGATCGCACAGGCATAAAAATCGCAACTCTTAGGCGTGACTTCGGTCACGCCTTTTGCGGCGTCAGGTTGTCGCTAATTTTTCAAACATCCGATAGGAATAACAAATACGCCGTCTTCACGTTTATAGCCATATTCTGTAGCTGTTATTACAAGCTTGAGATCCGGCGATCTGAGTGGAACCTGTTTTTCCTTTTTGTTGTATTCTCCAATGAGTCTTTCTATCTTACACAGATGCTCAGCACCCATATCAATTTCTTTGCTTCCAAGCTTGAATTCTATCAGAGCATATCTGCCATCCTTAAGATGAAGCACTGCATCTGCTTCCAAACCATAACGGTCATGATAATATGAAACCTCCCCATTCATTTCGGAGGAATAAATCTTTAGGTCTCTGATACATAATGACTCAAAAAGGAAACCCAGAGTCTTAAAATCTGTATTAAAGTAGTCAGGAGAAAGACCAAGTGCTGCTACTGCTATTGATGGATCCACAAGATTTCTTTTGTTGCCTGACCTGATTGCTTCCTTTGAACGGATTGCAGGACACCATGCAGGAAGTTCATCTATTATGTATAAATCTTCCAGATCATGGAAGTAATCATAGAAAGTAGGCTTAGATATTTCCGTTGCTGAGGAAGTATCTGAAAAAATGGTTTTTGTCTCTGCCAAAGTACATATATTTCTCGAATATGATCCATAAGGGAAACGGGGCCCGAAGACTCTCCACTTTCATACAGACTCATAGGAAAGTATCTTCATCCTGAAATTC
>JAFZOS010000054.1 GCA_017550535.1 Lachnospiraceae bacterium
ATCATGTCGCTTGCAATGGCCAACAATTTTCACGATACGGACGTTACGATAAACGACTGCTATCTTAATGCAGCAAATGCAGCCGAATACAGGTATCATGTGACCGCTTACGGAAAAGATGATACATGGGTCGTTAATTACAGGGACCGTACCATGTATATGAACGACGGCAAAACGGAATATGTATCCGAGATGTTCAAGGATGAATACCTTGCGGTTTGGATGGTAGCGATAGAGGATTATTACGGACTGGTGTTTACCGGGTGAACCATGGGGACGGAGTTATAGGGCCAAAAAATGGACCACAAACCCCGTCCCTATGGTTCATTATAGGGCCAAAAAATGGACCACAAACCCCGTCCCCATGGTTCATTTATTTTTTATAGCGGAAAGGACTCCGAAGATAAACATCACGGTGATGCCTAGCATAAGAAGTATTCCGCTATCACCCTTGAACGGGAACAGAAGATACATAAGAACATAGATAAGTGCGAGTATTACAAATAAAACGGTTCCCATTGCGGCAAGGTAATACTCCCTTATCTTCCTTGTCGTAACATCGCTCATTACGATAGCGAACACCGTACCCAAAGATGCAATGGTCGCGATGATCGCGGGATAAAACGCATCGTTTATATCAAGCCCTATTATAAAATAACCTGTGACAAGTGCAAGGAAGCCGACTACCGATGCTATCTTAAGTCCCGCCAGGACACGTACAAACCTGCCTTCCAACAGCTTTTCAAAATATACAAGGTAAGGCAGGCTTAACATGGCAGCGCAGAAGAATGCACAGTCGCGGGCTATCTCGATATTCGGGAACACAAACTGTGCAGTGGGCGAGTTGAACAAAAACCACGCCGAAGCCACAAATGTAGCGAGTCCCAGATAAAACACCTTATTCATGTTAGGGAAATCTTTTTGCTTGAAATGTGCGATCAGGCATACCACGAAGCCGAAGATCATCATGGTAACGGCAAGCCACAGTGCTGTCTGGTTGCCTTTTATCGCAGAAAGAAGAAGCGATGCCTTGTCACCAAGATATACATTTCCGAGATAATCATTCTCGTTCGCTAGGTTTACATAACATATGCGCAGTTCCCTGCCGTTATCCGATTCTCTTAGACGTACAAAATCATACTGGAACGCGACCCCGCCCCTTAACAGACGGCGGTCCTCGCTGTGTATCGAATAGCGCAGTTCATCATCCACATAAACCTCAAGCTCATGTCCCATATTCCAGATCATGAGCCATCCCTGGCCGGGATCGGCAGCCACCGTGGTAATAAGAGTAAGGGTGCCTGATTCTTCCTCCTCCTCATAAGTACAAGGCAGAGTCACAACCTCCGTATTCCCTTCATCATGGAGCACTTCAAATGCGTTCGAAAGCTCTTCCGCATCGGATGATGCCACGCCCCTGTCATTGGGCAGTATAACAACCCCGGCTATAAAATAAGCCAGGGTTACGAGGATCATGAGGACAAGCGCGGTCCCCACTATCCTGTTTATGACCGCGCTGCCCTTTTTGTTTTCCTGTTCGTTATCGCCCAATTAATTCACGTCCTATCAAATCAACCTTTTTCAAGAGCCAGTGTCCTGGTCGTAAGGTCGCATACTTCCGAAGGTCCGTAGTACTGGATAGCTCCGGGATAGGTGAAGCAGGTCTTAACCGCCCACTCTTCCCTCTTTGAAGCAAAGTACTTAAACGGTGCACCGTCAAGCTCGACAAGTGCCTTCCTGATAACGGGCTTGTCCTGTCCGTTCCTTCTTTCGATGTTCATCATCTTGGTGATCGGCATACCGCCTGCATTCCACTCCTCGGCGGGCTTTGAAAGATTCGATACCTTTGAAAGATATCCGGTGTAGCCGTACTGGATGAGCATGAATGCGTTGTATCCGAGTGAGTAGCAGTAGTCTGCATCGAAGTTCGAAGGGAATGCGCACCTTCCTTCATAACCGAAGAAGTGATGCTGCGCACCGAACTTACCCTTGTATGTGCCTGCTGCCTTTCTCTTGTCAAGTTCATTCTTAACCATCTCGGAGAACAGCTTCTCTGACTCGATAAGCGATACCTGAACGTTGCCGTGAGGATCCCTTTCAAGGAACAGCTGCTGCTGTATGCCCTGAGGAAGGATATCGAATACCTTGAATGATCCTTCCGTAAGGCCCTTCTTTATGAAATCATATTTTGCGTTCCAGTCGGGAAGTGCATTGAACTCCTCGGTCCTGCTGCCTGCAAGGAGCTCGTTTATCTCAGCGATAAGAGCCGAGAACTCGGGAACGAACTCAACGATACCTTCGGGAATGATCGCAACACCGAAATTCTCGCCGTTGTTGCCGCGCTTCTCAACCGCGTCTGCGATGTAGTTTGTGATCTGAGCAAGTGACATCTTCTTAGCGGCAACTTCCTCACCGATAAGGCAGATGTTGGGCTGTGTCTCAAGTGCGCACTCAAGCGCAACGTGGCTTGCGCTCCTGCCCATTACCTTTATGAAATGCCAGTACTTTTTAGCTGAATTTGCATCTCTTTCGATATTGCCGATGAGCTCGGAATATGTCTTGGTAGCAGTATCAAATCCGAATGATGCTTCGATGTCTTCGTTCTTAAGATCGCCGTCTATCGTCTTCGGGCATCCGATAACCTGCACGCCCGTGTTGTTTGCTGCCATGTACTCGGCAAGTGTAGCGGCATTTGTATTGGAATCATCACCGCCGATTATAACGATGGCGGTAAGGCCGTTCTTCTTTGCATTCTCGGCAACGATACCAAACTGCTCTTTGGTCTCTAACTTGGTCCTTCCGGAACCGATGATATCAAATCCGCCTGTATTCCTGTATTCATCGATGAACTTATCATCAAACTCAACGTAGTCGTTATTTAAGAGTCCGTCCGGGCCGCCCTTGAAGCCTAAGAGGACATTGTTCTTATCGGTAGCCTTAAGCGCATCATACAGACCGCTTATAACATTGTGTCCGCCTGGTGCCTGACCGCCTGAAAGGATAACGCCTACGACCTGCTTTTTTGCAGCCGATGTATTTGTACCCTTAACAAAAGTTATCTCATTTTTTCCGTAGGTGTTGGGGAACAGGGCTTTGATCTTATCCTGATCGGCCACGCTCTGCGTAGCGGCGCCGTCCTTAACACAGATCTCCGATATACCGTTCCTTAACATTCCGGGAAGCTTGGGAACGTATTCGTATCTTGCTTTCTGAAGAGGTGAAAGATTCATGATTGATTCTCCTTTACTTATATACTACATGCACAGCGCATGCATAATGAATATAGCACATTATCCGCCTTAGTGCCATCGTTTTTTGCACCGGGACACGGGGACGGTTCTTTTGTCCTGCGTTTTTAGCGTGACAAAAGAACCGTCCCCGTGTCCCAGTTTTTAAGCTCCTCCCTGC
Source organism: Lachnospiraceae bacterium (assembly GCA_017550535.1). GTDB lineage: Bacteria > Bacillota > Clostridia > Lachnospirales > Lachnospiraceae > UBA2868. The sequence continues at coordinate 3,409 of JAFZOS010000054.1, forward strand.
TGTATATCGGGACCTTATAATAGCTTTCCCCGTCGCCCGCGTTTATAATGAGCGCACCTTCTTCGGGAAGATATGCAGCACAGAAATCCCTGACAAACAGGGCCTTATAGCTGTCGGTATCAATGCAGTGAATATTATAACCGTCAAATATGTAAAGCCTTCTACCGGCCTCATCGTTATTGACAACGAGTATGTTTTCATCACAGGATGCGACCCTGTCCTGATAAACCATTTCCCCGCTTTCCGTATCAAAAACGGAGGTTGAATTCTCCTTATCCGAAACGATCACGCTGTAGCGGCCGTCTGCGCTTAAACGCTCAATGACCCTGTTTCCCCTTGACTTAAGAAGTTCAAAGTAATCATCCTTAAGCTTAAAATTGCCATCTCCCGCCTGTGACTCTGCCTCTTCCTCATCACCGTTTTCGGCTTCCATCTCCTCACGGATACCGCTTAAGTATCCCGACAGGTCAAAATCACATAAGACCGCACCCGGATCCGAAAACGCCTTAAAGATAACTATCTCGGATGCGGATGTACTCCTTACCGCTGCTAAAACGGTACTGTTAACGGTTATTGTATGCCCCTTATCGTCCTTATCCTCATACTGTATGGGGCCCGTTGCGGCTGCCCGTCTTAACTGCCCCATCGATACGCCGTATCCCCACGTAAGTATATGGCCGCCACCTTCATCCTCACTGCCCCAGCCGGTACTTGCGTATCCGCCGTTTTCAAGCAGACATCCGAGGCGCTGTCCCCTGTCATCCTCCCAGAAAAAGCTTACTATGTCACAGCCCTCGTTCCTTGATGACATGCCCGTATTGTCACTGTTTTTAAAAACATGCCAGGAATCGTTGACACCCACTGCCGTATACTGCTTCCCCGGCAGGAACAGATATCTGTTTTTGAATTCCTCATCACTTGAATTGAGCGAATTCTTAACAGGCTGCGGCACACGCTCCTTATGTATGCTTTTATCCGCCTTTACATGAACTGCCAGGATGCCGCTTTCTTTCCACTCATACCTGTAAACGTTAAGCTCGTCATCACCGGCAAAACTTATCCCGATAAGCGGGCTGTACTTCGGATACGTGATCACATCGCTTCCGCGGTTTATGGCATCGCCCGTTTCAAGATCCCAGATGCAGTATGATTCTGCTCCCATTTCGCTGTAACGGTCCTCTTTATCCTCCATCGTGAAAACACAGGCAAAACGTGAACCATCCTCCAGGAAGGCTCCGTTATTCATCGCAATGCGCATGCCCGTGCCCGAAAGCATGTATTTATCCGATAACTTATCATCAACCGGCACTGCGGCAGATGAAATGACTTTTCCCGTAACGTTGTCAACAAGCCTTAACCTTAAACCGCCTTCCTTTGTTTCCGCATCCATCAAAACGATACGGCCTCCGTGCGGATCGGCCGCGCAGTATATATCCCCCCCGGTATCGGAATAAAGCTGATCCTGCTTAAGTGCGTCAGAATCAATCGCCCACAGCAGCGAGCCGTCCTTTACATCAATGCCGCACACATGCCTGTATGTATGGCATATCAGCACATCCGGGGTTTTGTCGCTTATCTTTTCAAGGACACAGGGATTGCTCATCGCTTCCGAATCCCATATCTGTGTTTCCCAGCCGGTCTTATATGTCCACACAAGTTCGGAATCACCGGTATCAAAACACCTTATCTGCCCGGTCGCATCCGTTGTGAACACCCTGCTGCCGTCGGGACTTATCACCATCGATACTATATCTGTATCCTGGGAAAGCACCCGCTCGGCCCTGAACCTGCCGGAAACATCGTAAGCACCCAGAGCTTCCGTAAGCAGTGCCTCTGCGCCTGCGGCAACGGCTGCATCCGACGGTCCTTCGCTTACCGCTTCGTACGCACTGTTTACAGCACCCGCCCGGTCACCCTTTTCAAGGAGGAGCCGCCCTTCGCGCATAAGTATCTCGGCGTTCTGATTCTTTATCTCATCAAGCTGGCCGGATATCTGCCTGTTGCTCTCTTCTATCTTTCTGTTTTTCTCCTCAATCTTTTTATTGTCTTCCTCAATCCTTATGTTATCGGCCTCGATCTGCCGATTCTTTGATGCGATCCTTGAATTCTGAAACAGTACAACCCCGAGGAAACACGATACCACGATAAGGGCAGCAGTAAGAATCACACTCATCCGGCGCTGTCTGTACCGCCTTTCCCTCTGCCACAGCGTATCAAACGGACATCCGAGCATGGCGGCACACAGCCTGAACACTTCGCGGTTAAGCCTTCCCGGCCGGTAATGATGATTCTTATCAGTCAGATTGGCCGCAAGGGGCTCAACCTGTTCCAGGCTGCCGTCTTTATTTTTTGCCCAAAGGATAGACGGAGGAAATGACTCATCCGGCGTGCCCTCCACAAGTACGGCAAGAACATTTTCCCTCGGATGGCCCTCAAGAAAATAGTCGATCTCCCTTGTTACCCACATCGATTCCTTTGTCTTTGGAGTACACACAACGATCAGGAATTTTGTGTTATCCAGCGCCTGTTTTATGCTCCCTGACAGATTGGATGATGCAGGCAGTTCTTCTTCATCCCTGAACACATATCCCAGCCGGTCGCTGTCCGTGATGATCCGGTATTCTTTAGGCACACGGTAATGCTCAAGCTTTGAATGGAGCAGCTTTGCAACCGTCTTGTCGGGTATAAGATGCCTGTAGCTTATGAATGCTATATAATTACGTTCGTTTTTGTCTTTCGATATCATTCAGCTACCGTCAATTCAATTTCCACCCGGTGCTTACCGTCACAGCTTCCAACGATTATTATAGCCTTGCTCCCCGGGCTTGCGCTTTTTGCAACAGAAATACTTCCGCTCTTTGATACGGTCGCGATCCCTTTATCCGAACTTATATATGTCAGCGATGTATCGGTATACTTGCTGTAACCGGCATATATGCGCTTCCACGAAATATATTCCGTATCGGATGAAACACCGTTGATCTCAATGACAGGCTTAAGGTTAAGCTTCGATCCGGCCTTAACCTTACCCGTGTATTTTCCCTCCGTATCCGACGGGGTCACATCCGAGTAGCCGTTCTTACCGGCATCGGTCGTAAGCCTTAAGTCGGATATCTGTCCGCGGACTGTAACAAGGCATGTTAATTTTTTACCGTCTGCCGAAATGCCTGTAAGCTTTGTAACGCCCGGAGCATTGGCCTCGATCGCAAGATACTGATCCGGACCGACAGTAGCCGACTCATCAAAGCTTGCCGTTTCCGGCCTCATATTCTTATGGACAGCCGCCAGTGTTACTATATCCTCATCGGATGTCCACCTGACGGGAACCATCGATGCTTCGGCAGGGATCGGTGTCATGTTGATCCTTCCGTATTTGGTTCCCTCCGATGTCCCTATCGTGATCTTCTTCCTGTCTGTATTTATCTTCTTAAGCGGCGCATATACCGTAAACGACACGCTGGCCTTACATCCGGAGCCCTCTGCGGTTATCGTCACCTTACCGCCCTTTGCTGTCGGTGAAACTGCCTTGATCACTCCCGAATTGCTGACAACCGCTATCGATCTGTCCGACGATTTCCATGTGATGGCATTGCCCGGGAGCTTTCCTTCGCCGTTTTGCTCAATTTCATATTTTACTGCGTATTTCCCGCCTACAGCCAGGCCCTTATCAACAAGACCTTCCGTATCTGCAAACCTGACGGATTTTACGGAAGGAACCACCTTGATCTTACAAAAAGCCTTGGGGTGATTGCCCTTCTTATCGGCTGCTTTCGCCGTTGCCGTTACTATGGCCGCCCCTGCTTTTATCCCGGTTAAAACGCCTTTATCATCAACCGTAACAATTCCTGTATCGGAGCTTTCCCAGGTGACCCCATTATCCCCGTCGGGATATACCGGATCGAAGATCACACCGAGGCTGTTTAAATCTCCCACTCCGAGTATCAACGCCGCACTCGAAAGCTTTATTGCCTTAATCGGCTTGTCATCAACAATATCAACAAAGCAGCTAAACGTTTTTTTGTATCCGTTATATGCTTCAACGATCGCGTTAACAGGTATTTTCCTGGTCGGGACTGCCTGGTCCTTTACATTTATGACACCTGTCAATGCATTAACGCTAAGCTTATCTTCATATCCGCTTCCCACTTCGTATCTGATGCTCGGTCCGGTTCCCGGCGTGATGCCGGTAGCCACTGCCCCTTCAATTCCGGGTGTGATGTATGTTTCGAGCTTAAGACCGTTGCCTGACAGTGACCGGCTGATCGTTGCCGATGTCATGTTAAGCCTTACACTCCTGATCGGAACATATATCTGTATGTCAACAGAAGCCGTTTTGGTCGGATCAGCCGTGCTTACAGCCGTAACAGTAACACAGCCTTCCGATGATCCGGTCAGAATGCCGCGGGCATTTATCTGCGCATGCGCCCTGCCCGTATCCGCCTTGTTTTTAACGCTCCAATTAACCGGGATATTTACTGCCTTACCGTCAGCGGAAAATGTTCTGATCGAAAGGCTGCTGCCGGCTGCAAGTTTATCGGTACCTCCCACGCTCTTTATTACAAAATCATTCACAACAACCGGGTTTGTAACCGCTTCCTGTGTAACCTCTACAGTACAGGTCGCGGTAAGTGCCTGTCCGCCATTCTCATTGATCGTAGCCTTTATGACCGCCGTACCCTCGCATATTGCCGTAACCCTGCCGTCACACGTGACAGCTGCGACATTGGTATCGGTACTGGTCCATACAAGATCCTGTGCGTCAAAAGCATGCCCGTCTGCATATCCGGCAGTCAGCGCAAATGCCTTTCCTGCCTGCAGCCTGTTAAATGTACATTCCGTAAGTTTACTTCCGGCTTTCGTATACAGCTTAAAGTCAGCCTGTCCTTCCCGGACCGTAAGAGAAACGGAAGGATCATCGCCATCCGAAAATACTGCCGTCAGTACATGATCTCCGACAGAAAGCGAATCAAGAAAATCCGCATTCAGTCCGACATACATTTTATCGCCTGAGACGGTTTCGTTTCCGCTTACCGTTGCTATACTTCCACGTGTATAATTAGCTTCGTTTATAAGCTTTCCGTCAACCTCGATCCCTTCAAAATAACGCATGGCCGAACCGTTGTCTGCTGTCCTGTTAAGCCTTATATTGCATTCCGACAGAGATCCCTTAGTCCACGTTACAGGTTCATTTTCCTCATGTTTGTATACTGCCGTTTCCGCTTTTATCGAGTTTTGTTTATCCGGCGCTATACCTATTCCTATGATATTTGTGCCTTTTTTATAATTATCGTCCAGCTCATTGTATTCGTCATGATAAATATAGAAATTAACACCGGTGCCGCTGTCCCCGCTTTTGTCCGCATTTCCGTTCGAATCCGCGATCGTTACGGTCAGCCGGTCTCCCTTATACCAATGCGTACAATAGTCAAGCTTTGCATTTTTACCATCCTGATATACCATGTACTCCCAATTGGAATTACTGCCTGACGGCATTTCGATCCCGCCTTCTTTCAGGATATCGTACAGATTCTTAGACCCCTGATAATCATCCCTTGCTACGCTCTTAAACCAGTCAAGGGTCGGCACCTTGATATTATTACTGTTATCATAGTACAGAAACTGGCTCCAGAATCCATACACAGGCTCCCAGCCGTTTTTTCCTTTACTTATGCCCTTGGGTTTGGTTACATAGACATATTTTTTCCTGCCCGGCCTTAGTCCCGCGGTTCTGGCTTCCTGGGGTATCACCTGTTTTTTTGCTGTTTTGTATAAGAGCAGCTCATGTTTGGGATACTGATAAAACCTTACGCTGTCATCCCTGATGCTGACGGCAGAATCATCATAAGCCTTCTTGACCTTCGCCATCTGGTCTTTAAGATCGATCCTTGCGGTTTCCAGCGTATCGTATGTCAGGTTATTTGCGGAAAGATATTCGATCCTTGAGCACAGTGACATATAATCAACCGTAGACATTGTCGCATAACGGGCATAAACGGCATTTCTCATGGCCAGCCATTCATCATAAGCCTGATGTTCCCAATGATATTTATACTTACACCACATATGGATCACTTCAAAAAGGTTTTCACTGTCCATACTTGACATGTGTATGGGACCTGTAAGCATTTCGCCCAACGCATACACATTCTTATCCATATTGCATTCGGCGCCGGACACATATTTAGTCTGCTCATTATTTGTCTCGACCATATCATATATAAGTGCTTTATTGCGCCTGTCTGCTTTATCTTTCGCTGAAAGATCCTTATTGTTGTCTATATTCCTCAGCGTTCTGTATCCGTTTCCCGGATCGATCTTTGCAAATGTATTAAGCTGGCCTGCCAGCTCTTCTGCATGGAGTACCTTATCAAGATTGGCCAGCTTGCCCATCATCTCATCCTGATTCTTAACCACTTCATCCAGCTTATTCATGATATCCTGCGTTGTAGGCTGACCCTTGGATCCGAAGGCAAGCGAAAGCAGATCCGGTATGGCCTCGCTTATGACCCAGCCGGCAACCTCGGCAGGATTCCCGCCGGTCTCTATTAATCCGCCCAGCTGCCTGAGAGCTTCCTGCGCCGCAAGAAGATCCTCCTGAGAGCTCCCCTGCAGATTTTCGTCGTTATACTCCGATACCGACTCGGGTTCCGAATCTTTATCCGGTTCGATGTTCTCTATGGGTGTAACCGGCTCCGTGTAGGATAAGCTCTCCAAATCCTGTATTCCATCCGGCTCAGAAATATCATCCAAAGCCGAAAGCTCATCTGTTTCAGGCATGTCGGCCTGTCCGGATATATCCTCCTCAACATATGCTTCCGCAATGCCGGTTTCCGGAATCAATTCCTGCGCCGTAACTGACATTGGCTGCGATATTACCATGGCCGCAACAAGCCATACCGATATACGGGTTTTCATTCTTTTTTTCATGTGATCTGCCCTCCCATGAGTCAGTCTGTATGTGGTTTAATTGTATATAAATCATCTTAACTTTTCAAGTATTCACGGGATGGCAGAGTCATCCGGGATAAGTGACTGCCGCATGCAAAATTATTGCCGCAAACGATCGCAGGTATGTTATTATATACTCAGTTATATCGTAGCTTCCGGTAGGGGGATAATATGCCGCAGTATATTCAAATGCTTTCAAGCACCTGGGATCACGGGTACCTGACGGCACTGGTAAAAGGAATAAACAAGAGGATCGAAAATGAGGACATCTGTCTTCATGTTTTCAACGCATACGACGATATCGTCGAAAAGAATTTCTACACCCTTGACAGGGAAGTGTTCTCGCTGCCGAATGCGGATAACTATATCGGCATGATAGCCGTATTCAACAGCGTGGATGCAACGCGTGCGATATCGCGTTATGTTTCGAATTTCAAAGCCTCGGGCAAGCCCGTGCTGACCATCGACCAGCATGTCGAGGATACGCCTTTCTTCGGCATCGACAATTACCAGTCGATGTACGAGATGGTCGAGCATATGATCTCATATCACAAATGCCGGACACTTAATTACGTCGGCGGCCCTGCCACCAATGAGGAGAATCAGCTGCGCTACAAGGCATATATCGACTGCCTTACAAAGTACGACCTGCCGGTTGATTACAACCGCATAAGGCACTACCGCTTCCTTGTCGAGGACGGGGAACAGGCTTATAAGGACTTTAAGGCATCAGACCTTCACCTTCCCGATGCCGTTATATGTGCAAACGATCATATGGCCTACGGCTACTGCCTTGCCGCGCGCAGGGACGGTTATGAGTGCCCCGAGGATTTCAGGATAACGGGATTTGACAACGTAAGCCTGGGACAGAACTTCATACCCTCCATAACATCGATAAGCCGCACCTGGGACAAGCTCGGATATGATGCGGCAGACGGTATCATAAACATGGCAAGGAGCGGCAAGATCGTATATGAGCATTTTACAACAGGCAGGGTTGTCGCAAATGAAAGCTGCGGCTGCGGGATGAGCACAAGGAACCTCCGCAAGGATTATCTTGACATCATCATGAATTCAAGGAGGGACCACGCATACGCATACCAGTTCGATACGGCGCGTAAGATCCTATTAAGCACTCCCGATCTCAAGGCTTTCAGGGATTCCATATACCGCACTGCAAAGACGCTTGGTATCCCTTCCTATGCGCTGTGCCTTAACGAGGATTTCTTTAAGATAGAATATGCGAGTGATTCCAAACCTTTCTCAAAAAATATGAAGGCATATATGGCAGATGCAAAGGAGGATATCGATACGGAAGTTTCACTCCTTCCTTCAGCCTTTAATGCCTATGAAAAGAAAATATACATCTTCGCGGCGATCCATTTTGCGGCACAGACCTTCGGTTACTGCGTAATGCCATTCGACTCCGAATTCATAGGATCGGGCGGGCACCGCAACCTGATGGACAATATATCGTTAGCACTCGTAAACATCAAGCAGCGCATGGCACTGGATGAGATGAACGAACGCCTGCGCGACCTGTATGTGCGCGATGCACTGACAGGTCTTTACAACCGTTTCGGATATACCGAATTCCTTCCGGGATTATACGGGGAAGGCAACAGTATCTTCGTTATGTGTATGGATCTTGATAACTTAAAGGAGATAAACGACACCTACGGTCACAGCTACGGTGACAAGGCGATACAGGCCCTTGCGGATGCAATAAAGGAGAACTTCGACGAGTCCGATATCAAGGTACGGATGGGCGGGGATGAGTTTACCGTCATAGGAAAATATCTGTCGGATGCTATGCTTGATGAACAGGAAGCGCGGATACATAAATACCTTATAAAATTCAGCGAGGATAATGCCTTTCCCGAGACAGTGGAAGCATCGATCGCCTATGCGACCGGAAATGACATAACAGACAATTCAATGCTCGAAGCACTTACACATGTTGCGGATCAGCGCATGTATGAAATAAAAAAGGAGCATCACTCGGCTCCTTATAAGGACCGCCGGCGTAATACCCCCTGATGTGATCATTCATTCAAATGCTTTAATATCTTATCGTACTGATCGTACATTTTCTGTGTCTCGTTTTCCAGAAGATAATAATGCATGATATAAGGCACCAGCAATACCAGAAGTATGCCTATAAGGGCGAGCACATAAATTTCGCCCGATATGATATATGTGCCGACGCATATAAACGTAAGGATAGCAAACAGCACCGTCACAATAAGGTGTATGAGGCGCTCGTGCTGGAAAAAGCCTATCTGGGTAAGGTGTTCATCCATCACTTTGTTCCAGTCGGTGTCCTCGCTGTTTTCCTTAAGGAGCCTGTCTATGCGGTTGCGGTAGGATAATATTCGTTCTTTCATAAATACGTCATCAGCCTTTAACTTTCCAGTTTACCTATGAATGCGTTAAGGCGGTCGTTGTCGGAATTAAACAGTTCGTCGGGAGTTCCCTGCGAATGTATGACTCCGTTTTCCATGAATATGATACGGTCGGAAACTTCTCGTGCGAACTTCATTTCATGCGTCACTATGACCATGGTCATGTGCTCGGCCGCAAGGTCCTTTATCACCTTTAACACCTCGCCCGTAAGCTCGGGATCGAGTGCCGAAGTAGGCTCGTCGAAAAACAGTATATCGGGCTGCATCGCGAGCGCCCTTGCTATAGATACCCTCTGCTGCTGTCCGCCCGATAAGCTTGACGGATAAGAATCAGCCTTGTCGGCAAGTCCCAGTCGAGAAAGCAGTTTCATCGCGCGTTCGCATGCTTCCTTTTTATCTGCCTGGCCCGACAATACAACAGGCTCCGTAACATTCCTTAAAACCGAATAATGCGGGAATAAGTTAAAGCTCTGGAATACAAGTCCGAAGCAGCGCCTGATCTTTTTAAGCTCCTGTTTATCGGCATAATGCATAGTACCGCCGTCATCGCTTGCAGCCACATTTCCTTCATATGCAAGGCTTCCGCCATCCATTGTCTCAAGCAGGGTCGCGCACCGAAGCGCAGTCGACTTGCCCGAACCCGATGGGCCTATTATGGATACGACCTCGCCCTTATTAACGGTCAGCGAAATATCTTTTAATACTTCGTTGCCCGTAAAGGACTTGCGCATGTTTTTTATTTCTAGTACGGGTTTATCGCTCATGGGTTCCTTTCGTTAAGGTCTTTAAATACTAATAATAATTCAGTTTCTTCTCTATCCTGTCCATAACAAATGCGACAACAAAATTAAACACAAAATAGAATGCGCCGGCGACCATAAGAGGTCCCACGCTTGCCTCCTTCGCAGCGATCTGTTTTGCTATCGTGAACATCTCGGCCTGCGCCAATACAAACGCAAGAGATGTATCCTTGACAAGGGTTATCGTTTCGTTTGTCACGCTGGGTGTGATTATCCTTAAAACCTGCGGAAAAACTATACGGAAAAAGGTCTGCACCTTATTATATCCGAGTACCTGCGCGGCCTCATACTGACCCTTTGAAATGGCTTCTATTCCGCCCCTGTAGATCTCTGCAAAATAAGCCGCATAATTAACGGAAAACGCGATTATGATCGCCGGGAACCTGAAGCCCTTTAAGTTAACGCCGAATATGTAAAAAGGCGCAAAATAAACCACTATGAGCTGCAGCATCAAAGGAGTGCCCCTCATAATGGCTATGTAGAATTTCACCACTGCGGATACGACCTTATTCTTTGACATCCTGCCAAACGAAACAAGGAGGCCGAGCGGTAGGGAAAACAGCAGTGTCAGCAGAAATATCTCCACTGACACAAGCATTCCCTGAGCTAATTGTGAAAGCATTACGCTTAGCTGCATGTTAAGATTCCTTTACTTACCGATGCACAGTGATTCTTCCATGCCGAAGTCGGAGTACTCCTTAGCAATCTTCAAAAGAGTTCCGTCGTCTGCCATTTCAAGGAGGACTGCCTCGACCTCATCCTTAAGCTCGGTGTTGCCCTTAAGGAAGCCAATGCCGTACTGCTCGGATGCAAGCTGCTCATCAAGCATCTTGAATCCGTCGCCCTTCTGTGCTATCTGGTAATTTGCCACGCCTATATCGATCGCAAGCGCATCGATGGCGCCCGCTTCAAGATCCATAAATCCCGTGTTGTAATCGGCATACTGCGTAAGGTTTGAAAACGTATCGGCAAGTGCCTTCTGGTCACCTTCAAGTGCGGCGAGTGCCGATGAATCTTTCTGAACGCCGACGCTCTTACCTGAAAGATCGGCAAGTGCAGAAATACCCGAATCGGTCTTTACAACGAATACCTGTGAATTGTCAACATAGGGAACCGACCATGTGTAGGCATCCTCACGGCCCTGGATTGTGAAACCGTTCCAGATACAGTCGATGGCACCCGATGAAAGCTCCATATCCTTTGCATCCCAGTCGATGGGCTGCTTCTTAAGCTCCCAGCCCTTCCTGTTGCACACTTCCTGTGCAAGGTCAAGGTCAAATCCCACATATTCGCCCTTATCATTCATGTACCCGTAGGGCGGGAATTCGGCATCAAAGCCGACGGTAAGGGTTGTCCTGCCGCCTGCTGCCGATGACTTGCCGCCTGAAGCCTTTTTGCCGCAGCCGGTTATAAGCAGCATGGCCGCCGTAAGAGTAAGTACCGTAACAATGATCTTTTTCATAATATTCTCCTCATAAAACTAATTTATCAAGCTACCCAATTACCATACTAAAGTATATGATTTTAACTGCCGTGTCAATCATTTCATGGTGTCTATATACTCCGCCGCCCTCTTGAACTTATCAAGCATCTTTGGATGAGCGCTCCGTACGGACGATATATCACCTTCTTTTGCCGCCTTCTCAAGGCCCGAGGCCGCTGCAGCCACTTCCAAAGCCCCCAGAGCCTGTGACAGGCGCTTCAGTGTATGGACTTCTTCCGCATAAGAATCCATATCGTCTGCCTCCAATGCTTCCTCAAGCAGAGCTTTCCTGTCCGTATAAGAATCAGCATAATCCCTTAATAACCCGCGGTAGAATCCCTCATCACCCGCATATAACCTAAGGCCGTCCTTCGTCCTTAAAACCCTGCTGTCATAAACCGTTACCGAAGCTTTTTTTGTATCCTCTGCCGCCTTTGTATCCCTCACAGGCGAAACTTCATAAGCCTTTACGGGTTCGGCCTTTATATCCTTAACCGGTGCCGCCTTGCTTTCAACCGGCGCTTCCTTTACTGGAGCCTTATCTTTAACCTTCGCAGGTTTTTTGTTATCCGAACGGCTTTTATAGGTCACCTTATAATCAGGCAGATACTTACCGAGCGTGCTTTCAAGGGCCGCCACTTCAACCGGTTTTGAGAGATAATCGTCAAATCCTGCCGAAATGTAGGTCTCGCGGGCACCGACAACAGCATTTGCCGTCAGTGCTATCACGGCACAGTCATCGGGGATAAGCTTTGACTCCCTTGCATTTTTAAGTGTCTCGATACCGTCCATCTGCGGCATCATATGATCGAGCATGACCAGATCATATTCGTTATCTTTAAGCTTATCGAGCGCTTCCTGCCCCGACATCACTGTATCCGGAACGATCCCGTTTAGCTTTAACAGGTTGGATATTACCTTAAGGTTAAGATCGTTATCATCAACCACCAAAAGCTTTGCATCGGGAGCATACAGGTACTTATCCTCATCGGGTTTTTCAAGGGCCTCCCGGGCCTTTTCCTCATAGTCACCGACCGGAGAATCATCCACTATGCTCTGGGTGACCTCAAATGAGAAACTTGAACCCTTACCGTATACGCTCTCGACTTCCAAGTGCGAACCCATCATCTTAAGAAGACCGTTCACTATGCCCATTCCGAGTCCCGTTCCTTCAATGTTGCGGTTCCTCTTCTCCTCGAGCCTTGTGAAGGATTCAAACAGTTTGTCTATATCCTCTTCCTTTATGCCGATGCCCGTATCCTTTACGGTTATCCTCAGCTTTATGTGTTCGTCATCAACCCTGGTTCCGTCGATATAAAAGTCTACACTTCCCTCCTGAGTGTATTTGACCGCATTGGTCAACAGGTTCACCGTAACCTGTGATATCCTCATATCATCGCCGTACATGGATGAAGGAAGGTTCCTGTCGATGTGGGTATTGAGATTAAGTCCCTTATCGACTGCCCGCTTTGAAACGGAATTTATCATTCCCTCTATCATGGTGGCGGTATCATACCTTACCGGAACTATCTCCATCTTTCCTTCCTCGATCTTTGAAAAATCAAGTATGGAATTGATGAGCGCCAAAAGGGTCCTGCCCGCAGCCCTGATATTACCCGAATAATCCCTGATGGAAGGATCATCCGATTCCCGCAGTATCATCTCGTTCATGCCGAGCACGGCATTTATGGGAGTCCTTATCTCATGGGACATCTGAGCAAGGAAGCGTGACTTTGCCTTCTCCGCCGCAACCGCCGTCTCGACCGCTTCGACAAGATTCCTGTTCGCGGACTCCTGCCAGATCGTAAACCGTCTTATAAGGTGCTTCACTGCCACAATGGATAATACGATCATTATAAGGAATATGATCCCCACCAAAAGCACCGCACCGTAAATACTCCACCAGCCCTGGACAACCACAACGGTAAATCCCGATTCTTTTCCCTTCTTCGCATCACATGACACCAGGCGCCCGTCATGATCACGCATGGCAAATACGCTGCCCTTGTGATATGCTTCGGCATACTCGGTATCCTCTATGTTAACGTTATTTGTTTCACTTATCTCATAATCCTTGAACGGATGATTGATTATAGTACCGTCCGGATCGACCAAGAATGCGTAGCTGTCTGATGAGTAGCTGTCATCAAGCACATCTATCAGCTTGTCCATAAGACAGTCGATGGCAAATACACCGTAAGAATCACCCGACTTTGAATATACGATCTTTGAAAACGTTATGCAGTAAAGTCCCGTCTGCGCATCATAGTACGGTGCCGATACGCTTAAGCCGTCCGCCGAATTCAGCGTATCTATATACCACTGCCTCTCTTCAACCTTAAAATCACTGTCTTCACCGGGTTCCCATCCGTTATTCATTATGATGGTGTGCTCGCTGTAAGGATTTGCCATATATGCAAACGTCATCTCGCTGTAGTTTTCCGCAATATCGTCAAGCCACTTAACCATCCTGTCATAATCATCAAGCACCCCCGGTTCTGCCGCTATCACATCCGAAAACATCCCGAGGATACTCACCTGCTTCTGCATCCACAGTTCCACTTCGCTGCCGTAGCTGTCATTCTCCCTGCTTATGCGCTCCGAGCCCCACCTTATGGTCGTTACAACACTAAGTGCCAGTCCTACCAAAAGCGCGGCTATAAGGATGATCGTGATACCCCGCCTGATAAACTTTACGGAAGCCGATGATATGCTGCGGCGCTTTTTAGACAGATCATCACCTGCCTCCGCATCTCTTTTAAGGATACTTGAGTAGGAGAACAGGTTGTCCATTTTCTCCTTAAGCCGGCTGCCCGCAATGCTTATGCTCCTTAGAGCTTCATCATCCGAACCCTGTTTAAGATAAGAATCACTAATGCGCATTATCTCATTTAACGGGTCGCGCAGATCCTCAGACAGGCCTGATATGAAGTTTTCCGTTGATATGAGGGTATTCTCGGCCCTTATCTGGTTGTTGACGCTTATCATGTAAAATATGATTATGACCGCTACCATAAGAAGGTCAATGGCAGCGAGCATTATCATCTGGTTTTTGATAGCTTCAAAATAGGACGCATAGTCCACCGCAAGGATGAGCTTCCATCCGTTGTCGGTAACCGAGCTGAATATGATCGTATTCCGTCCGTTTATCCTGGTATTAAAGCTCCTGTGCTCCATAGAAGCGCTGACTCTTTCAAAAGCATCCATATATTCTGGCATCACCTTTGAAAGCGCCTCACCCTGATATCCTGTCTCCGAACATCCGACGATCGTACCGTCATCCGTAACTATCATGGACATCTGGTCACCGTTATAGGACATCCTGACTACCACATCCTGCACACTTTCAAGCGAATAGTCCATGGCGACTACTGTCTTACCGTCCGACAGAAGATTTGAAAACGTATAGCAGAGCGCACCTGTATCAGCATCGATATAAGGCTCTGTAATGAACACAGCCCCGGGATGCTTCTTTGCTCCGGTATACCACACCCTCTCAAGCGGATCATAGCCTTCCGGCATGTCAAAATCAGGCATTACATTCCACTTTTCGGACACCGCATAAGCATTTATACATACCCCGTTCGTTAAGTCGGAATAATAATCCCGCTGCTTTCGTACGTACTGCTCGATCCTGTCAAGGTCGGCAGAATCGTTTAAAAGCTGTTCGAGGCCCATGGAGTACCTTAGCAGGTAGCTTTCCGAATCCGATATCGTATGCTGCAGCTCACCCCGCAGGCTGTTTAACTGTACCTCGCCTATCCTGCCCGACTGATCCGTACCCGCATGATAGATAAGGTTTATGTTCATCACCACGACCGTAAAAAAGATGAGTGCTATCACTATGATGAAGCTCTTGCTCATCTTCTCGCTCCTGCCGCCTTTTGTTTCGGAATGGCCCACCTCCAAAAGCAGCATGAAACCAAGGAAGGCGATCGACTCAAAAAACAGCTCGATGTTTAATGAGAAAACACCCTGGACAAGTATACCGACGATAGCTATGAATGTAAGGACGAACGAACCCGACCTGTCAAGTGCGGATATGACGTTCCTGTATCTTATACAGTACGAAACGCCGAATGCAACATAGAAAAGGGCGATTATATAGATCGCGAGCATAAGGGGACCGCGATGATAAACAAGGTCATCGCCTACCCAATATAAAAGCTTTGTAAAAGGATTTATGAGTATGATGAACTCACCGATGCCGAGCGGGGTTAAGAACAGCGCAAAAAAGGTCCTCCCCTTATCCTTCAGCGCACCCGTTATATCGATTATATAAAGGGCAAACATAAGGGAAAGCGCGGTATGGAATATGAAATACAACTGGTTTATAAGATAAAGAGCCCATACGCTGCCGGGTATATAGTGATTCTCAATGCTCACCTCAAGGATGCATGACAATGACGAGATCAGCATGGTTATAAGCAATGCCAGATATACAAAATGCTGATCCTTAAGCCTGTTTGTCCAACCCTTCTTTAAAGGCAGATACAGCCCGGGCCTGTTTCGCATACAATCAACGAAACAGAACAGGGCTACGCCAAATGCCGCTAATTCCAATACAAAATCATTCATATATTTTCCCTTAAACCACTGTTACTAAATCCCGGTACCTTAAGATTCATTTAAACGGATTATAATACCTGCCTTGGTTTACATAAGTTAGCCATACGGATATCAATATCAAAAGTGCGCACAAAAGCATCGCAACAAGATCCGCCGGTGCAAAAGGCCTTTCCATATACCATGTGCGCCTTCTTTTCTTACCGAAGCTCCGAAGTTCCATCGCATTTGAGATGGTATCTATCCTGGACATGCTCGTTAAGATAAGCGGTATCAGGATCCCGGATGCCGCCTTAAGCCTTTCTGTAAGCGGTGCCTTCCTGCTCATCTCGATGCCGCGTGCCTGAGAAGCCTGTGATATCTCGTGATACTGCTTCTGTATATCCGGAATGTAGCGAAGCGCCAGTGCCACCGCGTATGCGATCGAGTATTTCACGCCAATCTTATTGAGCGACGCAGCGAATTCGCTCGGATTGGTAGTCGATACAAAAAGAAGCACAACCGGGATCGTGGCAAAAAACTTAAGTATATAATTAAACTGGTAGAACAGCTGCTCCGCCGTAAGGCCCATGCGGCCGCTCCCTAACAGATAAGTGCATGTTCCGTATATCTCGCTTCCGTGATGCGGTGCAAAAACATACAGCATGATCGTATTTACCACAAGGAAAAATGCCATGAACGAAAAGACGAACGAAACATCCTTAATGCGTATTCTTCCGACGCGGAACAGGATCAGTCCCAGGATGACCAGTCCTGCGAGCATCCGCGTATCATAGGTTGTCATCGCTGCGAAGCTCCACAGCATCAGACAGACAAATTTGGCAGCCCCCGTAAGAGAATGTATCGGCGAAGGCCTGTCGATATAATTAAATATATTATTCATCCAAACCGGCCTCCGATCTGTGCGCTCGCTCAAATTCAATAAAGTGTCTGACAAAGTCGGTCCCGTCGTCTATGCCGCATTTAACGGCAAGTTCATAAAGCGATGTCTCCTTAAGCGAAGCCTGCCTGATTATCTCGGGATCGGTAAGTATACTGTAACACTTATCATCGGCAATGATCTTTCCCTGCGAAAAAACCACCGCCCTGTCGGCATATTCAAGCATAAGATGCATATCGTGCGTTACCATGACCACGGTTATGCCCTGCCTGTTAAGGTCAAGCAGAAATTCCATTATCTCGGTGTAGTGACGATAGTCCTGTCCCGCCGTCGGCTCATCGAGGATTATCATCTCGGGATCCAGTACCAGGATCGATGCTATCGTTACCCTCTTCTTCTGGCCGAAGGAAAGAGCCGACACGGGCCACTTGCGCATGCGCCATAATCCGCATATCCTAAGCGCCTTCTCAACCCTTTTATCTATCTCATCCTGAGGCAGTCCCCTGGTAACAAGTCCCAGCGCGACTTCATCGTAAATAAATACCTTGGATATCATCTGGTTGGGATTCTGCATCACATATCCGATACTTTCCGCCCTCTCCTTGATGCTCAGTCCGTCAAAATCCCCGCCTTTATAATAAATGTGCCCGCCGGTCTGGTTTTCAAACCCGCATATCACCTTTGCAAAGGTTGATTTTCCGGCACCGTTGGTTCCTACTATCGCAGCCATTTCGCCCTGTGTAAATGAAACGGATATGTCCCTTAAAGCGTGCACTTTTCCGTTTTCGTACGTAAAGTCAAGCTTATCCGCCTTAAGCAGTTCGGGCATGCTGCCCCCGTCCTGTTTCCTTGCCGCATTTTCATACCACTTAAGTACCTTTTTCTTATCGTCATCGGTAAGCTTTATTGTATCAAGAGAAGCCGGATGCTTATCAGCGGTTATATCAACGCCGGCATACTTAAGCGCCGTTATATAGAGCGGTTCCCTTACTCCGCAATCGGAAAGCAGCGTACCCGAAAGCAGTTCATCCGCAGGTACATCCGCAACTATCCTGCCTTCGGACATAAGGACCACCCTGTCAACGCTGCGATGCAGCACATCCTCCAGCCTGTGTTCCACTATTATGACCGCCGCCCCGGTCTTTTTCTGCATGTCATCTATAAGCTCGATCGCCTGTTTTCCCGTTGCGGGATCAAGGTTTGCAAGGGGCTCATCGAAAACAAGTATGTCAACATCGTCAACAAGCACACCCGCAACCGACACCCTCTGCTTCTGACCTCCGGAAAGTTCACCGGGAGCATGCGTAAGATAGTCGTTTACATTAACCAGTTTGGCGGCTTCCATGACGCCTTCATGCAGCAAGGGCTCACCGACACAGTCATTCTCAAGCGCAAACGCTATATCCTCAGCGACCGTCATGCCCACAAACTGCGCATCGGAATCCTGAAGCACCGTGCCTACCGTATGCGATATTTCAAACAGGCTCAGATCCCTGCTCTCCCTGCCTTTTATCTTAAGGCTCCCTGTCATCTTCCCCTTATACGAAAATGGGATGAGGCCGTTTATGCAGTGAACGAGCGTACTTTTCCCACAACCCGAAGGCCCGGCGATAAGGATACGCTCGCCGCGCTTAAGTGTTAAGTCAATGTCGAAAAGTGTCGGACCTGACTGCGCATTATACTGGAAACCGAAATCACTGAATTGTAATAATATGTCCCTGTCCATATCGAATAAAAAAGGGGCAGGTTATAAAGCCCACCCCTTAAACATCACAGATTGGTTTAGTCCTCTTCCTTAAGGCTGCCCTTCTTGGGTATCGAAGCAGCATAGGCGATGCATAAAAGCGTACCTACAACCGCAGTTGTAACCACATTAACACCCGCACTTACAAGTCCCTGTACGAATACCTTATTCGCAGGCTCGTCATAAATAAGTATATCAAGTATCGGTGCGATCACCGCCCATGATATAAGATGTGCCACCAACTGGAAGAAATTAAACTTAACGATACCGGCCTTGTCGAACTCGCCTTCATCGATCTTAAGCTTTCTCGTTAAAAATCCTATTATGCCGCCGCATACAGCCGAAGCGATAACCCAGCTCCACCAGATGCCCCAGCCGAATGAAAAGTCGATGAAAAAGTGACCTATAAGTCCCGAAAGCAGACCCGCGATCGGTCCGAAAACGGCTGCGATGAATGCTAACAGTCCATACTGGATGGAAATGTTGGTATTCGGGATACCGCTCGGGATCGCAACGAACCTTCCCAGTACAAAGAAGAGTGCCGCTCCTATACCGGTGGCAACTATATGCTTAACCGAAAAATTCTTCATAGTCCATACCTCCTCTAAACAATTATAAAGCCACTTCTGATTATAAACTATAATCCGGCTGTTTACAATTTAAATTTACTGCTCGGAGTAGCTTACGCTCCACTCGGCGATCCTTCCGTCGGAGAGCATCTTGTCTATGGATGCGTTGATCGCGTTAAGCAGCTCGGTGTTGCCCTTCTTTACAGCGATGCCGTATTCCTCGACCTCAAATGAATCCCTGTCTTCAACTATCTTTAAGTTCGGGTTATCCTTTACATACTTCTGAGCTGTCGCAGAATCAAGCACCACAACATCACACTTGCCGTTGTTAAGCTCAAGGATGGCCTCGGTACCCTTCTTGAACGCTTCATATTCAAATCCGAGATCCTGTACGCAAAGCTCGCCGGTGTAGCCCTGGATAACGACGATCTTCTTGCCTTCCATGTCGGCTGCCGTTTTGATGTCGGAATTCTGATCAACGATCATGACCTGCGTAGCCTCGTAGTAAGGATGTGAAAAATCAACCGACTTCGACCTTTCCTCGGTTATCGTCATACCTGAGATAACGGCATCGATCTGGCCGTTCTGCAGGGCGATAAGAAGTGAGTCAAACTCCATGTTCTCGATCTTTATCTCCTTGCCCGTATCTTCGCCTATAGCCTTAAGGATCGCTATATCGATACCGTCGTATTCACCTATCGTACCCGATGAGGTAACATACTCAAACGGAGGGAACTCCGCATTTGTACCGAAGGTGATCTCGTTTGACTTTGATCCCTTTGAACCGCATCCCGTTAAAGCCAATGCAGCCATTGAAACTGTTAATAATACTGCGATAATCTTTTTCATAATCTTTCTCCTTTTATATAAAAATTTATATAAGCACCTTACTTAAAAACGCTATCGTCCTTTCTTCCCTCGGGTGGTTTAACACCTCATCCGGCGTGCCCTTCTCAAGCACCTTTCCTTCATCTATGAACAGAAGCCTTGTACCCACTTCCCTTGCAAAGCCCATCTCGTGAGTGACAACGACCATCGTCATACCGTCCTTTGCGAGTTTTTTCATAACATCCAGAACCTCGCCTACCATCTCGGGATCGAGGGCGGATGTCGGCTCGTCAAACAGCAGGATCTCAGGCTCCATGGCAAGCGCCCTTGCGATCGCGATACGCTGCTTCTGTCCGCCCGAAAGCGAAGCGGGATAGTCGTTTGCCTTCTCGGTAAGTCCGACCCTCTCAAGCAGCTTCATGGCCTTATCATTTGCCTGTTCGGGCGTCATCTTATTAAGCTTTACGGGTGCAAGCGTTATGTTTTCAAGCACCGTAAGATGCGGAAACAGATTAAAGTGCTGGAAGACCATTCCCATCTTCTGCCTTAACCTGTCAACATCCACACCGGGAAGGTTTATCTGCTCACCGTCTATGAACACTTCACCGTCATCCGGTGTTTCAAGAAGGTTAAGACACCGAAGAAAAGTACTTTTCCCCGAACCTGAAGGGCCGATCACAACGACCACTTCACCTTCGTCTATCTCCTCGGTTATACCCGAAAGGACCTCAAGATCATTGAAACTTTTATGCAGGTTATTTACTTTGATCATTTAACGAACCTCTGACTTCCGAAGATGAGCCTCGTATTTTCCGAGAGCTATCGTTAAGAGCTTTATCATAACAAAATAGATTATGGCCGTACCCACGAGCGGCATGAACGCTTCATATGTCGCGCTCTTTATGAAATCGCCCGCCTTCTGTATATCCATAAGTCCGACGTATCCGACTATCGCGGTTTCCTTTATGAGTGTGATAAACTCATTGCCCATCGCAGGGAAAATGTTCTTTACAGCCTGCGGAACCACGATGTATAGCATTGTCTGCTTTGCGTTAAGTCCAAGTGACCTTCCCGCCTCCGTCTGGCCCCTGTCGATCGACAGTATGCCTGCCCTTATGATCTCGGAAACATATGCGCCGGAATTTATCCCGAACGCTATCGCCGCGATTATCCACTTGGACCAGTTTATCGTTGCGAATATGACAAAGTAGATGATCATAAGCTGCGTCACCGACGGCGTGCCCCTTATGACATCCGTATATACCTTGCCTATCACCTTAAGCGGCTTCTTTTTGGAGAGATTACAAAGCGCAATAAGGAAACCGATCGCAATACCGATGACGATCGCAAGCAGAGATACCTTTATGGTCACACCGATACCGCTAAGCAGCAGCTTATACCTGTCTTCATTTATAAAACATCTTTGAAATGTTTCGGACCAAGACATTTTTCGTCCCTTTCCTGCTTCACCAGACTAAACTCACTCAATCACTATACAAAAAACCTGCCGATTTTTCAATGGGTACCGTCATCATTTTCATCCGCCGGCATGAATTCAAGGACTTCATAGCCGCTGTCCGAGACAGATGCCTTTGCGTCCTTATCATCATCTGTCTGTACAAAGCCCTTTATGACCGCAACCAGAGAATCATACATTTCCATGGCTTTTTCATGATCCCTGTTAATGACAGTTACGTCCTTATCTCCTGCTGCCTTTTCAAGGCCTGCGGCTATGGCAGACAGGTCATTTGCGCCTATCATCGCAGATGTGCTCTTAAGAGCATGAACATATATGCCGTAATCATCCCAGTTTTTACTATCGTAATGCTCCTTAAGGAGCAGGATGCGCTCGGCCGCGCCTGCCGCATAATCGGTAAGGACTGTACGGTATAATTCCTTATCCTTCTGAGAATACGCAAGACCTTTGTCGGTATCAACGCCTTCTGCCTTAAGTGCGGCAAACAGCGGATCGTCCGTGGTTTCCTTAACCGGTAATGACTCATCCTCAGCCGCAGTCATATCTTCAGCCCCGGTCAGAGTCACCTTATCCTCGGGAAGGTAAGTAAGCAGCATACGCTCAAGCAATGCTCCATCTATAGGCTTTGTAAGATAATCGGAGAATCCCTCCTCCATGTACTTTTCCCTTGCACCCCTTATCGCATCGGCGGTAAGGCAGATGACCGGAGTATCGTGATTACGCTTATTCTCAAGAGCCCTTATCTCCTTAAGCGTCTGCGTTCCATCCATCCCGGGCATACGCTGGTCCATAAGGATGACATCGTAATCATTCTGTTTTGCAAGCCCGATCGCCTCATCACCGCTTAATGCAGTGTCTATCTTAACTCCTGTTTTCTTAAGCAGGTTTATCGCAACGGTTAAGTTGACTTTTGTATCATCGACGATGAGCACATGCGCATCAGGAGCGGTAAACGATTCCCTGTATGAGCCGGGATCATCCTTTTTATCAAACCCGGGCGTGTACTCGCCAAGCTCGGTATCATCCTCTATCTTCTGCCACAGCTCAAACGAGAATGACGAACCCAGGCCATACTCGCTCCTCACCTTAAGTTCGCTGTTCATCAGCGCCAGGAGCTTTGTTACTATCGCCATTCCGAGTCCCGTTCCTTCAATGTTCCGGTTACGTACGACATCAAGCCTCTCAAATGATTCAAAAAGCTTATCCATATCGCTTTCCTTAATACCGATCCCGGTATCCGTAACATCGACGAACAGCTTTACCCTGCCCTTCTTCTTCTCCCTTGCCTGCATTGTAAGAGTCACGGAACCTTCATGCGTGTATTTTACCGCATTCGTTAGCAGGTTCATGATGACCTGGTTTATACGTGTATCATCGCCGTAAAGTTCCTTCGGCAGTTTGGGATCGATGTCTGTCTTAAAGTTAAGCCCCTTGGCATCGGCCCGCTCGGATATTGAATTTACAAGATAGGTGATAAGAGCGCTCGTGCTGTAACGGACCGGCACGATCTCCATCTTACCGTCCTCGATCTTTGAAAAGTCAAGGATGCTGTTGACAAGCTGCAAAAGGTTGTTGCCCGAAACCTGAATGTTTCGCCCGTACTCCCTTATGTCCTTATCCTTTGCCTCACGCAGGATCATCTCGTTCATGCCGAGTATCGCGTTTATGGGCGTACGTATCTCATGCGACATATCGGCAAGGAAGCTGCTCTTCGCCCTGTTTGCTTCATCCGCCGAAAGCTTTTCTAGCTTAAGCACCTGTGCCTCATATTCCTGTTTCTGACGGCCGACCTTCATTTCTTCGACCTTCTTGCCATACGCCTGCTCGTTCTTGTATCCCAGGTAATAGAAGAAGGAGATAAGGGCATAGATTATAAGGAATACGACAATGCTGACCGACATCTGGTCATACATTTCCTTAAACAGTTCATCGTCGCTCACCACAATGACGACGTACCACTGTTTCATCACAAGGCTTACGAATACGGTACTGTCCTCGCCCCTCACAACGGTATCAAGTGTTCCTCTCTCAGTCTTTATGACAGAATCAAGCAGATCGCCTCCGAAGACATCCGAGAATCGCTCGCCGTTATACTCCCTGCCCGGGTAAGCTACTATCAGGTCATCGCTGTTAACGATCATCCCGTAGCCCTTGCCGTTTATATCGATCTGATCTGTTATATCCTGTATGTGGTCAACGATAACATCAAGTGCCACAACATCTTTCCCATCCGATAAAAGCCTGCAGATCGTTATGACCATCGAACCTGTCTGTGCATCAAGGTACGGCGAACAGATTATGGTCTTTCCTTCGCCCTTTAGAGCCTCCTTATACCAGTCCCTTTCCGTAGGCTCATACCCCTCAGGCGGCACCCACTCAAGCCCGTCCATGTATTCGCCCCGGACATATCCGTAAAAACCCGTGAAATTCTCATCCAGATGCTGCTGCTGATTCTTTGTCTGATCGACAAGATATTCGCAGATCACCTCCTGTGATTCTCCGCCCTTTATCATAAGATCCACGCTGTCCGCAACAACTCCGAGGGTTGACTGTGCGATGACAAGATAATTCTCAAGTTCGGTCGCGGTCGAAGCTGCCTTATCCTCACCGGAGCCGAATAAGCTGTTTACGGACACCCGGTAAAAAAGCCTTGATGTATAAGCCACGACAAAGATCATAAGCGCAAGAGTCACAAGCAATGTAAACACAAAATTGAACCTGCTGCGTTTTTTTGCCGCCGGTGCTTTTTTTGCAAGGTTCTTGTACCTGTAGGTTATGATATAGACAACGAAAAGTATGATTATATCAAGCATTACGGATACGACAAACAGGGTACTTGCGATCGCCTTATTTACCTGCTCCTCACCCGATCCGGCCGGCATGATGCCTTTTAAAAGTCCCGCAAGGTAATAACCTCCGAAACAGCCGCCCAGGATGATGATCGATACTATTGCCTGAAGTATTACCTGAAGCCGCATCTCGGTACTGTTTTTTTCCGGGTGTTCAAAACCCTCGGCTTCATAATCTTTTCCTACAGCCCATGCAAACAGGACAAGCACGATATACGAAATGTAAGCACTGTAATAGTACGGATTAAGCAGATCACTCGGCCATGCATAACAGGAAGACGTCCACATGCCGTACTCAGCGGCTATGTATATCAGTACCACAGTATGAAAGTACGGAAAATGCGCTCCGCTTTTTCTGTTCTTAAACCAGTAAAGTATTACGTTTAAGGATATGCAGGCGATCGCCGTAACTATGATAAGCGTATATAAATTGTTAAGGAAACCTCCGTATTGGATATAGATAAAGAACTGCAGGACATTTAACGGCACGGGAAGGAACATAAGAGGATTTATGTACTTTCCCATACCCATAGGCCGCAGCTTAAGAACCGCAATGAGCAATATTATGTAACCTACATTCCACCCAAAATACGCGACAAAAGCCGACACTTCCGGATAATCACCCATTACAAAGGAATAGGTGGTCCAATAATATGCGCTCAAAAGATTTGCAAGGAAATAACCGGCTACGTACAACCAGCCGGGTTTCCTGAATTCAATATACCGAAACAGTGCGCTCAACAGCCCCAGTATGGCAGCCATGAGCATGATCACGTTTTCAAATATCTCGAGGTTCATGCGGTCCTTCCAACTAAATGACGGTAATCTATATCTCGAACCTGCCGACTATCTCATGCATCCTGTCGACTTCGGCGTATAAGCCCTGTGACATATCAACGCAGTCCTTGGAGGTTGTCTTCGTTGTATCGGCGAAGTTCTCCATGCTGCCTATGCGCCTTGCTATATCATCAAGTATCTTGGAATCCTCCCTGATAGCATCGGCAACCATTGATATCTGTTTATTGACGCGATCGGTCTTTTCAACCACTTCACGCATCGATTCGGATGTTTCGTTAACCAGCCTGCTGCCTTCCTTTACAGCCGCAACCGATTCCTCAATGAGCGTGCCCGAATTTGCTACCGCGCTTGATGTCTGCTCGGCAAGCTCACGGACATTGTCAGCTACAACGGCAAATCCGCGGCCTGATTCTCCCGCCCTTGCCGCCTCGATCGATGCGTTAAGCGCAAGCAGGTTCGTCTGCGATGCGATGTTCTCGATTATATTGATGATATCGGCGATCGCGCTTGACTTTTCCGAAATCCGGTTCATTGCGGCAAGCAGTGCCTCCTGCTGCTCATAGCACCTGCTTAAAGCCTCGTTCGCATCCATTGACAGCTGCATCGAATCCCTTGTCTGGTTAAGGCTCACATCGAAGCGCTCCTTAACATCATATATCTGTGAATTTGCTTCATCGACAAGCTGTGTAACGTCAAGTACGTTTGTCTCAAGTCCCGATGCTTCGTTTGATACGTTCTGTGCCTTTTCATGCACGGCATCGGCTGCGTCAAGTATGGTCTTCATCGAAGTATTGAGTGATTCTGATATTTTATTTATCGATTCCTTTAAAGCCTCAAAATCGCCGATGTAATCCATATCGACCCTTGCTGTAAGATCGCCGTTTGATATAGCCTCAAGCTTTAAGGATACATCATCGATGTATTCCTGAATGGACCGGTTGGATTTTTCTATCGCCTTACACAGGGTTCCGATCTCGTCATCGACAACATACTGAGCCTCATAATCAAGGCGTCCCTGCGACATGTTTTCCGCAACGTTCATAAGCTCGGATAATGGATCGAGCAGCGGATACAGCTGCTTTGCCGCCGTTTTCCTGCTTATGATGAAGCTTGCGATTATGAGCACGATACAGCATATGAAGAAGATGAGCACGCCGCCGTAATAATGCAGTCCCGTATCGACCACGATAACGGATGCTCCCGCCGCTTCGATAACGCTTCCCGTGTATACCCTGAAGGCTCCCTTATAGTCGGAACCTATCTTCTTTGTAAGTGACTTGGAACCGATAACTCCGGCAGGTACCTTAGCCGTTTTATAATCCGTCATTATCTCGTTTTCCTGAGCATCCACCGTAGGAAGGAAGGCGGCATTTTTATGTGAGATGACCGTTCCGGCGTTGTCGATGAGCACAACATATTTGGTCGACTTATCATCAAAAGAAGAAGATGCTATCTTCTGTATATCATCCGTGAAGATATCCGCCGCCAGAACGCCGACTATCTTACCGTTCTCATGCAGCGGCAGCGATATGGTTATTACGACGCGTCCGGTCTCGGCGTCAACATATGCCTCGGATACATAAAGATCGTTCCTTGAGACCGCTTCCTTGTACCAGTCCCTTGAAGTCGGATCGTACTCGCCGGGAGCCGGCTCCCAGCCGCCGCCAAAATAACAGGTTGTATCGCTCATTCCGATATAATAATCGAATATTCCCTTTGATTCATTTTCCGAAAGCTCACCGGCAAGATATGATAGAACATCATAGGCCGGATCGGCAGTCATGTCATAATGATCTATCGTCTGCTGCATCGTACGCAGTTCGGAGATACGCTCCGAATACCAGGTACTTATCTCCTGATGCACGTACTTTGTCTCGGCATCCTGTATCTTATTTGTCTGGCTTATAAGAAAAACAAGAGCAACGCCGCCAAGCACCACCGTGAAACACACTGCCACCGTCGTAAGCGATTTAAGCACGTAGTTCATCAGTTTCTGCTTAATTGTTACTGACTTTGCTTTCTTATTCATCACTTTCACCCCCAAATGTATATATATCTGTATTTTACTACCTGATTATGGCAAAAATCAATATTTCAGCCCACATTATTGACAATTCCGACCGCAATACGGTTATTTACCACCGCCCGAAAATCCGTGCCCTCCTCAGCCTGTTCGTTATGTATGCCATCGACAAAATACCTGCGGCCGCCGTTTTCAAGCTCTTCGATGACCTTATATCCGTCATGGAAGAAAGAATCATGCGATGTTCTGCAATCCCTTGAAATGCCTTTAAAATCCTTAAGCTCACAGCCCGGGAAATTGATGTTAAGTATCTGGCCGTAGCCGAGTTTTATATCAATATATTCCTCGAGCATGCTGTCAAGATATGCATCCGTGACTTCATGGCAGCCGTTTAAATGCTCGGACAGCGCTATCGACGTAAATCCCTGGAAGGAGCCTTCAAACGCCGCTCCGGCCGTTGCCGAATACTGGATGTCCGTAGCAACGTTGTATCCGAAATTAATCCCCGATAATAATATGTCCGGTTTTTCGGACATAACCCCGAGGCTTCCGACGCGCACGCAGTCGGCAGGTGTCCCGCTGCATGAAAACGCCCTGACTCCCGGCACCGGAAAATCATGCGGATAAATATCGATGGGCTGGCGCAGCGTGATACTGTGTGACGCCGCGCTCCTTTGATGTATCGGAGCCACGACCCATACCTCACCGAATCTGACCGCCGCCTGTGTCAGCCTTACTATGCCGTCGGCATCTATTCCGTCATCGTTTGTAATTAATATTCTTCTCATATTATTCCACCTCTGTCGAATCCCTGAATGCCCGCATGAAATCAGGTTTAACGTCCCCGTGTTTAACCGGGAACATCAGCAAAAACGCCGTCAGGGTACATATCGCTCCGTAAACTCCGATGATCCCGTACCCGTGCGCATTTATAAAAAAGCTTGCAAGCGTCGGCGTTATTATCTGGGCGCCCGTTACGGCCGCGTAGTAAAAGCCCATGTAACGCCCCGAATCACTGTCCTTTCCGAGTTCAAGCACCATCGGCCCTAAGTTTATCGCAAAAAGCGGGAATCCCATCGCCGCTATAAAAAACCACAGATAAATGCTCCCCGGATGCTGCGCGGTTACCGTACTCACACCGAAAAATCCCGTTGTAAGAGCCGCCATCCCTACAAGGCTGCTCCTTTTCCTGCCAAGCTTTGCCGTTATAAATGCAGCCGGGATCATCATGAGCATCCCCACTCCCACTTCCGTAAGGTAAGGTCCTGTCCATGAAGCGCTTTTATTTAAATGCCTTACAAGGAAGTTCGTATAATGCGTGTGGAACCCGTTATAGCCCATATAGATAAAAAGCACCGAAGTAAGGATCATTATAAGGCTTTTTTTCTCATCCGCCGTAAGGCTCGTCGGTGCACTGTTGTTTTCATCGGTCTTTTCATCGATAAGGCCGAGCGCGTGATTCTTCGCACGTACCTCCTCAACAAAGCGGTTTTCGCGCACGCTTGCAAGATAAAGCAGCGTTCCTAATGTCATTGCGATGATAACAAACACAAGGCATCCGGTAAATACCGTAACGCCTCCCTGTTCGGTTATGAGCATATGTCCGACTATGCCGAAGATCACGCCGGCAAAACCCGCCATCAGGTTAAGTACCGCATTTGCCTTGGTACGCTGCGGGCGGACAAAGCTGTCGGTGACTATCGCGGCGCCCGGCGCCCGGTTCATGCTCATGAAAAAAACGGATATGAGCAGGAATATAAGGAACGGCAGAAATGAAGATGTACCCGTCACGGCTTTTTTATCTTCAAGGATCATAAACAAAAGTCCTGCCATGCCGCCAAACGTACCGATCAGTATAAGGGGCGTGCGCCGTCCGAGCTTTCCGGATATCCTGTCGGAAAGTGCGCCGAACAGAGGCAGGAAGATAAGCGCTATCACGTTGTCCGCGGACATGACCATCGAATACACGGTGGTGGACAGTTTATAATGCCCCGAAAGTATCAGGGGAACGACATAGTCATACGCCTGCCAGAAAAGAGTCAAAACGAAAAAGGGCAGTGAAACCAACACTGCCCTGAACCAATTCATTTTAGTTCCCTTTGCATGCATATGTTCTGCTCCGATTGTTTCCGTGATAGTTTACCACCTGATTCTAACACGTTTTTTTATCACAAACAATACGATAAGCGCCAGGCCCATGCATGCCCCAAGGAATATTATGTTCTTTGAAAGGTTTACTGTCGACGCCTGCCCCGGCATTCCTTCAAAGGACGGCCGCATACCGTTTCCGGGCGCCCCTCCCGCCTTTGTCCTGCCGCCGCGGCGCTTGCCTTCCTCTCCTTCCTTAACGCCGCCCATGTTAAAGGTTCCCATGGTGCTTATATCTATTTCCGATGCATCGATAAGTGAGGAAGAATCAGCCTTCTGTCCTTCGTCGGTCGAGGGGATCGTACCGTTAAGCTGACCGATCACGCTCTCTGCGCGAAGCAGGATCGTTTCATGAAGCATTTCCGCTGCAGCTTCATATTCATCACCGCTGTAAAACGCAGTGGGATCGGTTTCAACCAGCTCATCTATCTGGTTCCTGATACGGGAATATACTTCCTCAAAGCGTCCGCCTTCAACATATTCTTCGGCAAGCTGCCTTAAGTATCCGTGGTATATCTCAAGATACTCCTCGTTTTCAAGCAGCGCATCGAAAAAGTCGGTACCGTCAAACGGCGTGTCTATCGCATCGTTTATCATATCATCGGCGCCTTCCGACTTGCCTGCCGACATCCCGCCGAATGAGAGGTTGTAGTCCCACGGGAACATGTTTAGCTGCCCGTTGTATTCATACAGATAGTAGTTGTGCGCCATGTTGCCCGAAAGCGAATCCATGTTGACCGCGAAGGCGTGGACCGCCATGTATTTAAGGATATTGTCTATGTCAAGGTACTTTTCAAGATCAGTGCCTTCGCTTATGTTCTTAAGCGCCGTTACAACCCTGCGGTGATCGCCCTTGCTGGTGTCCGTTATCTCGCCTTCCCATATCGTCTCGTAGCTGTCAAGGTCATCGTCCGTGTAGTTTAAGTTTGCGCCCTTTCCTCCCATGGACGGACCGCCACCGCCGCCGGGCCTGTTGCTGTCAGAATCACCCGCTGCTTCATTACTGCCGTCAGCTTCGAAATCAGGAGGTGTGGGCATGTTCGATGGATCGAAGTCTCCGAAATCCGGCATCTCTCCGGGCTTGAAATCCCCCATATCAGGCATGTTTTCGGGATCGAAATCAGGCATGCCTTCGGGTTTTTCTCCTCCGGGGAATCCGCCGGGGCCGCCGCCCGATGATGAATCCTTATTGCCGCCGCCGATCTCCATGCTGTCGGGCTTATAAAGTTCACCGTCCTGGGTACCGAAGTTACGCAGCATAAAGCTCTTCTCAACCGCCTCGAGTGCTAAGTACACGCCCCAGTATTCGCCGTTTAATGATACCTTCGCGTAGTTATAAAGCGATGCGTCCGCTCCGATATAATTGAACATATCGTATACTATGGCTTCCTTCATATTGGTGGCATCAGCGTAGTCATTGTTAAGGATCAGCTTATCAAGTCCCCAGCATGTCTGCCCTTCCACGAAGTGATCGAACTCAAGCTTAAAGCTGTATCGGTCCGTATCAGGATTCATGGCAATAGATGACAGGCTCGTGTTGCCCTTAGGCCTTATCGCAACGTTTTTAAACGTTTTGCCGTTGACCGTAACATCGCATACGTAGTATTCTTCGCTCGTTGCATTCTCAAGCATCTTTGTCCACTCTTCCTCGTCCATGTCTATGTTGATGCTTATGATCTCATCTGTATCGAAAAGCTCCGTCTCATATTCCATTTTTACGGTCCGGTCGCCTAAAATGTCCTCGAGCTTGTCCGAAAACGTGACGGCCAGGATGCACAGGATCACGGCGACGGACATGATGGCTATTATTATCTTGGATATATGTTTGTTGTTGATCATAACTAATCACCCGTAAAATCTGACTTATACGTATTCTCCATTGAAAGTAACCAATGTCGCACCCGATACACCGCTTATCTCATTCACGCGGTTAACAAAGCTTGTGGCTGCATCTTTTATGCGTATCTCGGTCGTAAGCTCAACGCCTGCATCGTTTACCGTCTTGGCCTTTACGATGTATTTGTCAACCGACTTCTCGATGATGTTAAGTGCATTCTCCTCGGCCTTTTCATCCGCGCAGTTAACGATAAGGATGTAAGGCGTGCTGCCAAGCTTGCGGTTTGCAAACACTACAAGGATGACGCCGATGATGAGTGAACCGATAACTGCAAGAGGTATCATTCCCGCGCCTATGACTATGCCGACCGCGAGTGACCAGAATAAGAAAACTATCTCCATGGGTTCCTTGATGGCTGCCCTGAAACGGACGATCGACAACGCACCGACCATACCAAGGGAGAGCACTACGTTTGACGTTACCGCCATGATCACAAGCGTCGTTACAAGCGACAGTCCAACGAGTGACATCGCAAATCCGGTTGAATACATGATCCCGGTGAATGTCTTTTTATAGATCACAAAAATGAACAGCCCTATAACGAGGGCAAACAGCATACCTATCAGGGTATCCATCGTTGAAAACTCGGTTACGCTTTCCAAAAAACTTGATTTAAAGATATCGTTGAATGACATATTAGTACCTCCTGTTTTATAACTGTTTCTTTGTTGGTTCTATTTTATGTAAACTATTTATCCGTATCTCCTGCAGGCGCCGTATTTCGAAAATGCCTGCTGCCTTATTCCCTTAACCTGGACGATATCCCGTATGATCCCGGGCAGGAACGCATCGTATTTGACTTCGAGTATCATATCCCCCGGCCGTTCCGTCGCGCTTATATCCTTTACTTCCTTTGTCAGGAATTCCTGCGTATAAAGGCTTGTCCTTATCGCAGAATCAAACGTGACCCTGACATTCCCCGGCGGATAAATGTACGGCTCCCTGGTGTATGATACGAGCACCCTTGGTTTTAACCGCTGATAATGCATCTTGGCGTAAAGCTCACGCACCAGTTCTTCCTTATGATCCTTCATAAACCATAAGTCCCCTGCAAGTATCTTCCTGCATTCTTCCTCGGTGATCGGCGCATCGCATTTTAAACACAGGTCATCGATCTTTAACTTTTTTTCGAGTGTGATAAACGAAAAGTCATCGTTGTAATACCTTATCCTGAACTTCTCGCGCTTTCCCACTCCGTCGATCTTTTCCTTAAGTGCCTTGTCGTCACTGTTGTCAAAATAGATGCTCCTTATCCTGTAGCGTCCGTCCTTTGATACATGGGGGTCGGTCTTCATTATCCTCTTAAGCCGCTCCCGCATGGCAAGGTAATCGGTATAAGCTATCTCATATTTAAGCTCATGTCTGAAGCGCTTATTCTCACCCATTTAACGTCCTCCCTTCAGCTTTGTTAAGTGCATTATATTTGCCCAACCTGAAATGAACCTGAAATAAAAAAAGGCTCTTTTGAGCCTTTTATAAACTAACCTTTATCGTCATCGTTTTCCCGCTTGGGCAGCTGGCGGTTATCTTTCCGCCGTGCGCCTGGGCTACCGCCCGTGCTATCGACAGCCCCACGCCGCTGCCGCCGGTCTTTGAATCCCTTGATTCATCCGGGCGGTAAAAGCGGTCAAACAGGCGCTCCGTATCCGGTGCCGTCTCATAATCGCAGGTATTGAACACTTCTATATATACCCTGTTCTTCTTTTTGCTTAAACTGAACCTTATATCACCTTTCTCATCGGAATACCTTACCGCATTATCAAGGAGCACCGAAAGCATCTGCTGGATCGATGACTTATCCCCAAACAGTGAAACATCTTCTTCTATCTCCACCGAAAAGTTCTTCCCCTGAGCCTTTGCCTGCGGCATGTACACATCCGCGATCTCCCACGCCGCGTTGCTCAGTGAAAACTCCTCCTTATCCGGCAGAGGTGATTCTTCATCAAGCCTTGAAAGAGTCACAAGCTCGTTTACCAGCCTGCTCATGCGTCCGGTCTGCTTCCTTATGTTTTCTGTCCATTCATCCTCGCCGTGCTCCATCGTAAGCACATCAAGGCTTGTTGAGATCGATGTAAGCGGCGTCTTAAGCTCGTGGCTCGCGTCCGTGATGAAGCGCTTCTGCTGCTTTATATTGTTGGCATACGGCCTTATTGCCCTCCTCGAAAGCAGAGTCACGAGCAGAAATACGATAAGCAGGCTCACAAACGATATGACGATCGTCAGTACAAGCAGCGAGAGCATGGACTGCTGCTCACGCGATGTATTAAGGAATATGACCACAGTCTCATCTCCGATCACTTCCTTAACATACCTGTATGCCTTCATGTAGCCGTGATCCGATCCCTTTTTAAGGACCTCCTTAGCGTATAAAACCGCATCGGACTCACCTATCGCCGCTATGTAATCGACGGATGTAAATATAACTTCGCCTGCAGAATCAAACCGAACGGTAAAAAACCTTGTCATGTAGTTTGCTTCGACATCGGGCAGCCCCGTAAACGGCCTCTCGGGCGGCTTACCCGGCTCACCATTCGAAGGTCCGCCAGCGCCCGGATCCGGTTCTTTAGGCCCGCGCTCCTTGGGACTTCGCTCTTCAAACTTAAGGATCGCAGAAAGGGTGTCATCCGCGCGGTCTGTGACAACCGCATAATTTACGGCATTGACAAGGACCGCGATCAGTAATATGACCGCAGCAAAGGCCGCCATTGCCGCCAGTATGACTCTCCTTCGCATCTTCTTTAACATATCAGACCTCCGAAAGCGAATATCCCGCTCCGCGTATCGTCTTTATCTCAACATCCGCGCCTATGCTTCTTAGCTTTTTGCGCACAAAACCTATATGTGTCCATACGACATCTATTTCAGAATCGGTATCCAGCCCCCATATCTTTTCCATAAGATGATCCGTTGAAAAAACATACCCGGGATGATTTATGAAAAGCTCCATAAGCTGGAATTCCTTGTTGGTAAGGTTGACGCTCTTATCACCGACGTTCATCATAAAACGGTTGCCGTCAAGCGTTAAGTTCCCGGCCTTCTTTTCGGAATCCGAATAATTTTCGCTGCGGCGCCCGAGTGCTCTCACACGCGCAATAAGTTCGCCCGTTGCAAAAGGCTTCGGAAGATAATCGTCCGCGCCGGCATCAAGCCCGGCTATCCTGTCTTCTATCTCCGCTTTGGCTGTAAGTAAAAGGACCGGTGTGGTGATATGCTCCTTACGCATTTTTGTAAGGACATCGATGCCGCTTAGTCCCGGCATCATGATGTCAAGAACGATGACTTCATATGAACCCATGCTGATATAGTCCCATGCGTCCGTTCCCGTATGGACTATATCAACCGAATATTTTGCTTTTTCAAGAAGCAGCTTTAATGCCTTCGCCGTTGCCACTTCATCTTCCGCTATCAGTACGCGCATTGCTTATTTATCCTTAACTTCGTCAAGCTGCCGCTGGATCTCGCTTATAACCTTTCTAAGGCCCGCATCCTCCATGCTGCTTAACATTTCAGGTATGATCTTATCGGGATCGCCTTTTCCGGTATATAATTCCGGACGGTATTTGGTGACTACCTTTTTTATCTCCTCACATTCGGGGCCGACCGCACTTAAATCAGGCGTGAAGCCCATGCAGACGGATACGGTCGCATTGGCATAGCTGGCCATCGTCTTCTCCCACTGATGGATGTCGGTAGGCACTTCCGGGAACTGTGAAGCTTCAAGAGCACCAAGGATCACATGGCCCTGCGCATAGGCCTGGACGCTCACATTCTCGTTACCCTCTTCGGTGCGGATCACGGTACCGTCATAATTCCTGATATAGTGCTTGCCCTCAATACCGTAACGGGCCGTTTCGCGATACCACGGATCCGTATTCATAAGTTCGATAAGCTTAAGCGCTTCTTCCGGATGTTCGCTAAAGCTGCTCACTGCAGTCATGGCCTGGATAGATGATGTACTTAAGTACGGTCCGTCGAACCGGGAAATATATATCGGCCTCTTGATGGTGTTCGCCCATATTGATTCTGCACCAAACCAGCCCTGTCCCGACTGAACGACTCCGGATTCCGCACGCGGCATACTCTCAAGCTCCGGTGCATCCGGATTTATATAACCCATCTCATACCATTTATGAACAGTTTCAAGCCGCTTTTTCCATGCCGGGATCTCGAGCGCGCTTTTAACCGTGTATTCCTGATCTGTCCCCTGCGCATCCCAGTCAAGCCCTATAAGGGTATCCATGTTAAGCCAGTCTACAAGGGCAGCCTGCCATGACGTTATGCCCGATGAAGCGACTTTTATGGGATAATCATCCGGGTGATCTTCCTTATAGGCCTTAAGGTATGACTCTATTTCCTCAAACGAAATATCAAGGTCTTTCTCGAAGCCTTTCTCTTTCAGGAAATAGTTACTGTCAAGTATCCAGAATACTTCACACCCTATATCCTTCATATGCGGGATCGCATAAATCCTGTCATTGATCTTAGTTCCGGCCCAGGCTGAATCCAATACCGTTTCCTTAAGGTTTGGATAATTGTCAAGATCGTCCGTTAAATCCCTGAAATTCCCAGCCGATACGTTCTTTGCAAAATCATTCCACCAGTTACACGTAAAGGCAATGTCGTATTCATGCCCGTCCAAAATGGTCTCACTTAATTCATCTTTATCAAGATAAACAAATTCGCAGGTCACGCCGATCTTTTCCGCGGAGTACTTATTTAAAGCCTCCTCCACTTCCGGCCAGTCACCAAGCTTTGACGGAACGGAATAAAGGACCCATTTAAGCTTTACTGGATCTTTATCCGACGCATTCCCGCTATCCGTCGAACCCAACGCGTTTTCCAATGCCGTGATGCGCTGATCGGCGTCTTTTATCGCACTGTTTGTTATCTTTGACTCTGCTGTCATGCTTTCGGCACGAACGTCAAGCTCATCCATCTTGCCGTTCATTTCATCCATCCTGTTAAGCAGCTCGGACATTTGATCCTGCTGCCTCTTTGACAGTACGATACCGAATATTATCAATACTGCAGCCAAAAGGCTGATGAGAATTATCCAATATTTCTGTTTCATGATGCCGTACTCCTTTCAGCCGTAGCTTCCGTTTTGTGCGAGACCAGCTCAACATTACCTTTATCATCCGAGAATCCGACACCGTTCCGTCCGCTCTCCTTTGCATGATACAAGGCAAGGTCGGCAGTTTTGAACAGTCCTTTGTCGGGTATCAGCTTATCACTGAAGGCAACACCGATACTGAGAGTCGCCTGCGGTATATCTTCATCCGGATTTTTAAGCCTTTCTGCTACCTTTTCAAGCTTATCACAGATAAGGTCCTTTGCGGCAGAATCAGTATTCATCATTATTACCGCAAACTCGTCACCGCCTATGCGGCATACCATGTCTTCTTCCCTTCTAAATGATCCTTTAAGATTGTCAGCAACAGACTTTAATACGGCATCACCTATGTCATGTCCGTACCTGTCGTTTATTTGCTTGAACAGATCCACATCAACCTCGATAAGCGCGATCTCGACTCCGTCTTTAGTCAAACTGTCAAGCCTGGATGCGTACGCCGAACGGTTATAAAGCCCGGTCAGTTCATCATGGGTCGCCTCATAATTCAGTTTTTCGGTGCTTAACTGATTCTGCTCATGAAGGCGGTTATAGGTCTGTGCCAGGAAACGGAGCTCGCTGGTACCTTCCTCATTAAGCCTAAGATCGTTGCTCATATTGTTTATCTGGCGCCTTATCGGAATGATGACCATGACGCAGATTATCACCGCAAGCGCGAGCAGGGCACACATGAGAGCAACGGTCAATACCTGCTGGTGATGCAGCACGATCATAAGCCGGTCGGAGCTTTCAACATGCTTCTTTAACATATCGCTCATAAGAACGTCCATACCCTTGTTTATACGGAGCGTTATCTCATTCTGCGCGGATTCATAATCAATGTCAAACAGAAGGCTTCGCGCCTTCTCATCCTGCTCATCCTTTGACAGACGCATATCCGAAGGCAGGAGCTGCACTCCCTGCAGCTTTTCGGGATACTCATAAATATCATCATCCATGGCCTCAACCTTCAGCCTCATCGCATAATCTTCGGTTGCCATCAGGCGCTCCCTTAACTGCATCGCATTGTCAAGCTGGGAGATGATCCGCTCGTTCATGGAATACGCGCTTATCTCAGCCCTTGCCTCATCAAGTGCATTCTGCGCCGCTGTATCGCTGTAATACTGCTCTGCCTGTTCCTTATCTCCGGTTATGACAAAACCCCTGGCATGTGCCGTTAATGCATCGCTCCCTGCCAAAAGATCGGATGCAAGGCTCTGGCTTGCTATATAATCATCGGTCGAACTGCGCGCCTCACTGTAACTCCTTGATGTCCGATACATAAAAAACATCAGCAAAACAGAGATAATAAAGCCTGCCGTGACCGTAACTACAATGATAGTCTGCAGCGGGATAGCATGGGTGTGTTTTTGTTTTGTTTTTGCCGCGTCATCTGCCATAAATAAATTCTCCGTGGTCCATCAGTAACCCAGTAACGAGACAGGGAAGATAAATGCCTTATCATTCAGTGAGTGTACTTTTTCCGCATTATCAATTATCATCCCTCGCAGTATCGGCATATTGTATTTTTCCAATACATTAAAGTTCTTCGTTGGTTTACTGGGATTGGTGCTCTTCTTGATTTCTACCGGGTACAGGTTTCCTTCCTTGACCAGCAGTATATCAACCTCTTTTTTGTCTATATCACGGTAATAATACAAATACTGTCCGGGCTCTATACCGGCATTGTAAAAACTTTTTATTATCTCACTCACAACGTAAGTCTCAAAAAAGGCTCCGTTCATTGCACAATCCTTAAGCATCTGTGAAGTAGGCCATTTACAAAGATAGGCGCACAGTCCGGTATCCATAAAATAAAGCTTGGGAGCCTTGATTATCCTCTTGGATGCATTTGCCATATAAGGCTCCAGAAGATAGATGATCCCGGATGTTTTAAGAATCGAGATCCAGCGTTTACAGGTATCGACGTTGATACCCAAAGAATTCGATATTTCACTATATGTCAGCTCCTGAGCAGTTCTTAGAGCGATAAGCGATATAAACCTTCGAAACTGCATTTCGCTGGATGCACTGATCAGTTTCCTGACATCTTTTTCTATATATGTGTCTATATACGACTTGTAATAGAGGGCGCGCTCGGATTCGCCCGTGCATATATCAGGCATACCGCCTTGAAAAATGTCCGCAAAGATCTCGTTGCTGTTTTGGTAATACCCTGAATTATCCCTTTGCTTTTGTATCGATCTTTCGAAATCCACTTCAAAAAGTGAGCCCCTTTTATTTCTTTTTTCTACCCGGGTCAATCCCGCCATATTCATTATTGCCGTTCTGCCGGCGAGTGATTCTGTTACCCCTTCCTGAAGTTCAAACTGATTGGAACCTGTCAAAACATACATAAGCCTTCTGGGTTCATTATTTTTCATCCACGATCTTCTTTGTGCATCAACGAT
This sequence comes from Lachnospiraceae bacterium, assembly GCA_017550535.1. Taxonomy (GTDB): domain Bacteria; phylum Bacillota; class Clostridia; order Lachnospirales; family Lachnospiraceae; genus UBA2868. The sequence continues at coordinate 42,345 of JAFZOS010000054.1, forward strand.
CAGTTTGATCTCGCCCAGAAGCCCGACCGCTTTTTGGACCTCGTCAATTACAAGCGGCCACGGATGCGACTCGAGAAAAGCCTTGGGGTTTGTCCGAGCCAGGTACAATTCATCAGAATCATCCAACGTAACAAACTCAAATTCTTCTCCGAACAGAACCTCCGCCGTCGTGGTTTTGCCCACCTGCCTGCTTCCATAGACAGTAATGACCTGAAACGAATCCGATGCTTCAAGAAGCACCTTCTCAATATCTCGTTTTATGTACATTTGTCATCTTCCTCCAATGTAAATCTAACATGATATCGCGATTAAATCAATAGTCGGTTACCGTTTTGATCGAAATCTGCCTTGGAATGCAAAAAAGGAGACAGGGGACGGTTCCGGACCATCCCTTGTCTCCCCGGCTCCCTGCCGGGCCTTATTTTTTAAGTATTATATCGATTATGCTCTTTTTCGCTGAGGTTATCTTAAAGGCTAAGGTCCTTACCCCGCCGTATTCTCCAATTCCGCGGAGAGTCACGGTCGCTACGCCTGCCTTTGTATTGTTGGAATAACCTACTATCTCAAAGTCCTTACCGTATTCAAGGTAGTTTATCTTCTTTGCCTTTTTATCAACCGTATAGAAGAGTTTATTAAGCTCCTTCTTCGTAAGCTTTATCCTGCTGCCTGTATAGGTCTTATTCGATATGCCGACCGCTTTTATCTTTGCAAGGTGCTGCGTTACCTGTATATAGCGGTAGCTTATCGGAACACTTCCTTCATAGCAGCCTTTGCCATAAAGCTTTGCCGTAACGATGCCGTTTTCCGGAGCGCTGTAATCCGAGATCGTAAAGTCATATCCTGCCTTAAGCTTGTTCCCGTCAAGGTCGGTTACGGTGACAACCGGGTTCTCGTATCCCTTCTTTGACTCTGCTTTATCATCAACGATGATGTTAGCCGAAAGAGCTGCAATGTCCTGCTTTACTACTTCAAATGTAACCGGTACAGAGCCTTTGTAATTACCCATGCCTTTTACGACAGCGGTTGCCTTATCGGTGATCTTTTTACTGTTCTTGTCATAGCTTATGGTGTAATCCTTGTTATATACAAGGGTATAGTCACCGTCCTTAACGGTTACGAAAGGTTTCGCGCCGCCTTTTGCATAAGGTGTACTTGGCGCGATCGTATAGGTAAAGTCGGAGCCTTCACCCTGGGGAGTCAGGACGCGC
>JAFZOS010000055.1 GCA_017550535.1 Lachnospiraceae bacterium
TATGACTTTCTGCGCAAGTAGTTCGTTTCTCTTTACGATGTTTTCGTTCATTTATCTTCTCCCTGATAAATACATGATTCCCCGGATATAAGCTTAATAATTCTCTGCCGAAACTTCAAAATATGCCTGCGGATGATTGCATACCGGGCATACATCCGGCGCCTTGGTACCGACTACGATATGTCCGCAGTTGCGGCACTCCCATACCTTAACCTCGCTCTTTTCAAATACCTGCTTTGTTTCAACATTCTTTAAAAGCGCGCGGTATCTTTCTTCATGATGCTTCTCGATGGCGGCAACACCCCTGAACTTTTCGGCAAGTTCGGTAAAACCTTCCTCCTCGGCAGTCTTTGCAAAGCCTTCATACATATCGGTCCATTCGTAATTCTCGCCATCGGCTGCTTCCTTAAGGTTTGTTGCCGTATCGCCTATGCCCTTTAATTCCTTAAGCCACATCTTCGCATGTTCCTTCTCATTGTCAGCCGTCTTTAAGAACATAGCCGATATCTGCTCGTAGCCTTCCTTCTTTGCTACCGATGCAAAATAGGTGTATTTATTGCGTGCCTGTGATTCTCCGGCAAATGCTGCCTGAAGGTTTTTCTCTGTCTGTGTTCCTGCATATGGATTGCTCATTATTCTACCTCCTTACTTATTGTCAATTGTTATCCGTAATATGTTGTTTTATTGTGAAACCATGCTGATACTCTTTATGATAGGCTGCATTTCCTTTGGTATGGTGCCGTTATCATCCGTGGGACGTGCGTCCTTACATATCTTATCTACCACTTCAATGCCATCCGTGACATATCCGAAGCAGGCATAATTCCCATCAAGGAACTTACTGTCCTTATGAACGATGAAAAACTGTGAACTTGCGCTGTTAGGATCCATGCTCCTTGCCATCGATATTGCACCGCGGACGTGTATGAGGCGGTTATTTACGCCGTTACCCATAAACTCGCCCTTTATTTCCTTATCGGAACCTCCCATTCCGTTTCCGAGAGGATCGCCGCCCTGTATCATGAAACCGCTAATGATCCTGTGGAATGTAAGTCCGTCGTAGAATCCCTGTTTAACAAGGCTAATGAAATTTTCAACCGTCTCGGGCGCCTCGGAACTTACAAGTGCGACCTTGATCGTCCCATATCCTTCAACTTCGATATTCACACTATCAGATGCCTCAAACATTTCAAGCATCTTTGCAGCATCCGCACCGCCGGACTTTCCTTTATCAAATAAGCCCATATCAAACCCCCTGATCTTTAATTTGTTATTTATGAACAGTAACATTGTAATTATATCATATTTTGTCCCGATTATCTCAATTTTATCAATTAGTTTTTGCTTGTTACATATACACTTTTATGTTACGATGTGTTAGTAAATGAAAATGGGGAGCATAAATGATATGCTCGCTGAAAAAGGAGGAAAATTATGAATTTTGAAACCAGCAGAAAGATACTTAAGATTGCAGGTATTCTGTCGATCATCGGCGGTGCCATCGGTTTACTGGTAGGTATTCTGGCAGTTGCAGGCGGCGGCATTTTGGCAGGATACGGCGAAGGCGATGACCAGACCAGCGGAGCCATCGTTCTTATCGCAGGTGTCGTACTTCTTATCTCCGGTATCGTTTCACTTATCGAAGGTATCTGCTCAACAAGGGCCGCAAAGGATACATCCAAGATAATGCCGGCATGGATATTCGCGATCATCGGCCTTATCTTTAACGGTTTATCATTTATCATGAACGTTGTCCAAAGCGGCTTCAGCTCAGCCTTAAGCGGGATCGCTTCAATAGCATTTTCTGTATTGATCTTCCTCGCAGCCAACACGATAAAGAAGGAAGAAGGACTGTAAGAATCATTAAGGAGCATAAAAAAGGGCATGGATATAATCCATGTCCTTTTTATTTCATCCAAAATATTTTCGCATATGTTATGTGCTTATTACGGTAAGATCACTTGTATCATAAAGCACCTTCGCATGATTCTTACGGATGATCTTCTTTTCAACGCGATCACCCGTCCTGCCGTCAACCTTAATGCGATATATCTCTCCGTTTCTGTATACTACACCGTTCTCCCTTGAAAAGAATTCATTTTCAGCTTTTATATGGTATTTGTAATTCTGTGGTTTATCGGCCCTTAATTCACCGCAAAGATACTCCGGAGTGGTATATACTATCAGCTGATATGTCCTGTCTGTCGTATTCTTAAAGCGATAGTCCAGATAATTATATACAATTGATGTGCCCGTTCCGAACGGTATCTGGCGCTTGAAATCGGGAAAAAGATCCAGCCCGTCATGGTGATGATGTTCGATTATCTCCATATCCGAATGAAGGATCATCCAGTGTATCAGATTTGTCATCTGACACATACCTCCTCCGATGCCCGGCCTTGTATGCTCACCGGATATGGTAAGTCCTTCCTTATAACCTTTTTTTGCCGAGGTTTTTCCAGCAAGGTGCCAGAACGAAAATGTCTCGCCGGGGCGTATCAGTATCCTGTTTATTTTGGGTGCGGTGAGCGACAGGTTTACCGCCTTGTTCTCCTGCAGCCGCATATCCACATTGCCAAGCCGGCGCCTTATAAGAGAATTATGCCTGCAGATGACATATTCAAGGTCATCCTCCCGCTTCGTATTTGCAAACTTATTAACAGTAAGAAGATCCCTTATCTTTCTCATCATTATGCATTTTTTCTCAGAGATATAGTATGTAAGCGGAGATATCTCACAAAAAAGCTTTCTTTTCATAAAGCTCATTATACCATAGTGTGGGTTCAAGTCCCAACCTACGCACGAAAAAGGGACCAACCTTTCGGTTGAACCCTGATTCTGCGGAGGATGGGACTTGAACCCACACGAGATTGCTCCCACAAGATCCTTAGTCTTGCTCGTCTGCCAGTTCCGACACCTCCGCTTATTTCATATCTTTCGCCGCAATTCAGCGACCGAAAGATATATTAACACATATGATAACCAATTGCAACTATAATTATGCGATCTTTGACTTTGCAAGGTCAGCCAGCGTTGCAAAACCTTCAGCATCGTTAACTGCCATCTCTGCAAGCATCTTCCTGTTGATGTCAACCTCTGCAAGCTTAAGTCCGTACATCATCTTTGAATATGAGATACCGTTCATCCTTGCTGCCGCATTGATACGTGCGATCCAAAGCTGCCTGAACTGACGCTTCCTTTCCTTACGTCCGGCAAATGCCGTGTTAAGAGCCCTCATTACTGACTGCTTTGCAATACGATACTGCTTTGAACGTGCTCCCCTGTAACCCTTGGCGAGCTTTAATACTCTATTGTGCTTTTTCCTGGCGTTCAATCCGCCCTTGATTCTTGCCATTTTCTTATCCTCCTAAATATCTACTCAATGTATCGCCCGATCTTAAAGGTAAGGGCAGATCTTCTTCATGTTTGCTACATTCGTCTCATCGGTCATAACGGCCTTCCTGAGATTCCTCTTGTTCTTGGTAGTCTTCTTGGTTAAGATATGGCGCCTGTAAGCCTTGTTCCTTTTAAGCTTTCCCGTTCCCGTTACCTTGAAACGCTTAGCTGCTGATCTGTTTGTTTTAATCTTTGGCATTGTTTCTTCCTCCTGATATTAATTTATTTTAACTTCGTAACTGCGCACTCATCCGCGCTTCTCAGTTAAAAACATGGTCATCGTCCTGCCTTCGACCTTCGGTGCCTTTTCAACCACCGCACAGTCGGCAAGAGCTTCGGCAAAATCATCCAAAATATACTTGCTGTTATTCATGTGAGCCATCTCACGACCCCTGAACCGGAGTGTTACCTTAACCCTGTCACCCTTCTGCAAAAACTTTTTGGCTGCATTTATCTTGGTGTTTAAGTCATTGGTGTCGATGTTGGGCGACATACGGATCTCCTTTATCTCGACCGTATGCTGTTTCTTACGCGCTTCCTTCTCCCTGCGCGTCTGTTCATACTTGAACTTGCCGTAATCCACGATGCGGCACACCGGCGGCTTTGCCGTGGGTGCGATCTTCACAAGGTCAAGACCTGCATCGTCTGCAAGCTGCTGTGCCTCCTTCGAGGACATGATACCCAACTGCTCGCCGTCTTCTCCGATAACACGAACCTCCTTGTCGCGTATCTGTTCATTGATCATTAAATCGCTAATGGCTGTTCCCTCCCTACACAAAAATAAGATGAATATCACAAATATCCACCTTACCATTTAAACCATATAAAATCACAAGTATTTTAAAGATTCAAACGCCCGGTAACACCTTTAAGTCCCGGGGTGAGGGTGGATACCCTGCTTGCCATGTGTCAAAACACTTGTTAAATCTAACATTCCACGGCCGATATGTCAAGTATGATTTTAATTTTTTTGTTGCAATTGATTCTTCCTATGTTATAATACCTTCAAATGGCACTGACGGAGACCGATTCCGTTACCACTGTACTTAAGAGAGATGCAGGTGCTGGGATTGCATCGTACAGATACGGATGACACCACTCCCGAGCCGCATGCGAGAAAGGTTTATCCGCAAGCATGACGCAAGTCCGACGTCACCGGACATTCGAGTGAAAAATCAAGGTGGTACCGTGCCGATGAGCACCCTTGGAGTTGCAGGGGTGTGTTTTTTTTTACTATACACTCCATAACACAAATTCACTTTAGGAGGAACTAATATGAAGATCCTTTACAACGACGGGCATGTCGATGAATGTCCGCAGGAAGAAGTAACACACGTACTCAGGCACTCTGCCGCTCATATAATGGCACAGGCTATACAGCGGCTGTATCCAGGGGCTGACTTTGCCTACGGTCCCGCAACCGACAGGGGCTTTTACTATGATGTCGATCTCGGCGATGAAAAGCTTACGGACGAAGATCTCGCTAAAATCGAGGCTGAGATGAAAAAGATCGTTAAGGAAAACCTTCCTTTCAAAACCTTCACATTAAGCCGCGAGGAATCGATCAGGTATCTGCACGAACGCAATGCAAAATATAAGGAGGAGCATATCGGAGACCTTGATCCCGATGCTGTGATCACCTTCTTCCAGCAGGGCGATTACGTTGACATGTGCGTAGGTCCTCACTTGACTTATACAAAAAATCTGAAGGCATTCAAGATAACCGGCCAGAGCGGCGCGTATTGGAAAAACGACGCAAGCCGCAAGATGCTCACACGTATAAACGGTGTTGCTTTCCAGACAAAGGAAGAGCTTGAGGAATATGAGAAACAGGTTGAAGAAGCAAAGGCCAGGGATCATCGTAAGATCGGTAAGGAAATGTCCTTATTCATGACCGATGACCTTATCGGAAAGGGACTTCCCATGTTCCTGCCAAAAGGTTACACGCTGTGGAGGGAACTTGAGGATTATATCAGAGATAAGGAATTAAAGCTCGGTTACCAGCATGTGCTTACTCCCTGTGTCGGTACCGTTGCTCTTTATCAGACGAGCGGCCACTGGGATCATTACAAGGAGAACATGTTCCCGGCTATGGAGGTTGAGGGTGAGAACTTCGTACTGCGCCCAATGAACTGCCCTCATCATATGATGATATATGCAAACAAGCCTCACTCATACCGCGAGCTTCCGATAAGGATAGGCGAGATCGCGCATGATTTCCGTTTTGAGCCGAGCGGATCGCTTAAGGGTATCGAACGCGGACGTCATTTCTGTCAGAACGATGCGCACTTATTTGTAACGCCCGACCAGATAAAGGATGAGGTAAGCCGTGTCGTTGATCTTATATTTGA
>JAFZOS010000056.1 GCA_017550535.1 Lachnospiraceae bacterium
AAGCTCGGATTGCAGGTAAATGAGCTTAATATCGAACAGTATGAGAACTATAAGAACTTTGAACATCAGATAATAAATGATGCGGAAGGACTTTCGACGGGACTTAGTGATCTTTTGGGCACTGTTACGGAGTCGGCAGTAGGTATCGACGGTACAGTCACCATGGTAAATAATACAGATCAGACAGCAATAATAACTGCCGATACAACGCAGGCTGTATTAAATGAAAACCAGCTGCAGCTGTCAAATGACATTTTGAGCCTTGTTTCTTCGGGTGACAAGGATTGGAATGCGATACTTAACAATCCGCAGGTTTCGGGAATTGCGGTACAATCCATAGAAGTTGCTTCAAACGGGCCGCAGGTTGTTGTACAGGAAGTTCCTCAGGCTGTGCCTGTTGAAGTTGAGGATGTATGGGCGGTTTCGTTAAACCCGGATTCGGAAGCGGCTCCCGAGATGAACACTTCCGTAAACATGGGTGAGAGTACGGTTAATCAGGACGCGGGCGCTGCACTTTCACAGGGGACGGCATCGGACGGCTCAGGCCAGCTTATGCAGAACCTTATGGATGACTTGAGTAAGCTGGGAATGCCGGCAGAAGAGCTTAACAATATAGCAAACGGGACAATGTCCGTAAATGATCTCGTTGATTTTGTAAAAACCCTGATAAACAACAATATGTCAGGATCAAAACTTACTGATTCTCAGATGGAAACGTTGACTAAACTGCTGAATAATCAGGATTTCAAACAGCTTGTAGGTAACCAGCTGATGAAGCAGATGCTCTTAAACCCTGCGGATGTTTCAAAAGACGGTGCGGTGGAGGAACTGTATAAACGTCTTGCCGAGCAGTCAACACGTGCTATAGAGATACTTAAGGATGCGGGGCAGACCGGCAGTGAGGTAATGAAGAGTGCGCAGAATATTAATGACAATGTAAACTTCATGAACCAGTTAAACCATATGATGGCTTATGTTCAGCTTCCTGTCCGGATGACGCAGGAAAATGCCCACGGTGAGCTGTATGTATATACAAAAAAGAAAAACCTTGCTAATAAAGATGGAAATGTCAGTGCGTTCCTGCATCTTGACATGGATAATCTGGGTCCCATGGATGTTTATGTAGCCATGCAGCGAAATAAGGTCAACACAAATTTCTATCTTGCCGATGAATCGGTACTTGATCTTATCGAAAGCAATATCAGCATACTTGACGCAAGGTTGCTTAAAAAGGGATATAACATGAACACGACGGTCACAATGAAAAATCCTGACGAACCCAGGAAGACTGTCGTGGGGGAGATGCTTAAAGAAAAAAGTAATGGCGTAGTGGGAGGTCCCATAGCATCAAAACTTTCATTTGATGTCAGGGCATAAGTACGTTTCACAGGGAAGGGGCAACAGGTATTTTCATGGATGAAAAGAACAGCAAACCCAAGGTAAAACAGGCGATCGCACTTGAATACGACCCGTTTGATACAGCCCCCAAGGTTATAGCGAGCGGGCGCGGTGCTTTGGCTGAAAGGATCATTGAAAAAGCTAAAGAGTCAGATGTTCCCCTGCATCAGGACAGCAAGCTTGCAAATACACTTTCAAAGCTGGAGATCGGAGACTACATACCGCCTGAATTGTATGAAGTTGTAGCCGAGATCCTGGTATTTGTGGACGAAATGGAAAAGATAAAAGGCAAGGTAATGAGATAGATAAGGCTTTAACCCGAACAGATGAACAAACGAAGGATAGGAAGTAAGTACGAGGATATTGCCGCCTGTTTCCTTAAGAACGAAGGGGTCATGATAATTGACAGAAATTACAGGAACAGATACGGAGAAATTGACATAGTGGGCCGTAAGGACGGGTATTTCATTTTTTTTGAGGTCAAGTACCGTAAGGACGAAGCTGCCGGGAATCCGGCCGAGGCGGTTGATGTGAAAAAACAGTACAGGATATCACGTGTGGCGGATCATTTCCGTATATACAGAAAGCTTAAGGACAGTGATAATGTAAGGTTTGATGTGATATCCATAATGGGAAGCAGGATAGAATGGTATAAGAATGCTTTTGACTATATTCCCGCAAGATGAGCACTCTCAACCTTTTCATCTTCAAATTCACGGTTATTGTATTTGGCCAGTATATTGTTTATCTTCTCGGTAGAGGTGTGGACATTTGATAATGCGGCATCATGGTTCATAAAGTCGATAACGGATGCCAAAAATCTGCTCATGTTTGCCTCGATGAAATAAGGACGGTTGTACAGATCGGGAGTATGGTAATTGAGGTTTGTGCAGATTATCCTGTCAAAATAACACTTTTCATATGCTTCATCAAACATTTCAAGCCCGTCAGTAAACAATCCGAAGGTACAGCATATAAATACGCGTTTTGCATTCATTGCCTTGAGCTGTTTTGCGGTATCAAGCATACTGCCGCCCGATGAGATGATATCATCGATCACAATGACATCCTTACCGTCTACGCTGTCACCTAAGAATTCATGGGCAACTATGGGATTTTTACCGCCTACGACCTTTGAATAATCTCTTCGTTTATAGAACATTCCCGTATCAACGCCCAGAACGCCTGCAAAATATACGGCCCTCGGAAGAGCGCCCTCATCGGGGCAAATAACGACAAGGTTGTTTTTGTCGATGACAAGATCCTTTTCATAATGGAGCAGTGACTGTATGAACTGGTCGGGAGCCTGGAAATTATCAAATCCGCAGAGAGGTGCGGAATTTTGGACACGGGGATCATGCGCATCGAATGTTATTATGTTTGTAACACCCATTTCACTTAATTCTTCGATCGCATATGCGCAATCAAGTGATTCCCTGCCATAACGCTTATGTTGGCGGCTCTCATAAAGGAAGGGCATTATAACGCTGATCCTGTGCGCTTTTCCGGCTGCGGCCGCTATAATGCGTTTTACGTCCTGATATATATCGTCGGGAGACATATGATTGATAAATCCGTTAATGGGATATGTAAGGCTGTGATTTACAACGTCTGCCAGTATGAAAAGATCCTTGCCCCTTATGGATTCATTAAACTGAGCTTTGCCTTCGCCCGAGCCGAAACGAGGACAGTCGCACTTAGCTATGAAATCATTCGCCTTATAGCCCAAAAAGGCAGGCGAATCAAGGTTTCCCTGATTGACCTGCTTACGGAACTCAACAAGATATTCATTTACCTGACGCCCAAGATCGGAGATACTGTCATGTATTACGAGCTTGAGCGGAGCAACCTGCATTACGTCTTCCAAATGATCTGTATTATGCATGCCTGATCTCCATACGAATATCAAAATACTTTTATTTTATAACATTGATATAAATCCACGTCAAGGCTTATTGGTCACACATTTATTTAATGTTTTACTTCTATTGATTTCATGGTATTATTTAAATGTTATTATCAGAAATAAGGACGGGAAGTTAAAATGACAAAGATAAGGACAAGGTTTGCGCCCAGCCCTACAGGGCGCATGCATGTTGGAAACTTAAGGACAGCCCTTTATGCATATCTTATTGCAAAGCATGAGGGCGGTGATTTTCTGTTGAGGATTGAGGATACGGATCAGGAACGCTATGTCGAAGGCGCTGTTGATATTATTTACAGGACGCTTGAAAAGACCGGACTGATACATGATGAAGGCCCGGATAAGGATGGCGGTGTTGGCCCCTATGTGCAGAGCGAGCGCCAGGCGTCGGGAATATATCTTGATTATGCAAAAAAACTGATAGATGAAAAGAAGGCATATTACTGTTTCTGCGATAAGGAACGCCTTGAGGGTCTTACGCAGGTTGTAGACGGAAAGGAGATAAGTGTTTATGACAAACACTGTTTATCGCTTACACAGGATGAGATAGACAAAAACCTTGCCGAAGGTAAACCCTTTGTCATAAGGCAGAACAATCCAAATGAAGGGACAACGACTTTCCATGACGAGATATACGGCGATATTACGGTAAATAACGCCGAGCTTGACGATATGATACTTATAAAGTCGGACGGTTATCCCACATACAACTTTGCGAATGTTATAGATGATCATCTCATGGGGATCACCCATGTCGTAAGGGGTAATGAATATCTTTCATCTTCTCCGAAGTACAACAGGCTTTATGAGGCATTTGGATGGGAAGTTCCCGTATATGTTCATTGTCCCCTGATAACTGACGAGGAACACAAAAAGTTAAGTAAGCGGAGCGGTCATTCATCATATGAGGATCTTATAGAGCAAGGCTTTGTTTCAGAAGCGGTTGTGAATTTTGTAGCACTTTTGGGCTGGAGTCCTGAGGATAATCAGGAGATCATGTCGCTTGATGAGCTTATAGCAAAGTTTGATTATCATCATATGAGCAAGTCTCCGGCAGTGTTCGATTATACAAAGCTTAAATGGATGAACGGCGAATATATAAAGGCAATGGATTTTGATGAATTCTATAAAAACGCCGAACAGTACATAAAGAAGGTCATCAAAGCCGATGTTGATCTTAAAAAGATAGCCGGGCTCGTAAAGACAAGGATCGAGATATATCCGGATATTGAGGAACACATTGATTTCTTTGAAAAACTTCCGGATTATGATATTTCAATGTATACACATAAGAAGATGAAAACTGACGCCGCATCATCCCTTAAGGTACTTAAGGATGTTCTTCCGCTTCTTGAAGCACAGGAGGATTACAGCAACGATGCACTTTATTCGTTATTAAGTTCCTATGTTGAGAAAGAGGGAGTAAAGAACGGATACGTAATGTGGCCTGTAAGGACAGCATTGTCGGGAAAACAGATGACACCCGGAGGTGCAACCGAGATAATGGAGATACTTGGTAAGAAAGAATCAATAAAAAGGATCAAAGATGGTATAGAAAGGCTGGAGGCTTAATGATGAAAAAAGAAGACATAAAGGATATTGATGATAACACACCCGATGAGGAGATGACCGTCGAGCTTGAACTCGATGACGGAACGGTGGTAAACTGTGCGGTCATTACGATACTCGAGGTGGATAAGAAGGACTATATAGCCCTTCTTCCGCTAAATAAGGACGGAGACAGTGTGGACGGTGACGTATGGTTCTACGGATATAACGAGGACAAAGACGATCCGAATGTAGAACCCGAACTTTCCTATATTGAAGACGATGATGAATACGAAGCCGTTGTAGATGCTTTTGATGAATTTCTTGATAATGAGGAATTCATGTCAGGGGAGGAAGACGAATAAGTAATGATAAATTTTAATAACGAACAGCTGACGGCCGTCAGGCATGTTGACGGTCCGATGCTGGTACTGGCCGGTCCCGGCTCCGGTAAGACCCAGGTGATCGCAGGGAGGGTGCTTCATCTTATCAGGGATGAAGGGATAGACCCGTCGGGCATCCTTGTCCTGACATTTTCGCGAGCGGCAGCCGCTGCGATGAGTTCAAGGTTTTTTAAGGAGGCAGGAACTTCCTATCCTGTAACATTCGGTACATTTCATGCCATATTCTATCACATAATAAAACGTCAGGGCCTGTACAAAACAGGAACAATCCTTACACATAAACGAAAAACGGAATTACTGAAGATAACTGCCATGAGGCTTGGCATTGACCGCTATAAAGATAAAGCATGGATCGAGAGAATGCTTTCTCTTATAGGTTTAAATAAAGCAGGCATGATCGAAGAAAACGATGATGTCAGCAACGAAGAAAGAGAGTTGCTTAAACTTGTCTTTATGCCTTATGTCAGTTTATGCAAATGCGAGGACGGCCTTGACTTTGACGATATGATAAACGAATGTCTAAAGGCGCTCAAATGCAATGACAAGATCTTAAAAAAGTGGCAGGAAAAATACAGATATATATTGGTAGATGAGTTTCAGGATATCGATCTAAGGCAGTATGAAGTACTTAAGCTGCTATCAGGCGATAACGGCAATCTTTTCTGTGTGGGAGACGATGACCAGTCCATATATTCGTTCAGGGGCGCCTGTCCGGGTGTGATGAAAAGGATGCTTGAGGATTTCAGCGGAACCAAAGTCTGTACTTTGAAGATAAATTACAGATGCCCGGAAAATGTGATATGGCATGCCTCTCGGCTTATAAATGTCAACAGATCAAGGTTTCCAAAGGAGCAGGAATGTTTTGACCGATCTTTTAATGGAAATATAGATTGCTTCAGTGCCGCATCTTCGGATGAAGAGGCCCGAATATGCCTTGACATCATTAAAGGGATAATAAATGAAAGCAGCGTCAAAGGACAGACTACCGGTGTATTGTACAGGACCCGCGGAAGTGCGGACATGACGGAAAACCTGTTAAGGAGGTCGCTTATTCCGTATGAGCGCAGGGACGGATCTGGCAATAGGGCAAAACAGGAATGGGAAGATGATATAGCCGCATATTTAAGGCTTGCGGTTAAAGGAAGTGACACGGATCTTTTGAGGATCCTTAACCGTCCCGACCGCGGACTTACAAGGGAATGTGTTTATGACCGTTTTCCCGACAAAAATGCCGTGTCAGGATATTATGCCTGTGATTCTTATGAACGCAAAAGATGCGAAAGGCTGTTTGATGACATAGAAAGGATAGGCGGGCTGAACGGTTTCGGAGCTCTTAACTATATCTTAAGAGTCACAGGCCTTGGCGAATACATAAAACATACGTATTTTGCAGACGGAAGAGAGGAAGAATATGAGTCTGAAATGGAAAGACTTATGATGCGCTCGAGAGATTTTGATTCTCCATTGGGGCTCCTTGGATATTTGGATGACAAAGATGTTGCAATTGAGCAAAACGTGACGCCGGATCCCCAAAAAGAAGAATGCATGATAAAGCTTATGACGATACATGCATCAAAAGGCCTGGAATTTGATAACATAATACTGATAGGCCTGCAGGAGGGTATTTTCCCGGGTAAAATGAGTGACAGCGGTGAAGCGTTGGAAGAGGAACGCAGGCTGTTTTATGTGGCAATAACACGCTGCAGGCGCAATCTATATATAATAGGGCAGAATAAGGACAACTATGGCAAAAGACAGTCGCGTTTCATTACCGAAGCGGGATTTGAAAAGGAAACAGTTGGTAGTATCCGTAAAAATATGATATAATACAGTGATTAAATTTGTTAGGAAAGTATGCAGGAAGTCAAGGCATGAAAAATGATATGATAACCCCCGGAAAGCCGTATCCCTACGGCGCTGTGGCAAGGGAAGACGGGATACAGTTTTCAATCCCGTTTTCGGGGGATAACAGGGTCGTTCTTAAGGTTTATGATAAGGACGGTAAAACCATATACAGCATAAACATGAATGACTTTCCGGTTCTCGGAAGTGTACATTCAGTCATAATACACGGTCTTAAATGCAAAGATATTTCATATAATTACAGCTTTAACGGCGAGGCTGTACACGATCCCTACGCAACCCGTATAAGATCACGGCATAAATGGGGCGATTTTAAGCGCGGACTTCATGGAGACGTATGTCTTATCTATGATCATTCCTATGACTGGGAAGGTGATATGCCTCTTAAGCTTGCCTATAATGAAGTGATAGGCTACATGCTCCATGTAAGGGGGTTTACAAAGCACGTTTCGTCAGGTGTGACCGGGCGCGGTACCTTTATGGGCATTACCGAGAAAGTACCATATTTGAAACAGCTTGGAATAACGCAGGTTGAACTTATGCCCGCATATGATTTTGATGAATGCGAGACCATACGCAGCTTTAAGTCAAGCATGACCGATGAAGAAGGCAATTCAACCGGAATGGAACACCGTATCAATTACTGGGGTTTCAAATCAGGCTCATATTTCGTGCCGAAACCGCAATATGCTTATTCCGATGATTCGACAAAGGAATTCAAGGACATGGTGAAGGCGCTGCATAAGGCCGGCATCGAAGTTGTAATGCAATTCTATTTTCCGCTTGATATAAACCGCAATATGATAAGCGACTGTTTAAGGTTCTGGCAGGGCGAATATCATATAGACGGTTTCCATATATTCGGAAGCCATCTGCCGCTGGATGTACTGGCTACGGATCCGTTGCTCACCGATACAAAACTTTATTATGAGCGGTATGATGCCGATGCCATTTTTACTGCATCGAATTTTACCAGCAACACTTTTTTGGCCGAATTTAATCAGGATTACCCTGTCGATGTACGCCGGTTTTTAAAGAGCGACGAGGATATGCTTCATAAGTATCTCTTCAGGCAGCGCTGTAATCCGGAACGTATAAAGGTTATAAATCATCTGACCTCTTTTGACGGCTTTACGCTTAACGATCTTGTATCATATGATTATAAGCATAACGAGGATAACGGCGAGGATAACAAGGACGGTACAGGATATAATTACAGCTGGAACTGCGGCGCCGAGGGTTTTACTAGGAAAAATGCCATCTTAAAGCTTAGGATGAGGCAGCTTAAAAATGCATTCTGCCTGCTGATGTTCAGTCAGGGAACGCCCATGATCATGGCCGGTGACGAGTTCATGAACAGTCAAAACGGCAATAACAATCCATACTGTCAGGATAATGAGGTGACATGGCTCA
>JAFZOS010000057.1 GCA_017550535.1 Lachnospiraceae bacterium
CTCTTCGTTAATAAGATTCTTCGCTACGCTCAGAATGACATTTTATCTTTTATCAAGCATCTTTGAGTAAAACTCCGGGTTTGATTTCTTCATCGACACCGGTTTGTGGTCGGCGTTCAAAAAACAGTGGCTTGTCTGGCCGACCGTACACAGTTCACCTGTGCTTTCAAGATATACCTTATAACTCACGATCATCTTGATGCCGTTGAACTTCTCTATTTCGACCTCAATGCGGGCGGTATCGCCGTAATGCATCATCTTGCGGTATTCGCACTGCACGGTGAGCACCGGGCTTATTATACCTTCATGCTCAAGACGGGCGTATGCATAGCCCCTGTCATCCATGAAAGCCGTTCGTGCCTCCTCAAACCATCGTATGTAGTTTGAATGATGAATGACGCCCATCTGGTCGGATTCATAGTATTGTGTTTTGTGAATGTATGTGTAAGCCATGATCAGTGTTTGGGTACCAATTTATCTTTTCCACCCATGTAGGGTCTTAATACTTCTGGAATGTTTACGCTGCCGTCTGCGTTTAAGTTATTTTCAAGGAAGGCTATAAGCATGCGCGGAGGCGCCACAACCGTGTTGTTAAGCGTATGCGCAAAATACTTGCCGTCTTTTCCGTTAACCCTTATCTTAAGCCGCCTTGCCTGCGCATCGCCAAGGTTTGAACAGCTGCCCACTTCAAAGTACTTCTTCTGCCTGGGGCTCCATGCCTCAACATCGAATGATTTTACCTTAAGGTCAGCAAGATCGCCCGAGCAGCATTCAAGAGTACGTACCGGGATATCCATTGAACGGAACAGGTCGACCGTGTTCTGCCACAGCTTGTCAAACCACATGGGTGATTCTTCGGGCTTGCAGACAACTATCATCTCCTGCTTCTCAAACTGATGTATCCTGTAAACTCCGCGCTCCTCGATGCCGTGTGCGCCCTTTTCCTTACGGAAGCAGGGTGAGTAGCTCGTAAGTGTCCTCGGCAGTGAATCCTCCTCAACTATCGTGTCTATGAATTTACCGATCATCGAGTGCTCGCTCGTGCCGATAAGGTATAAGTCCTCGCCTTCGATCTTATACATCATCGCATCCATCTCGGCAAAGCTCATAACGCCGGTAACCACGTTGCTCCTGATCATGAAAGGCGGTACGCAGTAAGTAAAGCCGCGATCGATCATGAAATCACGCGCATAGGCGATCACTGCAGAATGAAGCCTTGCGATGTCGCCCATAAGGTAGTAGAATCCGTTGCCCGCAACCTTTCCCGCTGCATCAAGATCGATGCCGTCAAACCGCTCCATTATCTCGGTATGATAAGGTATCTCAAAATCCGGTACAACCGGATCGCCGTACTTTGTTACCTCGACGTTTTCGGAATCATCCTTGCCTATCGGTACCGAAGGATCGATGATATTGGGGATCGTCATCATGATCTTAAGTACCTTCTCGGAAAGCTCGCCCTCTAAAGCCTCAAGCTCGGCAAGGCGTGCCGAATTTGCGTTTACCTGTTTCTTAAGCTCCTCGGCTTCTTCCTTCTTCCCCTGACCCATCAGGGCGCCGATCTGCTTGCTTATCTTATTGCGGTTTGAACGCAGGTCATCGGCCTCCTGCTTTGCCGCACGCGACTGCTTGTCAAGTTCTATGACTTCATCGACAAGCGGGAGCTTTTCCTCCTGGAATTTATTCTTTAAATTCTGTTTAACGATGTCGGGATTCTCCCTGACGAATTTCATGTCTAACATGGTGATTCTCCTTTTATTTCTTACTCTATTTCCGCATGGAACTGATGCAGGGACTTAACCCCGCTTGCCTTATCCTGCATTGCCTTTATACCCTGTGCCGAAGCCTTTGCTGCCGCCATGGTGGTAACGTAAGGTATGCGCGCCTTGATGACTCCCTTACGGATATAAGAATCATCCATCGCACCCTTCTTATCATCCGGCGTGTTGATAACAAGATCGACCTCGTTATTGGTGATCGCATCAAGCACGTTGGGCCTGCCCTGCTGGAGCTTGAATATCTTTGTTGCGGGTATGCCCGCATCAACTATCATATCACAGGTTCCGCCGGTCGCGATTATCTTAAATCCGCAGTCGTTAAACATCTTCGCGACTTCAACAAGCTCGGCCTTATCCCTGTCGTTAACGCTTATGAGCACTGTGCCCTCAAGCGGAAGCCTTGTCTGGGTAGCCTCCTGCGCCTTAAAGTATGCTTCGCCGAAGGTCTGAGCCATTCCGAGCACCTCGCCTGTTGAACGCATCTCCGGCCCTAACAGCGGATCCACTTCCTGGAACATATTGAACGGAAACACAGCTTCCTTGACGCCGCAGTGCTTAAAGTGCTTCTCCTTAAGCTCAGGCACCGGTGACTTGCGGCCCGTTAAAGGCATCGTGATTATCTCGGTAGCCAGAGGTACCATCCTTATGTTGCAGACCTTTGATACGAGCGGCACCGTACGCGAAGCCCTCGGGTTTGCCTCAAGCACATAAACCTTGTCGTCTTCGATCGCGTACTGCATGTTCATAAGGCCGCGCACGTTCATCTCCTGTGCGATCTTCTTTGTATATGTCTTTATCGTCTCAACGTTCTTTTCAGAAATATTTATTGAAGGGAGCACGCAGGCAGAATCACCCGAATGTATTCCCGCAAGCTCGATATGCTCCATGACCGCGGGAACGAATACATGCTCACCGTCACTTATCGCATCCGCCTCACACTCAAGCGCGTTGTTAAGGAAACGGTCGATAAGTATCGGACGGTCGGGCGTCACACCGACAGCAGCCGCCATGTAAACCTTCATATGCTCGTCGTCGTGTACGACTTCCATTCCGCGTCCGCCGAGAACGTATGAAGGACGTACCATTACGGGATATCCGATCTTCTTTGCGCACTCAAGCGCTTCTTCAATGTTAACGGCCATTCCCGACTCGGGCATCGGAATGTCAAGCTTATCCATCATTGCCCTGAACTGATCCCTGTCTTCGGCAAGGTCGATCGTCTCGGGCGTTGTTCCGAGTATATTTACACCGTACTTCTTAAGGTCCGCCGCAAGGTTTAATGGTGTCTGTCCGCCGAACTGAGCGATGACTCCGAGCGGTTTTTCCTTTTCGTAGATGCTTAAAACATCTTCAAGAGTAAGCGGCTCGAAATACAGCTTATCGGAAGTATCATAGTCGGTCGAAACAGTCTCGGGATTGCAGTTTACGATTATCGTTTCAAAGCCAAGTTTCTTAAGCGCCTTGGCCGCATGTACGCAGCAGTAGTCAAACTCGATACCCTGTCCTATCCTGTTAGGGCCGCCGCCAAGGATCATGACCTTTTTCGTATCCTCGTTAACGGGATTTGAGTCCTTCATGTTATATGATGAATAATAATATGCGCTGTCCTGTGTGCCGCTTACGTGAACGCCTTCCCAGGCCTCCACAACGCCAAGCTTAACACGCGCGTTCCTTATCTCTTCTTCGGAAACATCAAGAAGCTGACTTAAATACTTATCGGAGAAGCCGTCCTTCTTGGCAGCCGTAAGAACCTCATCGGGCGGAACCGAACCTTTGTAGGATTTGATCGATTCTTCCTCAAATACAAGCTCCTGCATCTGTTCGATGAAGTAGGGCTTGATCTTTGTTATATCATAAAGCTCATCAACCGTAGCGCCCTTGCGGATCGCTTCGTACATGATAAACTGTCTCTCGGACGTGGGCACATGGAGCATATCCATAAGCTCCTTCTTTGTCCTGTTTGCGAAATCCTTCGCTCCGCCAAGTCCGTACCTTCCTATCTCAAGCGACCTTATAGCCTTCTGGAAGGCCTCCTTATAGGTTTTACCGATACTCATAACCTCGCCGACTGCACGCATCTGTGTACCGAGCTTATCCTCGGCGCCCTTGAACTTCTCAAATGCCCAGCGCGCGTACTTGATAACGATGTAATCACCGTCGGGCTTATAATTATCAAGAGTTCCGTACTTGCCGCACGGAATGTCCTTAAGATCAAGGCCTGCCGCAAGCATTGCAGAAACAAGCGCGATTGGGAAGCCCGTTGCCTTAGAAGCAAGCGCTGAAGAACGTGATGTCCTGGGATTTATCTCAATAACTATTATCCTGCCGGTCTCGGTGTTCCTTGCAAACTGTACATTTGTTCCGCCGATGACCTGGATCCTGTCGACTATCTTATATGCCTGACGCTGCAGCTCCTCCTGCACGTCCTCGGGGATCGTGAGCATGGGAGCCGAACAGAAAGAATCACCCGTATGCACGCCGAGCGGATCGATGTTTTCAATGAAGCACACCGTGATCATCTTGCCGGTAGCATCCCTTACTACCTCAAGCTCAAGCTCCTCCCAGCCAAGGACTGATTCTTCCACAAGGACCTGACCTACGAGTGAAGCCTGCAGTCCGCGTTCGCACACGGTCTTTAATTCCTCGACATTATATACAAGGCCGCCGCCTGCGCCGCCCATCGTGTATGCTGGACGCAGTACAACGGGATATCCCAGCTTATCCGCTATCTTTAATGCATCGTCGACCGAATATGCAACCTCGGAGCGTGCCATCTCGATGCCGAGCTCGTTCATCGTGTTCTTAAACTCGATCCTGTCCTCGCCGCGCTCGATCGCGTCAACCTGTACGCCGATGACCTTAACGCCGTATTTATCAAGAACTCCTGCTTTATACAGCTCCGAACAAAGATTAAGACCGGTCTGTCCGCCAAGGTTAGGCAATAATCCGTCCGGTCTTTCCTTCTCAATGATCTGAGTAAGCCTCTCAATATTAAGGGGCTCAATATAAGTAACATCCGCCGTCTCCGGGTCGGTCATGATGGTCGCGGGATTGGAATTAACAAGGACTATATCATAACCAAGCTTCTTAAGCGCCTTGCAAGCCTGGGTACCGGAATAGTCGAATTCGCATGCCTGACCGATAATGATGGGACCGGAACCGATGATGAGTATCTTGTGGATATCGTCTCTTTTTTTCATGGTGTTCTCCCTGTATATGATGATAAGTATTTACGAATTGCTCCGTGCTTACGCACTCCCGCAATTCTACACACATTCGCAAACCGCATTATCATGCTTATTGCTCATGTGTGAACGGGTCTCAAGGTAACACATCCTTCCGTGTAAACACGGAGTCTGTGTACTTTTCGACCCTAAAAATACATTATACAATAAAGACGCCCGGGATTAAACCCCGGGCGTGAAAAATGTTGCTAAAAAATTGAACAATTTTTATTTATTGAACCACGTCATCATCATCAAACTTGTCACCGCACTGAGGGCAGAACTTCGGAGGATTTGACTTATCCTCGGGCTCCCATCCGCACTTGTCGCACTTGTAAACCGGTGCGCCTGCGGGCTTCTTGGCGCCGCAGTTAGAACAGAACTTACCCTTGTTAACGGTACCGCAGGTGCAGGTCCATCCTTCTTCCGAAGGCTGAGGTGCTCCGCACTCGCTGCAGAACTTGCCTGTGTTGCCTGTCTTGCCGCATGCACATGTCCAGCCGCCTGCTGCCGGTGCTGCCTGAGCTGCCGCTGCCTGCTGCTGTGCTCCCATAGCATATAACTGGCCTGCGTTCATTCCGCCTGCCTGCTGAGCCATGTTCATGCCCGCAAATGACATCATAGGGCCTGCGCTGGTATTGCTTGCAGCTGCCTTCATAGCCTCGGCCTGAGCTGCCGTAAGAGCTGCCGCACCCATCGTAGCATCCTTCATTGTAGCGGTCTTCTGCAGATCCTTGATCATCTGCTCGTCTTCAGGTGAAGCCGTTACGGAATTAACACCGAACGAAACGACCTCGATACCCCTGAGTTCGCCCCACTTCTTTGAGAGTACGTCATTAAGCGCATCAGCCATCTCCGTTGTATGACCCGGAAGTGCACTGTACCGGATACCCTGCTCGGAGATCTTCGCAAATGCAGGCTGAAGAGCCGTCATAAGCTCGCTCTTAAGCTGACCGTCGATCTCCTCCCTGTTGTATTCCTTTGAAACATTACCGCATACATTAGTGTAGAAAAGAATGGGATCCACGATCTTGTAAGAATACTCGCCGTGGCACCTTATTGAAATATCAACGTCAAGGTTGATGTTTTTGTCAACTACCCTGAACGGAACCGGATTAACGGTGCCGTACTTGTTGCCTACTATTTCCTTGGTATTTATGTAGTATACACGCTGATCCTTGCCGGTATCGCCGCCGAATGACAGCCTTTTGCCTATCTGTGCGAAGGTATCCTTGATGTTCTGTCCCAGGCTTCCGTAGAAGATGCTGGGCTCGGTCGACTCATCATATACGAACTCGCCGGGCTCGGCACAAAGCTCAACAACCTTACCCTGATCAACGATGAGCATACACTGTCCTTCATTAACGGCAATGATCGAACCGTTGCTTATGATATTGTCATCACCCTTGTTGGAGCTGTGTGATTTGTTAACCCTTTTAGCTCCCTTTACTACCAATACATCCTGACTGATGGACTCACAGTAGAAATACTCACGCCATGAATCCGCGAGCGCGCTCGATGCGGCACCCAATGCAGCTGAAATCAATCCCATTTTCAAATCCTCCTAAAAATTATTGTTCCTAAACAAGAATCAGAACATTAACAATATACCACAATCCGACCATAATTACCAGTATTATTGCAATTTTACGACCGGTTAGCAGCCCTTTATCGAGAAGGCAAAAGTCATCCTGCTTCCTGCATCGAGCAGGAATTCCTTATGCGTCATGGCTCCCCAGGAATCATCCCCGCCTATGCCCATCCTCTTAAGTGCAGGCCTTACGACCGTATAATGGACCGGCGGAAGCTCATAGGGATGATCGGCATTTTCAATTTCATGAGGCGTAAAGGGAAGCACGCTTAAGCTCATACTGTCAGAATCAAGCCTGAGCCCATGCCCCGCATCATCCGTAATTAACGCATAACGCACACCTTCATGATTGCCGCACTCCTGCGGGACAAGGTATAGAGGCATGTCATTTACATCCCTTGTAAATACCGACAGTTTTGCACCGTTCTTCCTGTCACAATACGTTTCCATTGGGCCGAGGCCGTACCACTTAAGCCTGTGGTAATCGGCATCCATCTTAAACATCATGCCGAATTCGGGCATATCCATAAGCTCGGGCACCGGATCGTAACTGAGTTCCACTAAAACAGTGCCGTCCGCAAATACCGAATAGGTTACGAAGCATTCGCTCTCGGGTGTCGTAGGCATATTGTAATGGCACTTTACGACTATCCTGTCATCAAGCGCTTCATGCGAAGTAACGGGTATGTAGGCAAACGGGTTTTCCTCATGCCTACCGCGCTTCCTGACATTGGCATACAGGCTTGCTATCTTCCACTGAGAGTAACGGTACGCCATAAGGCTGCCCCTGTCGTTTGCAGTGGGTGCACGCCAGAAATTGGGCCGCGGTATGCTCTTAAGCATCTGCCGTCCGCCGTACTTGTAGGAAGTAAGCTCGCCTGTAAGCTTATTGAACATAACCTCGAAATTATCACCCTTAACGCCTAAGTTGTTATAACCCACTATAAGCTGAGGCCGCGTTGATGCCCCTGTATTTCCCGAAGGAGAGCTTATACTCCTTTCATACCTTCCGAACACCGACTGGGCAAAAGCAACTTCATGACCGGCGAGTGCATATATCCTGTTTTCCTTAAGCTTAAAGGAAACATCGAGCACGTATTCACCGGGTTTGTCCGGATGCTTTATGGGTATATCATATGCCTTCTCATCACAGGGCGGTACATCCGTCTTAAGCTCACACGAAGTAAGCACTTCGCCTTCCTTATACAGCGTCAGTATGCAGTTAAACTCCTTCGTTCCCGTGAAAAGATATTTATTCTTTATTATGACCTTATCACCCGCGAAGCTTATCCTTATGCCCTGATAATTGTATTTTACGGCCTGCATCTTCGGAGACGGTTCCCTGCTTGATGCATAAACTATCCCGTTCCCGCTGAACTCGCCGTCATTGGGACGTTCGTCATGATCGCCGCCGTAGGCCATGAACTCCTTGCCGTAGCGGTCCTTTTTCACAAGGCACTGGTCGATATAATCCCAGATAAACCCTCCCTGATACAGCGGCTCGGTTTCTGTCATATCGGTGTACTTATCCATCGCGCCGCAGGAATTGCCCATCGCATGCGAGTACTCGCACATGATAAACGGCTTATCCTTATGTTCCTTTATAAATTCCTTAACCTTTTCGGCCGGAGTGTACATCTGGCTTTCGATATCCGATGTGTCGTTAAACGTCCTGTCATGGAATATGCCCTCATAATGCACGGGCCTTGTCGGATCGAGTTCCTTTATCCGAAGCGACATATCATGGATAACACTTCCGCCGTAGGATTCGTTCCCGAGGGACCAGATAAGCACGGACGGGTGATTCTTATTGTGTTCATAAAGGCTTTCAAGCCTTGAGATAAGTGACGGCTTCCACTCGTCATGGTTGCCGGGCACCACTTCATCCTCCGTCATGCCGCCGTAATAGAGCGGATCCCACGAACCGTGCGTTTCCATGTTGTTCTCGGCTATCACGTATATACCCAGCTCGTCGCAAAGCTCGTAGAACCTTGGATCGTTGGGATAATGGCTGGTCCTTACCGCGTTTATGTTATTTGCCTTCATGGTCGTTATGTCGGTGACCATGTCCATGTAATCGGGCACCCTTCCGGCATTCGGGCTGAACTCGTGGCGGTTGACACCGTTAAAGACTATGCGCTTCCCGTTAATCTCCATGATCCCGTTCCTTATGGCAAAATCACGGATGCCGACCTTTAAAGGGATCACCTCAACGACCGTACCGTCAGAATCAAGCACTTCGATGAGCAGCGGATACAGGTACGGCTTCTCGGCGCTCCACAGTTTGGGAGCTTCGACTTCAATGCTTACCGTATCCTCCTCGGCCACGGCTGCCACTGTGCCGTAAAGCATGGAATCAACGGAATATAAGTTCATCGGATCGTTGTGTCCCCTTATGATGGGATTCATAAGGCTCAAACGTACCTTAAGATCACAGGTGCATTTAAGGCTTATATCCAGTACCGCATTCCTCATATCATCACTCAAGCGGCTTATCAACTTTATGTCATTTATATGCCTCGTGGGTTTTAGGAACAGATAAACATCCCTGAATATGCCAAAGAAACGGAAGAAATCCTGGTCCTCGGTAACACTGCCCGAAGTCCATTTATATACCTGGACCGCCAGCTTGTTGCGGCCGGGCACCAGATAGCTGTTTATGTCAAAGTCATGCAGGTCGAAGCTGTCCTCGCTGTAGCCAACGTATTGTCCGTTAAGCCACAGTGCGTATCCGGATTCGACGCCTCCGAATGCGATACAGACATCGCCGTCTGTCCAGTCATCCGGAAGGGTAAAGTAAGTCACATATGATCCGCAGGCATTGTACTTATGCGGAACCTGCCCTGCCTTAAACTCCTCATGCCCGTCCCACGGGTATTGGGAATTGACATACTGCGGACGGTCATATCCCTGGAGCTGTATATGGCCCGGGACCCTTATATCGTCCCATCGGTCACAGTCATAGTCCGTAAGCATGAAGTCACCCGGTGCCTCCGAAAGCCCCGGTGAGTACTTGAACTTCCATATGCCGTTAAGGCTTAAGACATAGCTGCTCCGCTTGCCCATGCATTCGCTGACATCCCTGTAATAAAGATGATCCGAATGAGGCTTAAGACAGTTGTCGGAATAGAACCCGGGATCAAAGATCCTGCTTACGTCAAATCCTTCCATATTGTTCTCCTTATTTACTCATTGAAGTACCTCGATATTCCCTTAAGCAGGCTCGTATCCTTTTCGGGACGCCTGCGGTCCTGCTTCTCGGGCATGAGATATTCGGCAAACTCGGCCCTTCCCGCCGCGAGACATTCCTTCTCATACCGCTTGAAGGTGTTCATTATCTTATTGTTCCTGCGCAGCTTAACGTATTCCTGATCGTAACGCGCATAATAATTGTCGTACTTTCCGCGTATCAGTTTCCTGAACCGCTCGTCGCTTTCGAAATCGTCGCACAGGATCTTTACATGGGTGTACAGTATGAAAAAGTCGCTCTGCCTGTACACGACTCCGAACTTACCGGGGCGGCATTTCTGGAGAGTCTCGTAAGAGCTGTGCGCATCGTTGCAGATGCAGTAGATCTTTCCCAGCTGGAAGTTTACCCAGGTTGCGTAATCAGACTCGGGATCGAGTGATTCTGCCAGCCTGTAATAAAGCTCGTATGATTTCTGGTACTCACCGGAGGAAAGCAGTTTAAGCGCCTCGGCCATTGATTCATTAAGGGAAATGCTTTCGTTGCTCTTAAGGAACTCAGGGCGTACAAGCCTTATGTCATGATAACGGTTCCCCGCAGGCTCCACGGCATCCTTTTTATCCGCCTCGATGATGAGCAGCTCATCAAGCTCCTGCGATTTCATCGGAAGCGCCATAAGATGCTCGTTGTACTTCTTATGCCCAACCACAAGGCAGGTTTCCTCGTAGGCTTCGAATTCGCCCGCGACCTCAGCCGCCGCGCGCTCGATCTCGCGCATGTGGTTCATGGCATAGGAACGGTCGAGACATCCGCGATAATAAATACGCAGTTCCTTCTCGTAATGCCGCATCCTCGGATCAAGTAGCGCGTGTCCTATGTGTATGTAAAAATCGTTTTCATCCTCGATAAAGTCAAGGTTGCAGTGATAGTACATCGTAACGGCGCGGTCGTAATCGCCCATGAAGTAATAGCTTTCGGCAAGGCAGAATGCGCTTTCCGTATATACACGCATAGTGTAATTGCTGTAGCGAAGCACCCTTTCGTACTGCTCGACCGCCCTTTTTAACTGATCCGTCTGCCTGAAATACCTTGCATCATACAGCCATTCGTCGATGCTCATGCCGGCGTTCCTTAAGGCATCATCCTCCATGATCTGGGCAACGGCCGCCTCGAACGTGATCACTTCATCGTTCCTTAACATGGCCATCTTGTCCATGTCCCACATGACCTTAAGTCCGTATCCGGAAAGCTTCCTGTTTATGTCCGCCTCGGACTGCTCGAACTGTTCGAAAGAATCAAACGGATCTATCCCGTACCACTGCCGGAACGCATTGTTTATCATCCTTATGACCGTACCCTCGGCCGAACTGCCCGAAAACCAGTACAATGTCTCGTCCTCAAGATCGAAATGTTTAAAGGGATTGTCCTCGCTTATCTCCTTCGTCTTAAGGTCAAGGCTTATCGAAACATTGGTCCCGAACACGATGAGCTTATCCTGATCGAGCAGATACCT
The DNA here is from genome assembly GCA_017550535.1 of Lachnospiraceae bacterium. Classification (GTDB taxonomy): domain Bacteria; phylum Bacillota; class Clostridia; order Lachnospirales; family Lachnospiraceae; genus UBA2868. The sequence goes on from JAFZOS010000057.1 coordinate 11,294, forward strand.
GGTGCACGGATTTATAAGCGGTTCCATAGCTTTTACCGTACGGTACATGCGCATATCCAGTTGTCTGAAGAGTTCAAAAAAGATCATCAGTCACCCTCGCGTAAGACTATCTGATGCGTAAGCCTGAAATGCTTATCCGTAAGTTCCTCGACCAAAAGGTCCATATCATAACTGCCCGCACCCAGATCACTCAAAGTGCGGTCCATATAACCTTCGACATAATCCTTGGTGCTGTAGCTTGCGTATATCTTCTGTACAAGTTCCTCGGTGGCGATCACGTTTTCAAAAGAATACTCCCCTATCCCGCGCTCAACTATCTGATCATGGCAGTTATTGTAGTAATCCTCAATACTCGTGATCATTGAATCCTCGGAAATGCCAAGCTCCTCGATCGAACGCATCCTTTGTACATCGCGTTCCACGGTATTGGCGGATATTTCGCCATTATCCCCGCCTGAAGCCGCACCCGAATTGACGTTTACGATCTCGGCAACCTTTCCCCTGAAAATAAAGCCCCTTATCTTAGACGTAAGGCCGGGATTATACGCGCATATTATTATAAGTATCGTAAGCAGTACGAGCAGGCATGCAATTACGTATAATATCTTTCGTATGACCTTCATATCGATAACCCATCTCAAAACACAAGTATTTGTATTAATCCGGCCAAAATGCAAGCCGGATACACAACATTTATATTGTAATATAATAATCGGGATTTGTCATTGATTTTACCTATATTTTAAGTATAATTTATTTATAAACACAGTAAACAGGGGGAAATATGATAAAGAGAGTGTTCGCCGCCATTGTTGCGGCACTGCTTATAGGAATGTATGTTTTAACCCTTATCTTCGGCCTTATGCAGGACCCGAAGACCAAGGGGCTTCTGCTGGCAAGCGTCGCCGCCACCATTTTGGTCCCGGTGATCTTATATGTTTATCAGCGGATATATAATCTTTTTCAGGATAAATAATGCAGGGAAAGAGGTGCTATGCCCCGGTGGGGCATGCTTAGCACCGACCGAATCAGGCGCCAGCCTGATGAGACCTTGAACTTTCGGGTTCAGGAGCATCCTGGACCCGATAAAATAAGGACAGGGGTGATATCCCTGTCCTTATTTTAATAAGTGCAGGAAAAGAGACTTGAACTCTCATGGTATTGCTACCACACGGACCTGAACCGTGCGCGTCTGCCAATTCCGCCATTCCTGCATAATCCATTTGAATATAAATTATATGAGCGCCCGTAACGGACGCTCATATATATTACCCAATTTGTGTACCCTTGTCAAGAAGCCGTATCGAAAATGCTTCCCGCCGTATCCACAGTACCCGCACTGCCGTTTGCACTGTATCCGCCAAACTGCTTTGCAGCCTCGGATATCGTTGATGCAAGCTTAGCGTAATCCGTGTCCTCCTGTTCGGCCGCTTTAGTAGTGTTCGCAGATGAAGCATCCTTTACTTCCGACGCCTGCTTATCATAATACGTCTTTGCAAGCTTGAAGTAGCTTCCGTTTTTAAGGCTTGCATAATCGGAATAAAAGTTTGTACTCAGGGAGTTATTGCTTTTACCCGATACGTCAAACATATTAAACGAGTCCTTCGAACCCGAATTGTTAAGAGAGCTGAACAAAGTACTGTAGTTATTCGTCTGGCTTCTTAAGTATGCACTGTCCAGTGCTGATAATCCTGCCATAACATCACTCCTTTGATCATTAAACCGACAGTTCCTTCTGTCACATCTACCTAGTTATCTGATATTATATTAGCACACATCATATTGTTTTACAAGGCCCGAAACCATGATTCTTATTATTTTCTTGACATAAACGGCTTATTGATATAATATTATCTTCGTTGCAGCAGTAGCTGTAAGCGGGGTGTGGCTCAGTTTGGTTAGAGCGCCATCTTAGGGAGGTGGAGGCCGCTGGTTCGAATCCAGTCACTCCGATCGGGACTCAGGCATTGCTTACCTGGGTCCTTTTTTAAACATATGAGGTATCTTAATGAGCGATGCAGCTAAAACAAGGCTTCCCGGGCTTGATATAGTACGTTCCGTTGCGGCACTTTTCGTGGTGTCCGTGCATTATTTTTTCAATTGCGGTTTCTATGGCACGCCTATGATCGGAAAAGTAATGTTCATAATGACGGTCGAAAGATGGCTGTTCCTTTGCTGCGTTCCGCTTTATATGATGCTCACCGGCTTCTTCAAATGCAACAAGGAGATAAACAAGGCTCATTACAAAAGCTTCATACCGGTCGGCATCGCATATCTGATCCTTTCGATAATCAAGATCTTCGTCGGTAATTACTACTACGGAAAAGTATACGGCATAAAGGAATCCTTCCAGTCCCTCGGTAATTATACAATGGCATGGTATGTGGGATTTTATTTTTCGCTAATGGCCATAGCTCCGTTCCTTAACAGGATGTGGCATTCCCTCTCAAAAAAAGAAAAACATATTCTGCTGATTTTCCTTGCATTAATAAGCTCACTGTATCCGCTCGTTTCGCTCCCGGCCACATCGGAAGTTAAGGTTATATCCTGCATCGGGTCGCTGTTTACGATCATAGCGCCAAACTACTGGCAGATGCTGTATCCGATCCTTTACTATTTCCTCGGATGTTATTTTAAAGAATATAAACCAAAGTTTAACAAGCTATTGCTCATTGCCGTCATAATCGCAACCGTATTTTCAAATGCCGGTATCTCCTATTACTACGCCAAAGGCAGCAACTTTCCGTGGGGTATACTCGGAACCGTGGACTGCGGCTACAACTGTATAACCGTAGTAATATGTTCGGTTTCCCTGTTCCTTTTGTTCTACGACATCGAACTAAAATGCAGGGTCGCTAAAAAGATCTTTTATCTCATATCCTCCGTATCGCTTGAGATATACCTTATCTCTGCGATATTTGACATTATCATATTCGATTATGCAAAGCACAGGTTCTATGAAATGAAGGATTTTCTGTGGCTGTTCTTTATCCTTATGCCGATAAACTTCATCGGCTCCGTAATATGCTCGCTCATATACAAAAAACTTTACGATTCGATATCCGGTCTTATCACAAAGAAAAACAGGGAGCCTTAAGCCCCCTGCTGTCATGATTCAGTCAACGATCTTCAGTCCGAAACTGTGCCATTGCCAGTTTGAATAATGGCCCTGCCTGTTAAGAATCCGTATCACTCCATCATCAAGGAGGGTCATATCCACGGCATCCATTCCGATATCGGACGCCATCCAGCTGGGCTTAAATGTATTCTCATCCTCATAATAATCGTAGATATATATATGCTGATACCACTTTGTATGATCGTCCTCAGTAAAGAACGGTTTTGGGCCGTTATGCCTGCCCTTCCTGAAATTGAGCAATACAAGTTCGCCCCTGCCGTCATCGTCGATATCCGAATATATCATATCCTGGACGATACAGTCATCCGGAGATTCATAAATAATATCTCCGTCCTTATACGCCGTGACCCTCTGCTCCTTTAATTCGATGGTATCCGGTGCGCTGTAATCCACAGTTTTCAATGATTCTTTTGTTATTGTAACTTCACTCCACTCGGCCCATACCGGCAGGAATGCCATCCTGCCGCACATGAAGGCAACGAGAGCGGCCCTAATCAA
>JAFZOS010000058.1 GCA_017550535.1 Lachnospiraceae bacterium
CCTGACATATGCCAGGCAGCAGGGCTGGAATACAAGGTACAAGTCACTTGCCGGAGGTTCCGCGTTTGATTCCAAAAACTATATCCTTGCGGGACAGGATACGCCATATCTTGAGAAGTATAACGTAGTAAAAAAGGTTTACTGGCACCAATATATGCAGAATGCATCGGCACCTCTTACCGAGGCATCCAAGGTGTATAAGATGTATAAGAATTCAGGTGCCCTTGACAATCCTTTCGTATTTAAGATACCGGTTTACGACGGCGATCCGATATCACCCGCTAAGCCAAAGGTCAGCGTATCTTTGGTAAAGAAGTCAAACCTTTTCTATACCTGTGATACCGAGGAGATAAGGGCACAGGTAAAGCTTACGGCTGAAGCCGAAATAAAGTCGGTAACTGCTGATGCGGATGCCGATAAGGATAATGTGGCATCGGGATTTCCGTATTTTACATATGAGTCATTCGATGCATCGACAGGCATCGTGACTTTAAAACCGGTAGGCCTTACACCGGAGAATTATAAAAAAGTCCAAAAGAAAGTAACCCTTGATATAACTGTCGAGGGATTCGATACATTTGCTTACGCATTTAACATTGCATTTATTGATTCAAAGCCGGTGATAAAAGCACCGGGCACCGTGCTTTACGGTGAGTTGAATTTTGGCAGCATTGCGCTTAACGCACCGCTCCCGGCGGGGACAACGGTAACCTGCACCGATCCCAATATGACAGTGACTCTGAACAGTTCGCGGGATACGGTAGAATTTGAGACACTGTTCGGTTTCAGGGCGGGTACAAAGCGCCTTGAGTTTTGTAACGATATATGGAGAATACCGTACCCTGTAAATACGGCGATCAAAAACAAGGCATTGCCGGTACCGAAGCTTTATAAAACGGGTATAAAGCTTAATAGCGCACTTGACTGCGATCTTTATGGCATGACGGACACGCAGGCTTACCTGCCGGGCAACCTGTTTGATATTAAGCTTGTTGATATAACGGGCGTCAATGCTGCAGCACAGCAGCTGCTCGATTCGGGCTACCTTAAAACGGATATAAGCGGCGATAAGGTTTCGTTCGGCCTTAAGCCGGACTTAAGGGGCAGCATAAGGGCGGGAGTTTATAAGTTCGATATAAGCGCCGCGATGGCCGATCCGAAGTATAGCATGATGACGGTAAGGAGTACGAGGATAAGCATAGGCATAATAGATAAGGATCCTGCTGCATTCCTCGCATTCAGCGGCAAGGGCGGCATAAAGCTTTCCGACAGCAGTTCATATATCCAGTACACACCGAAGATAGTTGACCTTAATGCCACATACATAAAGCAGGCGAGCCTTGAAGGCGAAAACGCGGACTTATTCGATGTGTTCGTATATGACTGCGGATCGTATCTTCCTAACGGCGCGCTTGTCAAATCACCGGCCGGCCTTGTGCTTATCTATGCACATGATCCGGCGTCACTTAAGAGGGGCACAAAATACAAAGTCGATCTGAGGTCAACGCTCGATAACGGTCTTGAAATAGTAAAAACGGCAGTTATACAGCCCAAATAATAAATGTTCAAACGGAGGATTAAACAGTGGTCAGGCGAATCTATGTTGAAAAGAAGGAACCTTTTGCGGTAAAAGCGAGTGAGCTTAAGGAGGAGATCAAAAACTACTTGGGCTTTAAGGACATCACAAAGTTGCGTGAACTTATTCGGTACGATATCGAGGACATATCTGATGCGACATATGAGCGCGCCAAGGTCACCGTTTTTTCGGAGCCGCCTGTTGATATCCTTTATGAGGAGGACTTCGAACGTCCGGCGGATGCAAAGGTTTTCTCGGTCGAATATCTTCCGGGGCAGTTTGATCAGAGGGCTGATTCCGCAGTCCAGTGCGTGCGATTCTTAAACGAAAATGAGGAGCCGGTCATTAAGACGGCGATAACATACTGCTTCGAAGGCGGCCTTTCGGATGATGAGCTTGAACAGATCAAGGCCTACTGCATAAACCCTGTTGATTCACGAGAGACAAGCCTTAAAAAACCGGATACGCTTATAACGAAATTTGACGAGCCTGCGGATGTTATCATCTTTGACGGCTTTAAGGATATGGCGGAGGATAAGTTAAAGGAG
>JAFZOS010000059.1 GCA_017550535.1 Lachnospiraceae bacterium
AAGGAACAGCCAGCGTTTTCTTTCTGTGTATGTTGCCATGATGATGCCTCCTCCTTAATGTAAAATAACCGCCCAGCCCCAACAAACTTAGCGGTTATTCTGCAAAGTATACGGGCTAACCGTTGCTGTACGGGTAGCACCTCTTATAGGTATTTAAGCACAGAATATACAAAAAGTCAATAAATCGTAAATTCCATGTGGTAATAAATTAAGTATCGTGGTATCTTACTTAAGATAAGGTTTTTAAGGAGGGAATATATGCGACACTTAATGAGTCCCCTTGATTTCTCCGTGGAGGAGCTTGATAAGCTCATGGACATTGCGGAGGATATCGAAAAGAACAGAGACAAATATGCTCACATATGCGACGGCAAGGTACTTGCGACATGCTTCTATGAGCCCAGTACGAGGACAAGGTTAAGCTTTGAATCGGCAATGCTCTATTTGGGAGGCCAGGTACTCGGATTTGCCTCGGCCGATTCATCATCGGCGGCCAAGGGCGAAAGCGTTTCCGATACTATACGTATCATCTCCTGCTACGCCGACATATGCGCGATGCGGCATCCTAAAGAAGGAGCTCCCATGGTTGCGGCGAGCAAGTCAGGTATCCCGGTGATAAATGCCGGCGACGGCGGTCACCAGCATCCGACACAGACGCTTACCGATCTCATGACGATCCGCTCCCTTAAGGGACACCTTGACAACATGACCATCGGCCTTTGCGGCGACTTAAAGTTCGGCCGTACTGTTCATTCACTTATAAACGCATTAAAAAGATATCCCGGTATCAATTTCGTATTCATTTCACCTGAGGAATTACGCATTCCCGATTACATCCGTGTAGACATACTTGATAAAAACAACATACCTTACAAGGAAGTAATAAAGCTTGAAGACGTAATGCCCGAACTTGATATCCTGTACATGACAAGGGTTCAGCGCGAGCGTTTCTTCAACGAGGAGGATTATGTAAGACTGAAGGATTTCTACATACTCACGAAGGATAAAATGGAGCTAGCAAAAAAGGATATGATGGTGCTGCATCCGCTGCCTCGTGTAAATGAAATATCGGTCGAAGTTGATGACGATCCGCGCGCCGTATATTTCAAACAGGTGCAGTACGGAATGTATATAAGGATGGCGTTGATACTTACGTTGCTGGAGCTTGTTTAAAAGATCCTTCGCTATGCTCAGGATGACAAAGAAAATAATACTGCATATAAACATATTTACATTCAGGAGACAAGAAAATGCTTAATGTTGGAAAGATTGAAGAAGGCTTCGTTTTGGATCATATTAAAGCCGGTAAGAGCATGTCAATATACCACGACTTAAAGCTTGACAGGCTGGACTGTACAGTCGCGATAATAAAAAACGCCCGAAGCAACAAGATGGGGAAAAAGGATATATTAAAGGTTGAATGCGATATCGATATGCTCGACCTTGATATACTTGGATTCATCGATCATAACATTACGGTAAATGTTATCAAGGACGGCGAAATAGTCGAGAAAAAGGATCTTGAACTTCCGAAAGAAATAAGGAATGTCATCAAGTGTAAAAATCCGAGATGCATAACATCGATTGAGCAGGAACTTACACATATCTTCGTCCTTACCGACCCCGAGAAGGAAATATATCGCTGCAAGTATTGTGAAGAAATGTACGCCAGAAAGTAAAATCAAGTCGAAGCATTTACTGCTGAGACCGTGAGAAAATGATTTTGAGTGGGACTGTAAGCCGGGTTCTGTCTTGAACAATCATCTATCTAGGATGACCGTTACCGGTCACCTCAAGCGACCTACCTGAAGGCACGACGGGCAGCCGTATAGCCCTCTGCTTGGTCTTGCTTCGGATGGGGTTTACATTGCCCGGTACGTTACCGCACCGGCGGTGGGCCCTTACCCCGCCATTTCACCCTTACCTGTTTAACAGGCGGTATCATTTCTGTTGCACTATCCTTAGAGTCACCTCCACCGGACGTTATCCGGCATCCTGCCCTGTGAAGCCCGGACTTTCCTCCCGAACCTTACGGTTCCGGCGATTGTTCATCCCACTCAAAGTTTTATTAAACGTTAAATATTGAACCCCCTATAAACTCTCGCATAAGAGAATTCTTCGGGACGTCTTCGCATGTAAAGCTTACGAAATAATCAAGGAACTTAAGAAGGCGTTTCGCCTCAAGGTATTCAGGATCATCTTTTTCTATAGCAAAAAGCAGCGGTTCTGCAAACTGCTTAAGTACAGCAAGTTCATATATGAGTGCCGAGTTAAACATCGCATCTGCACTTTCCTGGAACGGGAAGATATTTTCCTCCTCACCCTTCCTTACCGACTGCCACATTGCAAGTGTTCCCGATGCGGATGTACCCCTTGTCCTGTTATCCCTGACCATACGCCTAAGGAGCCTTGTATCGGTCGTTGAAATACGGTTATGTTCATCCACGTTAAGCGATGTAAGTGCGCTTATATATATCTTGTATTTACTTTCCGCAGGTAATGCATACGACATTTTTTCATTAAGGCCGTGGATGCCTTCAAGCACAAGTACATCTTCCTTTTCCAGATGCATGTAATCGCCGCGGTACTCACGCTGTCCTAGCTTAAAATTAAACGTCGGAAGCTCTACCGTCTCACCCGCGAGCAGCCGCTTCATATCATTGTTAAATCCCTCAACATCCATCGCTCCCAGACACTCAAAATCATACTTTCCGTTTTCGTCAAGCGGAGTATCCTCTCGGTTCTTAAAATAATTATCAAGAGCTATCGGATGAGGCACAAGACCCTTGGCACGGAGCTGGATGCTTAACCTGTGTGAGAAGCTTGTTTTACCGGAAGATGAAGGCCCCGCGATCATTATGAACTTAACATCCTTACGTCCTGCTATCTCGGTTGCTATTTCGGCGATCTTTGCTTCCTGCAGAGCTTCAGAAACAAGTACAAGATCCTCAACCTTGCCCTGACATATCTTATCGTTCAATGCACCTACTGTTTCCATATCGAGAGATATACCCCAGTTGGTTGATTCTTTCATTGTATTGAACAGCTTATCCTGCGGAACGAACGGCGGTAACACATCAGGTGTCTTACGCGCGGGCAGCTGGATAATAAATCCTTCATCATAAGGATACAGTTCATACAGTTTAACGTATCCGGTACTAGGGCACATATAACCGTAATAATAATCATAAAAACCGTCTATCGAATATACGTTGACCTTGGAAGCGCGGCGGTATTTAAACAGCCTTTCCTTATCCTTCATTCCTTCATCAGCAAACAGCCTGATCGCATCGTCAAGGTCATATGATTCCTTAATTATCGGAATGTCGGCATTTACGATCTCATCCATGCGGTTCTTTACCCTGCACAGGAAATCCCTGTCTACTTTAACGCCGCCGGTTATGCTCACATAAATTCCTTTACCGATCGCAAATTCAACCTTTATCTTTTTAAGCGCTTCGACACCGGCGATATCACGTATCGCCTTTATCATGATGAAAGTCGCCGTACGCCTGTATGTTTTATAACCGGACCTGTCCTTTACTGTTTTAAAGGAAACCTCACAGTCATCGTTTATCTTCTTGTTAAGCTCCCTTAATTTACTGCCGGCATGAACCAGGACTATACGCGCATCATAGTTTTCCTGGAAGTCATTGGCCACAGCTTCGAATGTACTTCCACCGGGGTATTCTTTTACTGTTTCGCCTACGGTTACCTTTACAGTCTTTTTTGCCATACCTGTTCTCCTTAAATTATTACAAATGGTTCAACGTCGCGGTGGGTGTATACCGCGATGTCAGGGAAGTTACGCTTTAAATAATCCTTAAGGTATTCAATGAATATCTTTTCAATCCCATAGTGGCCGGCATCGATGACCATAAGGCCCTGTGCCACACAGTCAAGTCCTTCATGGTGTTCGATATCGCCTGTTATATATACATCTGCGCCTGCTTTTACGGCATCCCTGATCATGCTCTTTCCCGAGCCGGGACAAATAGCAGCTGTTTCCAATTCAGTTCCAAGGTCACCGTACACCTTTACATGCTTTATCCCGAAGCACTTCTTTACATACTCGGCGCATTCCTTAAGTGTCATGACAGCAGGGAGCCTGCCTGCACGGCCGAAACCTTCCTTGGCTATATCGTCCTCATATGTTACCGACAGTACCGA
>JAFZOS010000060.1 GCA_017550535.1 Lachnospiraceae bacterium
AGCCAGTCGTAGTCGGCACCGATCCTGTAATCGGTCTTGAACGGATAGCGGCTTAAAAGCTCGTGATTTATAAAGGCTGCCTGCAGTGAAAAAGGCATGCCCGATTCGATATTCGCAAGTGACTTGCGAAACATATGATAATGTCCGTATTCGAATTCCACAGCGTCGCCGTAAAGGACCGCGGCATTGGGGTAATTGCTCCTGTTAAAGACGGATGACAGTACCGATGCGCTGTAGAAGCAGCTGCCGGCATTTAAGAAGTTGATCCATGTGCCTTCAGCATGTGCTACAGCCTTGTTGATCCCCGAATATATGCCGGGATCGTCCTCATAAAAGACGCTTATCCGTATGCCGCGTTCCTTAAAACGGGAGGCATACTTGTCGATAAGCTCCGAAGTGCCGTCATTTGAACCGCCATCCTGGATGATATATTCAAAATCAGAGTAATCCTGGGCAAGAACGGATTCAAACGTTTTTACGATGTTCCTGCCGGGATTGCGGCATACTGTTATTATCGATACATTGGGTCTTGTATTCTCATTCATGGAAACAATTATAGCATATCTTATCGATTTTTTGTAACAAATTATACTAATGTGCATATATTTGTATGATATAATAGGAGCGGAAAACAGGAGGGAAAAATGAAAGTTCTGATAATAAACGGCTCCCCTGCAGGGGATGACAGCATAACCCTTCAGACCATGCTGTATATAAAAGAATGGTTCAGGCGGCATGACTATGAGATAATAAACGCCGCTCAAAGTATAAAACGGTATGAGAATGATTTTTCACAGGTAAAGAGGGCGCTTAAGGATGCGGATCTTTTAGTCTTCTGCTATCCTGTATACACTTTCCTTGTCCCTTCACAGCTCCACCGCTTCATCGAGCTTATGAAGGAAAGCGGCACTGATCTTTCGGACAAATATGCGACACAGGTATCCACGTCAAAGCATTTCTATGACATGACGGCTCACGAATTCATACGGCAGAACTGCATGGACTTAAAGCTTAAGTATATAACCGGGCTTTCGGCCGATATGGAGGATCTGCTTTCGGGCAGGGGACGCAGGGAGGCGCTTTCGTTCTTCCATCATGTGCTGTGGTCCATAAACGAGGGGCTTTATGATATGCCCGTAAGGATAAGGCGCAGGCGTAAGTACAGGCAGCTTGAAGGCATTGAGGATGCGGAAAAATACAGGGATCATGAGAAATCGGGCGATAAGCGGGTCGCGATAGTTACCGACTTAACGGATGATAACCCGGCGCTTAAGGATATGATCGATCTTTTCAGGCGCAGGTTCCCATACGACACCAAGGTGATCAACTTAAGGGATGTAAAGATAAGGGGCGGCTGCCTCGGCTGCTTTAACTGTGCTGCGGAAGGGAAATGCATATACAGGGATGATTTTGAACGCCTTTTGCGCAGGGTGATCCAGGTGGCGGATGCGACTGTTTACGCTTTTTCGATAAAGGACCATTCCATGGGTTCACTGTTTAAGATGTATGATGACAGGCAGTTCTGCAACGGTCACAGGACGGTGACCATGGGCAAGCCGGTCGGATACATAGTGGACGGATTTTTAAGTGATGAGCCAAACCTCCTTACCGTCATGGAAGCAAGGGCGCAGGTTGGAGGCAATCAGCTTGCGTTCATTGCAGGGAATGAGGTAAATACGGAAGATAATATAAACAGGCTTGCCATGGAGCTTGAATATGACTTAAGGCATCACTACAGCCAGCCTGCGGATTTTTACGGAGTGGGCGGCCGCAAGATATTCAGGGATCTCATATTTGAGATGCAGGGACTTATGCGTGAGGATCACAGGTTTTATAAGAAAAACGGATTTTATGATGATTTTCCGCAGAATCACAGGGGCCGCATAATAGGTATGTACTTTGTCGGCGCCATGCTTAAGAATCAGACAATAAAGGATAAGATGGGAGGCAGCCTGTCAAAGGGAATGCTGGCACCGTATAAGAGGGCGATAAAGCAGCAGGATAAGCAAAAGCCGGGCCGTAAGACGGATCGGTGATTTTGTGGTATGATATGATTTAAGGGTCAAAAGCACAGAGCAATCCTTATGTTATATGTAAAAGAAAGGACAAGGATGATAAAACGCAAACTTGAGGAGATAGGTTCTGCCTTATACAGGAATATATGCTATCCGTTTGTAAGGATGGGGGTAGAATCACGCACGCGCAGCATTATCAGGCAGGGTTCATACCTTGATAAAGGGTCCGTGCTTGAGGGCAGGAATTACATAGGCAGGAATGTGCGCCTTTCAAACGTGAGGGTGGGATACGGCTCGTATGTCAACAATGGCTGCGATATTTCGAATGTAAGGATCGGAAGGTTTACCTCGATAGGCTCGCGGGTGACAACAGAGCTTGGTTCGCATCCTCTGGACGGCAGGCATGCGGCATTACATCCTGCTTTTTACAGCAGCGCGGGTGCTTTGGGATTTACTTTTGTTAATAAGGATTCCTATGATGAGTTAAAGTACCTTGATGAAAAGGCACATATCCAGGTCATCATAGGAAGCGATGTCTGGATAGGGAATAACGTAAGCATCATTGAGGGCGTTACTATAGGTGACGGTGCGGTCGTGGCAGCAGGGTCACTTGTTAATAAAGATGTTGAGCCGTACGGGATTTATGCGGGTGTGCCGGCTAAAAAGATCAGGAGCCGTTTTCCGGAGGATACCGTAAAGACCCTGCTTGATAAGCCCTGGTGGAACTTACCCGTAAAGGAAATACGAAAGCTCGCGGAAGCCGGGGAATTCGATGATGTGGGTGTTCTGACAGGGAATTTGACCAAGAAAGTCAAAAATGATAACGAATGACCCATACGGTCAACAAAGACCCGGGATCAGCATAAAAGGGGAGTTTGAAACATGGAAAGGATAGCAATAGTCGTAGTTGCATATAACAGGGTGGGATCGCTTATGCGCCTGCTTGATTCCCTGACCGGAGCTTACTATCCGGAGGGGGTTGATGTGCCGCTTATCATAAGCGTGGATAAGAGTGACAGCCCGGCGGTTGAGGATATCGCGAAGGACTACGTGTGGGAACACGGCGATAAGGAAGTAAGGCTGCATAAAACAAACTTAGGGCTTAAGGAGCATGTCCTTGAGTGCGGGGATATATCGGGTAGTTTTGACGGAGTGATCGTACTGGAGGATGACCTGTACGTATCGCCCTCTTTTTATATGTATACGCTCGCGGCATTCTCGCGGACCAGGATGGAAAAAAAGATCGGCGGCATTTCCCTGTATTCGCACAGGTTAAACGTCCATGCGCGCGAGCCGTTTGAGGCAATAGATGACGGGTACGATAATTACTATATGCAGTTTGCTTCTTCCTGGGGACAGGCCTTTACGACGGAACAGTGGAGCGGCTTCAGGAAATGGTATGATCTTCACTCTCAGGATGATATAGCATCGGATGATATTCCGGTAAATGTTTCGACATGGTCCGACAAGTCCTGGCTTAAGTACTACATAAAGTACCTTGTTGAGACGGATAAGTATTTCCTTTATCCGAGGGTATCGTTTACAACGAACTTCGGAGACGAGGGTGAGCACATGGCAGGAAAGGATATGGTGCTGAATGACCTTCAGGTACCCCTTGCCGGCATAAGAAAGTACGGACAGATCGATTTTCACTTTTCCGACATAGACGAGTCGGGCTCCGTATACGATGCGTTTTTTGAGAACATGAGGCTTAAGCACAGGCTGCCCGCGGCTTCGGATGGCGATGTCAGCATCGACATGTACGGCATAAGGCAGGCTTCGGGATATAAAAGATATGTATTAAGCTCAAAAGCACTTCCATACAGGATACTTGAAAGCTACGGCAGGAGGCTTAGGCCGATAGATGCAAACGTGCTTTATAAGATCGAAGGCAAGGATTTCTTTTTATATGATACCGAAAAGGCGGGAAAGGCGCCGCGCATTAGCGATGTGAGGCGGTATCTGTATAACTACCGTGCGATAAAGGCCCGCGAGATGACGGCTGTGCTTGGGTACCGGTTAAAGTCAAGGTTTTCGTTTTCGAAGAAGCCTGTAAAGAAGACAGCCCCGGTGGTGACTGAAGCGGCGCCTGAAACGGCATCACAGGCGGAAGTGGCAGCAGCGGATATAATGACGGCCGAAACGGTGGATGCAAACATCATAAATGCAGACAGCATAAATGTAAGCGGAACCGATACGGAAAATACGCAGGAGCAAAGTTAAGCAGCATATGTGCGGTATATTCGGAGTGATCAACAAAAGAATAGATAAAGGGCTGGCCGATAAGTGCGTGGACCGTATGAAGCATCGCGGACCGGACGGCAGGGGCGTGTGGCAGGAAAAGGATGTAACTCTCGGGCACAGGAGGCTAGCGATCCTTGACCTTACCGAGAACGGCACCCAGCCGATGACATATGATGACGGCCGGTATGTGCTTGTATTTAACGGCGAGATCTATAACTTCGTTGAGATAAGGGATGAACTTAAGGATAAGGGATATAAGTTTATAAGCGATTCCGATTCTGAGGTTGTCCTTGCATCCTTTATGGAATGGAAGGAGAAGTGTCTTGAGCGTTTTAACGGCATGTGGGCCTTCCTTATATGGGACCGTAAGGAGGAGGTTCTGTTTGTTTCGAGGGACCGCTTTGGCGTAAAGCCGCTGTTCTATACGGAATTTGCAGGCGGCGGGATAGCGTTCGGCTCTGAGATGAAAGTCATTACGCCCTTAATGGACAGGCTGACGCCAAACAGGACGATAGTAACGGATCCCGGAAGGACTGTTTTTTACGAAGGCACGAACGAGTGCGTGATAGAAGGCATAAAGCGTTTTCCTGCGGGTTCGTATGCGTATGCGGACAGGGACGGAATGAGGATAGAACGATTCTGGGATACGCTTGATAACCTTGTCGAAGTTCCCGACAGTTATGATGAACAGGTTGAATTGTTCCGCTCTCTTTTCCTCGATGCCTGTAAGTTAAGGATGAGAAGCGATGTTACGATAGGTACCGCTCTTTCCGGAGGGCTTGATTCTTCCGCTACCATCTGCGCCATGGCTCATCTTGCGAAAACGGATGCGGATACAAGGATGAACCGGGACTGGCAGCATGCGTATGTTGCGGCCTTCCCCGGGACCACTATGGATGAATCGGAGTACGCAAAGAAGGTCACGGATTTTCTTGGTATTGATTCTACATTTGTTACGATCGACCCGCGCGGCGCGATCGACGAGATCGATGATTTCATATATCTTTTTGAGGATGTTTATCTTACAAGTCCCATACCGATGATGCTGTTATACGGCGCTTTAAGAAAGGACAACACGCTTGTAACGATCGACGGGCACGGAGCGGATGAACTGTTCGGAGGGTATACGTTTGATTTCATACACGCACTTAGGGATGCACACGGCAGGAGAGAACGGAATATGGTCCTCGATGCGTATCTGGAAAGCTTCCCGAAGGACGGCAGCAATATAGCGCTTAAGAATGCGAGCAGGTCGTCGGTATATTTTAATTATCTGAAACGGTGTATAAAGGACCGTTTAAGGAGCGGTTCGGAAACTTATAAGAACGTCAGGGCAGCAGGCGATGAACGGTACGAAAAAATGGACACTTTAAACAAGATATTATACGTGTCCTCGCACGAATCGATATTGCCGACGCTTTTAAGGAACTACGATCGTTACAGCATGGCCAGCGGGGTCGAGATAAGGATGCCGTTCATGGATCACCGCATAGTAAGCTTTGCGATGTCCATAGGCTGGAAGAGCAAGCTGCACGGCGGATATTCAAAGTCTATAATAAGGGATGCCATGGCACCGTATATGCCTGAGGAGATCGCATACAGGAGGACTAAGATCGGCTTTAACACACCCATTGTCGAATGGATGCAGGGCCCGCTTAAGGAATATTTTACGGATATCATCACATCTGAATCGTTTAAGGCATGTGACCTTTTGGATCCCGACAGTGTGGCATCAAAGGTTAAAGCCGTCATAAACGATCCCGGTGCAACGTTTGCGCAGGGTGAACAGGCTTGGAGTGCACTGTATCCCTATCTGTGGGAGATGAACGTGCTTAAGAGGCTGTAAACCTGATGATCGTGCAGGTTTTGAGTTGGAAGTTATTGTAATATGGAACGAGTGATAGTGGGTATGTCGGGAGGCGTTGACAGTGCCGTTGCGGCTTACCTTTTGAAAAAAGAAGGATATGATGTTACGGGCGTGATCCTTCGGACCTGGGAATCCGATACCGGGGAAGAGAGCAGGTGCTGTGAGATAGAGGATGCATCAGGGATCGCCCGTATGATCGGCATCCCGTTTTATCCGATAAACTGCCTGTCGGTATTTAAGGAGCGCGTTACGGATCCGTTTATTGAGGACTATGTTAAAGGGCTTACACCGAATCCGTGCATTGAGTGCAACCGGTATGTTAAATGGGAGAAACTGCTTTATATGGCAGAATCACTTAAAGCCGGATATATCGCAACGGGACATTACGCATCGGTGGTTAAGCTTGAAAACGGCAGGTATACGCTGAGGCGGGCGGAACATTACGGGAAGGACCAGACTTATATGCTGTATAAGCTATCGCAGGAGCAGCTTTCGCGTACGCTGATGCCTCTCGGAAAGCTTTCAAAGGATGAAGTAAGGAAGATAGCAAAGGAGGCATCGATCCCGGTTGCGGATAAGCCTGATTCTCAGGAGATATGCTTTGTTCCGGATGACGATTATGCCGGATATATAAAGGATAACTATTCGGGTAAGCTGCCCGGTGAGGGTGACTTTGTAAGTGAGGACGGAAAGGTCTTAGGGCGGCATAAGGGCATTATCAATTATACGATAGGACAACGTAAGGGGCTGGGACTCCCTTTGGGCTATCCTGCTTATGTTAAGAAGATAGATATTGAGCGCAATGAGGTTGTGATAGCTGAGGATAAAGACCTGTACAGTGATACTATTTTTGCAAGGGATGTGAATTTCTTAAGCATTGCCGGTATTGAGCCGGGTAAGGCGGTAAGGTGCAGGGCAAAGATAAGGTACAGGCACGATCCTGCGGCGGCAACGGCTGAAATGACAGGAGAGGATGAACTCAAGATCACATTCGATGAACCCGTAAGGGCGGCGGCACCCGGGCAGTCGGCGGTAATGTATGACGATGAGGATAATGTCATCGGCGGCGGGATAATATGCTGAGTCGGTGATTTTAATGAGGACGGCAAATGAATCTGCTTAAAAAGATCAATTACATATTTTCGGCGAAACAGAAGCTGCAGTCGGTGTTTTTGTGCATCGGGCTTCTTATCGGTGCGCTGCTTGAGCTTGTGGGCGTGTCGCTTATCACGGAGCTTGTTTCTATCATAAGCGATCCTTCGAAGATCCATGAAAACGCCCTGTTAAGGCGGGTTTACGATATGTTTTCGATGAGGGATGAGCGGCAGTTCTTCTTATTTATGGTGGTAGGGCTCATTGTCGTTTATCTTTTAAAGAATGCCTTCCTTCTGTGGATCAATTATGTTCAGTATACTTTTATTTACAACAATCAGCTAAGGCTGTCGGGACGGCTCATAGACTGCTATTTAAAGAAACCGTACACCTATCATCTCGATAAGAATTCCGCCGAGATGGTAAGGAATGTCATGCTCGATTCCGAGCGCTTTTTCCAGATGCTGTTAAGCGTATTCCTTATGCTTTCAGAGTTTCTTATCTCTGTGCTTTTATGCGTATATCTGCTGGTGATCGATTGGTTCATAACGCTGTCGGTCGTTATCATCCTGGGTGTATTTACCGGATTGTATCTGCTGCTCTTTAAGAACAAGGCGAAGGAATACGGCAAGGAGAATCAGACGTACGACGGCAAGATGCACCAGTCTATAAATCAGGCGCTCGGAGCGGTAAAGGATATTAAGATCCTCCACCGCGAGAAGTATTTCGTGGATGCGTTCTGCGGATTCGGTAAAAAGAAGATGCGTGCGGTACGCAACAATAATGTGCTCGGCCAGGCACCCAAATATGTGATCGAAACGGTGTGCATCGGAGCGATACTTTCGGTGCTCCTTATAAAGATAAACAGGGGCGAGGATCTAAGCTCGATGATAACCCAGCTTGCTGCATTTGCTCTTGCGGCTTTTAAGCTCCTGCCGTCAGTAAGCAAGATAAACAATTATGCGAACCTCATCGTATTCCTTAAACCTTCGGTCGATCTTATCTACAGGGATATAAAGGATACCGAAGATATGAAGAGCTTCGAGCTTGCAGATGCGGCGGAAACTGTTACTGATAATGAGGATGTGACCGCCATTACGGTTAACGGGCTTTCATACCGTTATCCGCATACCGACAGGGATGTGCTTAAGGGTGTGAACATTTCGATACCGCTCGGCTATGCGGTAGGCCTAATGGGACCTACGGGTGCCGGAAAATCGACTCTTGCGGATATAATACTCGGCATACTTACGCCCACTGAGGGAACGGTTTGCTACGGAAACATGAACGTGCATGAGCATCCTCTTAAGTGGTCTAAAAAGCTTGCATATATACAGCAGTCCATCTACCTCGCCGATGAAACGATAAGGAACAACGTGGCCTTCGGTATCGAGGATGATAAGATCGATGAAGCTAAGGTCTGGCAGGCGCTTGAAGAAGCGCAGATAAAGGATTTTGTAGAGTCACTCCCCGAGGGGCTTGATACCATGGTCGGCGAACGCGGAGTTCGTTTATCGGGCGGACAGCGTCAGCGCATAGGCATAGCAAGGGCGCTGTATGACGATCCCGAGATACTGGTACTTGATGAGGCAACATCGGCACTTGACAATGAGACCGAGACCGCGGTCATGGATGCGATAGATAACCTTATGGGCCGTAAGACCCTTATAATAATCGCGCACAGGCTGACGACGCTTCGCAACTGCCAGATGATATTCAAGGTAGACGGCGGGAATGTTAAGGAAGTTACATATGCCGAGATAGAAGGCGGCAAGGATTGCGTGGATGAGAAGGATTAATGGAGAATATTAAACTAAGCGTAATATTCATAACATACAATCATGAGAAATATGTCGAAAAGGCTCTGCGCAGCGTGTGCGAACAGGAGACTGATTTTGCATACGAGGTTGTTGTCGGCGAGGACTGTTCGACTGATTCTACACGGGATATATTAAGGCGCGTGGCCGATGAGTATCCGGATAAGGTAAGGCTCCTTTTCAGGGATAAAAATCTGGGAAGGCCCACGCTTAATGTTTATGAAACGACGATGGAATGCAGGGGTGAGTACCTTGCATATCTTGAGGGTGACGATTACTGGACCGATAAATGCAAGCTTCAGAAACAGGTGACTTTTCTTGAAGAGCATCCCGAATACATAGCGTGTACGCATGACTGCGTGATGATCGGTGAGAACGGGGATGAGATAAAGGATGAGGCTGTCCTTAAGATCGGAGATATGTATAAGTGGTCCGGGAGGTTCACTTATGATGACTATAAGCATTCCGGTAAGTGGCCGGGGCATTATGCGACGCTGGTGTCACGAAACATCTATCCTGCGGGGAAGTATGATTACACGATTCTGCACAGGGCGCATGATTTCGTCGATGATGCGCTGATACTTTTGTTCCTTCTTATCCAGGGGGATATCTACAGGATGGATGAAACGATGAGCGCGTGGCGCTATGTAAGGAAGGACACCGGCACCAACTGGAATTCGCTGTCCCTAAAGCGTGATCTTGTAAAGGATGACTGCTACCTTAACACAACGATGACAAAGTGGGTGGAGGATGCCGTGGGCCTTACGGATCATGCCGCGATCCGCTGTAAGAAGGATTTCGAGACCGCGCTGAAGATGTACCTGCGCAAGCCAAATAAGGAGAATCGCAAGTTCCTGAAGGATATGTATGAATATAACATAGTTCATGTTGTTATGAATGATCGGAAGGTTAGCTTGTTGGGATATAGTATTAAGTGTATATTTGGAAAGATATTTAGATCATGATCATAGTTCGATTCACAAGCGGGCTTGGAAACCAGATGTTCCAGTATTCCTTCTACCGCTTTCTCA
This sequence comes from Lachnospiraceae bacterium, assembly GCA_017550535.1. Classification (GTDB taxonomy): domain Bacteria; phylum Bacillota; class Clostridia; order Lachnospirales; family Lachnospiraceae; genus UBA2868. The sequence goes on from JAFZOS010000060.1 coordinate 10,067, forward strand.
AATCATTATATAAAGATACGCAGGTCAAGGCCGACCTCACCTGGTTCTATGCCAATAACGATCACCACGGGTATGAACTGCAAAGGATATTCGGTGCGGTGAGTGATTCTTCATTTAATATAGAAGAAGCATCAAAGGGCGAGATATTTAAGGCAACAGGCCTTATCCCCAATATTGTCAGCAGCGGCGGAGCGGGTGCGGCAGCATTTGAAAAGTTCCGCAGGTATCCAAACCGTATCATACGCGAGTTTACGCAGAAAAAGCGGGAACCTTATATCATAGACCAGCTTAGCGGAAAGATAAGTAATGATGATGCGGCCGGTGCGGAAGGCGGGATATACAACGAGATGTATGAAAAGGTTACGCATCTTGATGCTTCAAAGGACTGGTATATCATAGGTTTCTGGATCGAGGAGAAATACCTTCGCGGACGGCTTGAGGAGATCCGTAAACATTTTAAGTTTCCCGGGATCATGGATGAGCATAACAGGGAACTCGCAGATGAGATAAGGGCGTGTGATTCTGTCAGTATCCATGTAAGGAGGGGCGACTATCTTTCGCCGACCTATGAGAATATGTTTGTTTCGCTCGGCCGGGAGTATTACGGGAGGGCAGTTGACTATATTAAGGAAAATGTAAGCAATCCCAAGTTTTTCATCTTTTCCGATGACAGTGACTTTGCAAACAGTGAATTTGACTGGATAGGCAACAAATGCGTCGTGACCGGAAACGAGGGCAATGACAGTTTCCGCGATATGCAGCTTATGAGCATGTGTAAGCACAATATAATCGCCAATTCCACGTTCAGCCAGTGGGGTGCGCTGCTTAATGAAAATGAGGGGCATATAACCGTATACCCGCAGGCGTACCTTAAAAACAGGGATAATGAGATTAAAAATTTCGAGGGCTGGGTGAGGATTTAAATTTTAATGCATTTTTAATCTTTCTTCAAAGATGGATTAATTCATTAAAGTTATAGTTCATATTGTCGAAAGACAAGCCGGCAGAACTGATAACAGATTTGAAGAAAGATGAG
>JAFZOS010000061.1 GCA_017550535.1 Lachnospiraceae bacterium
CCACTTCTTCCTGCCCGTAAGGATCATCCGCACCCGTATCAGAATCATCTGCCCTGACTTCATCGGATGCCCCCTCAGGCTTATCCGCCGCCTGTGATCCTTCCTCCTTAAAAACCGTTTCTTCGATCACTGCCCCGGGCTTTGATTCATCCGTCACATCACCGGACTCCCGCACTCCTGCCTCCTTACAGCCGTAAAGAAACAGGGCGCAGCTAAGCATTAAAAAAGCCGCCGTCACCTTCATGCTTCACCTTTTGTAAAATAGCCTGTCAGTTCTTCAATGGGAATGGGTTTTGAATACTTATAACCCTGCAGATAAGATGCAGACATATTGATACATCTTTCCTCATCCTGATCGTTTTCTATGCCCTCGTAAAGCACCGAATAATCAACATCCGAAAACATCGACGCAAGGCTGCCGACCATCTTCCTTGAACGTTCGTTGCTGCCGCTTGCAAGCACTAATGACCTGTCAAACTTTATGATATCAAACGGAAGTTCAAGTATCCTTTCCATATTGGAATACCCCGTGCCAAAGTCATCAAGGTAAAACTTTATTCCCCTTTCCTTCATCTCATCGATCTTATTCTTAAGGGCCATAAAGTCGGTCTCGCTTCTTGATTCTGTTATCTCAAAGGCGATCTTCTCATCCGGTATCCCGCTTTGTTTTATGATACTTTCCACATCATTTGTGAAGCTGTCGTCACGCATCTCAAGGGCGGAAACATTGACCGATATCCGCCTAAGATCATATCCGCTGTCAAGCAGCTTCCTTATACCGTCACAGGTCTTCTTAAGTATTATCTGTGTAAGTACATGGATGAAACCGTTATCCTCTGCAAGTGATATGAACTTATCGGGATATACCAGTCCAAGATTCGGAAGGCTTAACCTCATAAGGGCTTCCGCCGTATCGTACCTGTCCCTTTTTATACTGTAAACAGGCTGGCAATACACAAGTATCCTGGGATCGTCAAGATCCTTTTTCTTAAATATATCTATAAGCTCGGACAGGATATATTTTTGTTCGTTGAACCTGTCCACATCATTCAGAGTCACCGTGTAAATATCATTTATCTTCATCCTGCGGTGTATGCTATTTATAAAGCTCAAGCCTTCATTTCCGCGGCTTATCTCTTCGATCGAAGAACCGATGACTATCTTGTAGTCATACATATATTTAAGGTATTCCTGCCTGAACGCTTCCAGTATCCTGTTTATCTTATCCCTGTAATCCGGGTTTGAATCCTTCCATGCCGTAAGTATTATATGGCCGCTGCTTATCTGGAACAGCATGGTGCCCTTAAAATAATCAGCCGAAAAACGCCTTATCGTTTCATATATCTCATGCGGTATGGACTTTCCTTCAACATCGAGTTCCGGCAGGTACAGGCTTGTAAATATAAAATCCTTCTTCTTCCTGTAACTTCGACTGACCATATCTTCGAAAGCTCCGGTATCAACAGTACCGATCTCAATGTTTTCATATGGATTTGAATGGATAATATAAAGCATCGCTATTACGGGGAACAAAAACGATGCAACCGTAAAGGATGACTGGCCATGCCTCCCCTGTATGAGCAGGATAAGGAACGACATTCCGATAGTACCGTAAAATCCCCACATTACGCGCCTGTAAAACAACCGCCTTGAAACGATCAGAAGATAAACTATGATGGCAATAAATCCAATGTATCCGTACAGAAAAACATTCTGCGCGCTAAAAGCCTGTGCGTTATCCTTTAACTTAAAGCTCGTGCCGTTTACGACAGACACTATATCCGTAATGATCACAACAAAATATATGATCATTGCAAGCACCCTGACAAACAGACTCTTCTTCCTCTCAAGGTTCTGCATCACAATGATATATACAACATAAAGCAGAAGATTTGAAAACAGCAGGGCATGATAAAAGACGCGGATGATATATACCGCATTGTAATTACCGTTGGTTATCTTTCCGTACAGGTTGTGATAAAATACATCACTTAATCCCGCGAGCATAAGATATACCACGATAGTTACAAAGATGTAGAAATTCTTGGTCCTTTTAACGTATGATGTTGCGATCAAAATGAAGATCACTATACATACGGCAACAGTAGTAAGATCTCCTACCGGTGAATAATTTTCGAAAAAAACCTGTTCTCCCATAGCTGTATTATAACATATACAAATGTCAGTTCAACTTTGATCCCCTTATAAACCTTCCGAAGAGTCCCCTGAATAAGGCCTTAAAAAACATACCGGCAGCATTTCGCATATCCGCGCGTACAACCGCCTCCGAGCCGGCCGGGGTCATATAATAAAGGCAGCTCGTGTATGCCCTGCTTAAATGCCATGAACGGTTAAGCTTCTCATAAGGCACGGTGGCCACGCGTCCCCATGTGGACAGCTTAATGAGCGGCTTACCCTGCTCGTCCTCCTCGATCCCGGTGATGGTCATAAAATGCGACCTTACGCCGTTCTTGCTGTCGTATCCGTTTTCAAGCCTGCCGCTTTTTCCCGAATAAAGCTTAAGCGGATGCCTGTTAAGCGATGTGAGCATTACGACCGAACCGCATTTATCAAGCCCTTCCTTTATAAACTCAAGGCCCTTATCATATGAACAGAATGCCGTCAGCAGCGAGTGCATATGGAGCATAAGCCCCCTGCTTTTGCAGAACTTAAGGCTCCCCCTTATAAAGCCTCCCGCACCCATGCCGTAGCTTGGCATGACCGGCCCCTTGAACAGCTTGCTGCCGCGCTTGCACATATCGTAGATCTTACGGACAACGGGCAGTTCAAATACGAGCATCGACTTGTAAATGTTACCCATGAACGAAATGAATTCATCCTTATAACATTCGCTTCCCGTTAATGCCCTTAAATCCTCAGACACATTTTTATCATTAAATCTATCCGGATATTTAAACGCTAAAGTACGCAGCATATTGGCGCACGCCACCGAACCGCAGCCCGCAAAGGCCTGCGTGTTTGACTTATACCAGTCCTGGTCGCCGCCGTAATACTTTTTTCCCGTCCCCCTGTCGGTGATGATCAGGGGATCAAATTCGGTTTTATCCACGTTTCCGCCCATCATACTGTTTCCAAAAACCTTCTTTTGTATATCACCTATGATCAAGGATAACAGAATCACAGGAAAAATTAAACCTCCGATCATGTGGACCGGAGGTTTTCAATCGTTATATTCTGTCTTATTTTCTTAATGTCACCTTATCAAGATGCCATATCTCATCAACATACTGCTGGATGGTACGGTCGGATGTGAACTTGCCCGAGCATGCCACATTGAGTATTGCCATCTTTGCCCATCTCTTCTCATCCCTGTATGCCTCTTCGACACGCTTCTGAGCCTCTGCGTAAGCCTTGAAATCCTTAAGGATGAAGTAAGTATCAGCCCTTGAAGATACCTGCGTGTTGAGCAGTGAGTTGTACAGATCCCTGAACAGCTCGGGATCATTCGGAGCAAAGTATCCGTTTATAAGCTGCATCAGTACCTTGCGGATATCGGGATCGTTGTTGAATATCTCCTGAGGATTGTAGCCGCCCTTGTTCTCGTAGTCTATTACTTCCTGCGAAGAAAGTCCGAAGATGAATGCATTTTCCTTGCCCACTTCCTCAACTATCTCAACATTGGCACCGTCCATCGTACCTAAGGTAACGGCACCGTTTAACATGAACTTCATGTTACCTGTTCCGGATGCTTCCTTACTTGCCGTCGATATCTGCTCGGATACATCTGCCGCAGCAAATATCCACTCGGCATTAGATACGCGGTAGTCCTCGATGAACACGATCTTTATCTTGCCCTTTATCGAAGGATCATTGTTTACCACATCCGCAACGGAATTTATAAGCTTGATCGTAAGCTTGGCGGTACGGTATCCTGCTGCCGCCTTGGCACCGAAGATGAATGTCCTCGGATAAAATTCCATATCCGGATGTTCCTTAAGCTCATTGTAAAGGTACATGATGTGCAGGATGTTAAGGAGCTGCCTCTTGTATTCATGAAGCCTCTTTACCTGTACATCGAAAATCGACCTCGGATCTACCTCGATACCGTTATTCTCAAGGATGTATTTCGCAAGGCGCACCTTGTTCTTGTACTTGATGTTCATGAACTCCTGCTGAGCCTTGGGGTCATCCGCAAATACCTTAAGCTTGTTGATCTTCGGCAGGTTCTTGATCCAGTCATCGCCGACCCTTCCGGTTACCCAGTCTGCAAGCAGCGGATTGCCGTGTAAGAGGAAACGCCTCTGGGTGATACCGTTTGTCTTATTGTTGAACTTCTCGGGCATCATCTCGTAGAAATCCTTAAGCTCCTGATTCTTAAGGATCTCGGTATGAAGCCTTGCAACACCGTTTACCGAGAAGCCTGCGCAGATCGCAAGGTGAGCCATCTTGACCTGTCCGTCGTAGATTATAGCCATCTTGCGAACCTTCTCCTCATTACCGGGATACTTCGCCCTTATCTGCTCAACGAACCTTCTGTTTATCTCCTCGACTATCTGATATATCCTCGGGAGCAGGCGTGAGAACAGCTCGATCGGCCATTTCTCCAAAGCTTCCGACATTATCGTATGGTTGGTGTAAGCGCAGGTCTTTGTCGTTACTGCCCATGCTTCATCCCAGCCGAGTCCGTAATCATCCATAAGAATACGCATAAGCTCGGCAACCGTGACCGTCGGATGCGTATCGTTAAGCTGGAACACAACCTTTTCATGGAGGTTCCTTACATCGTCATGGCTGCGCATGTACTTTTCAACGGCTTCCTGGATGCTGGCCGAAATGAAGAAGTACTGCTGCTTAAGCCTTAACTCCTTACCTGCGTAGTGGTTATCGTTGGGGTAAAGCACCTCGCATATGTTCCTTGCAAGGTTCTCCTGCTCAACGGCCATCTTGTAATCGCCCTTGTCAAAAGAATCAAGCTGGAAGCACTCGATAGGCTGCGCATCCCATATCCTTAATGTATTAACTATCCTGTTGCCGTAGCCGACGATCGGAAGGTCATAGGGGATAGCCTGTACCGACTGATATCCCTCCTGCGAGAAATGACTCTCACCGAACTCATCCACATCGACCTTAACGTATCCGCCGAACTTTACTATCTTCGCATACTCGGGACGACGAAGTTCGAACGGGTTGCCGTCCTTTAACCAGTTATCCGGAACCTCGATCTGATAACCGTCGCGGATCTCCTGCTTGAACATACCGTAGCGGTACCTGATGCCGCAGCCGTATGCGCTGTATCCGAGAGTTGCGAGAGAATCAAGGAAACATGCCGCAAGCCTTCCGAGACCGCCGTTTCCGAGGGCCGCATCCCTCTCCTGATCCTCAACGAGGTTTATGTCTATGCCAAGCTCCTTAAGAGCCTGCGCAACTTCCTTATATTCACACAGGTTGATAAGGCTGTTTCCGAGCGCACGTCCCATAAGGAATTCCATCGACAGATAGTACACTGTTTTCGGATCCTTTTTCTCGTATGCCTTCTGCGTGTCCATCCAGTTGTCGATGATCGTATCCTTGACCGCATAGCAAACGGCCTGGAAGATCTGCTGCTCCGACGCTTCCTTAAGAGTCTTGCGGTACAGCGTTTTTACGTTATCGCTGACTACCTTCTTAAAAGCTTCCTTGTCAAACTGCTGCTGTTTTTTTACCAAAACCTTATCCTCCCATTATATCTTTTTAACAGCAAGAATCACCTTCTCGCCGTTTATATCCCATGACTTCTCGTATCCGTCGGTCTCGCCGAACTTAATCTCCTCAGCCAGAACGTCATGCTTTATCTCGGCTCCGTTGTTTTCCATTATGCCCTTTAACTTATCGTTATCCTTAGCATAAACCGTGATCTTGTCCATGACCTCGAAGCCGGCTTCCTTACGCATCGTCTGGATCTTGCTGATAAGCTCGCGGACGAAGCCTTCCTCGATGAGTTCGGGCGTTAAATTGGTATCGAGCACGACGGTCACCTTATTGTCGCTTTCGGATACAAAACCGTCCTTTTCGACCGTCTCGATAAGCAGGTCTTCCTTAGATAATACAACCTCTTCTCCGCCTATGTCAAACTTAAGGGCGCCCTCCGAGTTAAGCTCATTCATGGCTGCATTTCCGTCGATCTCAGCCAGTGTCTGCTTGATCGAACCTATGAGTTTACCGTACTTCGGACCCACCGTCTTAAGCTGCGGCTTGAACGAATACGAAGTGAAATCACTCACATCATCCATGAACTTAACTTCCTTAACGTTAAGCTCATCCTCGATTATTTCCTTATAGAAATCGGATAAGGTAAAGTCAGCCTTAACGAGCATCGTTCCTATCGGCTGCCTGTTCTTTATGTTGCAGGCGTTCCTGCATGCGCGGCCCATGACAACGGTCTTAAGTACCGCATCCATGTTCTCCTCAAGTTCCTTATCGATGAACGCCTTATTGACGGTCGGGAAATCACACATATGGATGCTCTCGATCGCATCCTTGTCGATGCTCCTTACAAGGTTCTGATAAATCTGCTCGGTCATGAACGGGATCATAGGAGCGGCTGCCTTGCTTATCGTTACAAGCGAGGTATAAAGAGTCATATAAGCGTTGATCTTATCCTGCTCCATGCCCTTTGCCCAGAAACGCTCACGGCAGCGCCTTACATACCAGTTCGACAGATCGTCAACGAACTCGGCAAGCGCCCTTGCAGCCTCGGGGATCCTGTAATTGTCAAGGTTATCATCAACCTCACCGACAACGGTGTTAAGCTTGCTTAATATCCACTTATCCATTACCGGTAACTTATCGTATTCAAGTGTATATTTGCTCGCATCGAAATCATCGATGTTTGCATATAATACGAAGAATGCATATGTGTTCCACAGCGTGCCCATGAACTTGCGCTGTCCTTCCATAACGGCTTTGTCATGGAAACGGTTCGGAAGCCACGGTGCGGAATTTATATAGAAATACCAGCGGATCGCATCTGCGCCCATTGTCTTAAGCGCTTCAAAAGGATCAACGGCATTACCCTTACTCTTACTCATCTTCTCGCCGTTTTCGTCAAGCACGAGACCGAGAACTATAACGTTCTCATAAGGGGATTTGTTAAACAGCAGGGTTGATTCTGCCATAAGCGAATAGAACCATCCTCGTGTCTGGTCAACGGCTTCCGATATGAACTGTGCCGGGAACTGCTGCTCGAACAGATCCTTGTTCTCAAACGGATAATGATGCTGCGCAAAAGGCATTGCGCCCGAATCAAACCAGCAGTCGATAACCTCGGGTACACGCTTCATCTCCTTGCCGCAGTCGGGACACTTGCAGGTAAACTCATCTATATAAGGCCTGTGGAGTTCAACCGTAAGCGCATCCTCACGTCCGGAAGCTTCCTTAAGCTCCTCCCTAGAACCTATGCACAGCTGCTTTCCGCAGTCAGGACACTCCCAGATATTAAGCGGGGTTCCCCAGTAACGGTTACGTGATACGCCCCAGTCCTGGATGTTCTCAAGCCAGTTGCCGAAACGTCCCTCACCGATCGAAGGCGGGATCCAGTTAACGGTCTTGTTGTTTGCAACAAGGTCATCCCTTACAGCTGTCATCTTTATAAACCATGATTCCCTCGCGTAGTAAAGCAGAGGAGTATCGCAGCGCCAGCAGTGCGGATAATCATGCTCAACCTTGGGAGCCGAGAATAACTGACCCCTCTTGTCAAGCTCAATAAGCACGTTCTTGTCACAGTCAACCGCGCCTGCCTCAAGCTCCTCCTTGGTGGGCTTACACCTCATGCCCGCAAAAGGAGTAACATCCTTCATGATACCGCGCTCGTCAACCATCTGTACAAACGGAGCATCATATTTGCGTCCAACCCTCGCATCATCTTCACCGAAAGCGGGTGCTATATGAACGATACCTGTACCGTCAGACATAGTTACGTAATCGTCACAGTATATGAAGAAGGCCTTTTTATGCTGCTTTTCGGCTTCATCCGCCGCACACTGATACAGTGGCTCGTATTCCTTATATTCAAGGTCTGTGCCTTTGTAAGTTTCAAGAACTTCATATGCGGGAGTTCCTTCTTCCCTTTCAATACCGCCGAGCACCGTATCCGCCAGTGCCTGTGCAAGTATATAAACCATGCCGTCGGCAGCCTTTACCTTAATATATGTCTCATCGGGATTAACGCAAAGAGCGATGTTAGAAGCAAGAGTCCAGGGCGTGGTCGTCCATGCAAGGAAGAATGCATTCTCCTCGCCCTTTATCTTAAACCTTACGATAGCCGTGCGTTCCTTAAGTGTCTTATAACCCTGCGCAACCTCGTGTGATGAGAGCGGTGTACCGCAGCGCGGGCAGTAAGGCACGATCTTAAAGCCCTTGTATAAAAGGCCTTTGTCCCAGATCTGTTTAAGAGCCCACCATTCGGACTCGATAAAGTCATCATGATAGGTAACGTAAGGATCATCCATATCCGCCCAGAAACCAACGGTGCCGGAGAAATCCTCCCACATGCCCTTGTACTGCCAAACGGATTCCTTACATTCCTTTATAAAGGGATCAAGTCCGTATTCCTCGATCTGCTCCTTGCCGTCAAGCCCGAGCTTTTTCTCAACTTCAAGCTCGACCGGAAGCCCGTGGGTATCCCAGCCTGCCTTACGCGGAACATAGTATCCTTTCATGGTACGGTACCTCGGGATCATGTCCTTTATGACACGTGTGAGCACATGCCCTATATGCGGCTTTCCGTTCGCTGTGGGCGGCCCGTCGTAGAAGGTATAGGTCTCACCTTCCTTACGGTTCTCCATGCTCTTTTTAAATATGTCATTGTCCGACCAAAACTTCTCGATCTCTTTTTCTCTTTCAACGAAGCTTAAGTCCGTAGATACCTTGTTGTACATATTCATCTTACCTTTCTTTCTTACTTTTCTTTCTTTCCTTTTTTAACGATCAAAACGATAACCGCCGTCGCGACCGGAAATAAAATGACCACGGGCAGACCGCCCTCAAGGCCAAATTCCACATTATAAAAGAGGCTTCCCTTTACTGCATCCGGTGTGAACAATGCCCGCGGACAGACAATTCCCGAATTCGGAAGTCCAAGGAGCATGTTCTGAGTAAAATTCCAGGCTGTATGAACCATAATGGGAAACCATATACTGTCAAGTACCACGGTCATTATACCAAAGCATAAACCTACCACAAAGATCGTGATCAGAGAATAAGCATCTACTCCCGTATTACCGAGATGACCGAGACTGAAAGTAATGGGGTTTAATAGAATGGCAAATATCAGATTATATCTTTCCTTAATGGCACTCAGCCCGTATCCCCTGAAGACAAGCTCCTCCGCACCGGACTGGATACATACAACAGCAAGTGCCGCAATAAGAAACAGGGGATCAAATTTCACAAAAGAAAGATGGATATCCCCATTCAGCATTGCAATGAAGGCGCACAGCATATTTAATGCAAATCCGGTCAAAAGACCAAGCAATGCCATTTTTATAGTGTTTCCGCTCCTGCCCTTATGCTTTGCGTGTCCAAGGCTGTAAAAAATCGGTTTCTCAGCAAAAAAACAATACCCTATCAATATCAGATCGGTCATTATAAACGGGAGATAGAGTGTAAAAAGCAGATTCCATCCTCCGTCTTTAATTCCGGAAAACAGATAATACGCCGGGTAATACCCGCAGTATAATCCGCCGAACATGATAACCATCATCATGATCGTAACAAATAAAAAATTGTGCCGTTTCAGTTTTTTATTATTTTCTGTCCCCATTGACTCACCTTATAACCACCGACTCATGTTCCATACGCCATTTGATACATCTCTTAAGATAATGTATGTAGTCAGGGTTCTTGCACATGCCCTTGCCCTCGACGTCGGAGATCTTTGCAACATCCATTCCGTTGCAGGCGGTCGTTTTCATTACTATGTTAAGCGCGGGTACCTCGGTGTCGTTTGCTATATATGTTCCGATACCGAACGCCGTCTTTACCTTATCCTTAAAGTACCTGTTTATCTTCGTCGCCCTGTCAAAGTCAAGGCTGTCTGAAAACAGGAGTGTCTTTGTTTTGGGATCGATCCCGAGCTCATTATAGTGGCTTATCATCTTATCGCCCCACTCATACGGATCGCCGCTGTCATGACGAACACCCGAAAACAGTGTTGAATAAGTAAGCTGAAAATCCCTTAAGAAGCAGTCCGTCGTGATCGCATCCGTAAGCGCGGTTCCGTTTAACACCCCGTACTCCTTAACCCACGCATCAAGGGCATACCAGTTAGAGTAAGCGGGATTGTGCTTGTGGTTTCCCTGCCCCACGCACATGATCCATTCATGGGCCATCGTGCCGACCGGAGTTATCCCGTACTTCTTTGCAAGATATACGTTGGATGTTCCGACAAACCTCGATCCGTCGTACTTTCCTTCCTTCAAAGCTTTTATCGCAAGCTCCTGCGCCTCGGCCGATAAACGCCTCCTTATTCCGAACTCGGAAAATGCGTTGATCTCGTATTCACCGTTTTCAAGCTTTGCGACCTTATCCCTTAAGCGTTCCTTAAAGCTCTTGATCAGCTTATCGTAATCGTAAGCCATCCTGAAATATACTTCGTTTACGATCGCAAGCGTCGGTATCTCATACATGGAAGTGTTAAGCCAGGTGCCCTTTGTCTCGATAGTGAGCCCGCATTCTGCGTCCGTTCCGAATTCAAAGTCATTAAACCTCGGCTTCCAAAGCCGCAGGAAATCAACATACGAGCCCCTTAACCACTTTATATTGTTAAGGTATTCAAGTTCATCCTCGTCAAAGCGTAAGTTACAGTACATCCTGATCTGGTCCTTTATCTCCTCGACCATCTCAGGCGTGAAATGCACATCCTCATTCCTGCACTTAAAGCTCCATGTCGTCTTGTAATCACTGAACTGGTGATATATGGCCTGTCCCATCGAGAACTTGTACATATCCGTCTCAAGCAGGCTTTTAATGATCTGATCCATATGTATCTCCCGCCCGTAAGGGCCAATGTTCCTATAAAACAGCTATCCCCCATTATATCGTCTAAACAAAGGTTTGTAAACAATCGCAACTGTGATACAATAAAAAAGTCAGAATCAGCAAGATCAGGGGGAAAATAATGAACATCCTTCTATTTCTTATCATAATCTTAGCCTATATCGTAGTCATAGGCATACTTAACGAAAAGGTATTCCGTCTGCAGTCGGATATAGCACTTATATTCTTCTCCCTCATACTTTCCGTTATACTTTTGATACTTAGGTACTTACTCCCGATAGAAACCTTAAGGATATTCACAGATAACCTGGGAAGCTTCGGCTTTGAGGAATACTTAATGGACGGCGTGCTGTGCTTTATGCTGTTTGCCGGCGCGGGCAAGGTTAACATGGGCAAGTTTAAGCAGAACTTAAAGCCCATCTGCCTGCTTGCACTGCTCACAACACTGATATCGTCCTTCCTTTACGGAATGCTTTTCTACCTTATAGCGATGCTGTTTAAGATACCGATGGATATATGGATGTGCATTCTCCTTGGCTGCGTTGTTTCCCCTACGGATCCTATCGCAGCGACCGGCATACTTAACAAGATTGGGCTTTCCAAAAATGTGTGCTCGGTCATCGAAAACGAATCCCTGTTTAACGACGGCACGGGTGTGACTCTTTTTATCTTCGTGCGGTCCGTCATCATACACAGCGGCGACAGCAATTTTGCCGTGCTCATGTTCAAGGAGATCGTCGGTGCGGTTGCCGTTGCGCTCATCGTCTCCTGGCTCCTTTTTAAGCTCATGAAGCTCACGCGCGACCCGGTAAGGTACATCCTCATTTCACTGCTTGATGTATCGTCGGTTTATATGATATGCGAACATCTCGGATTCTCGGGTGTCATCGCGTCCGTTGTCTGCGGCATGTTCTTCTCCTACAACATGGATAAGATGGAACGCAGCGTCATGGTCATCGACCCCAAGGAATACTACAGGGATTTCTGGGAGATAATCGAGAACATACTAAACTCGGTACTGTTCGTAATGATCGGCATGCTGGTACTGGATATAAAGATAAGCAATTACGCACCGGTCGTCATTCCCGCTGCCATCCTGATACTCATCCTTTCGCGTTCGATCGGAGTGTTCATAAGCAGCATTCTTACCAAAAACAACATCCCCGGCAATTACAGCATGTCGGAATTTGTGATACTTATGACATGGTCTGCCTTAAAGGGCGGCCTGTCGCTGGCGCTCGCACTCGAAACGGCGGAATATCTTCCGGATCCCGTATACAACATATTCATAAACGTCGCCTATGTTACGATATTCTTCACGGTCCTTGTTCAGGGGCTGTCGGTAAGGCGCGTGTACTTTGCACTTGAAAAGCATAAATCGGACAGGCACAGGAGGGAAGTCAGTCAATGAAGATAATCATAGTAGGCTTAGGAAGGACAGGCACTTCACTTGTAAAAACATTATCGGGCGAGAATTACGACATCACGGTCATCGACAGCGAGAAGGAACTTGTCGATGCCATAACCGACAAATATAACGTAAACGGCATAACCGGCAGCGGCGCATCTACGGAAACCCTTATGGCAGCCGGCGCCGACTCTGCCGATGCGATAATAGCGCTTACACACACTGATGAAGTAAACCTTTTAAGCTGCATGCAGGCAAGGTCCCTCGGTACCAGAAGGAGCGCCGCGCGTCTGCTTTTGCCTGATTTTGTCCATGAGGCAGAATCACTCAAAAAGGAATACTCGATCGATTACTTCGTAAAACCCAAATCGGACGTTGCCGAGGAGATATGCCGCAACATAGGCATGCCGGGATTTATGAAGCTTGAGGGCTACTGGGAAGATAATGTTCAGATAATAGATATGAACCTGCTTGATAACAGTCCCCTTATAGGCAGGACTTTATCGGATATAAAGCATTCCACCGGACTTAACATACTGGTGATCGCCGTAATAAGGGACGACAAGCTGTATATCCCTGACGGTAACTTTGTGCTTAAGGAAGGTGACAACATAAGCATCGCCGCGGCAAAGGGCAATATCGCGGATACACTCAAAACTCTCGGCATCACCAGATGCGATACAAAAAAGATCGTTATCGTCGGAGGCGGGATAACGGGAATGTACCTTATAGATATGTTAAAGGATGCCCATAAAGATATAACCGTACTTGAAAATGACGTAAAAAGGTGCCGCGAACTCATGCAGAAATATCCCGATATAAATGTCGCCTATTCGGGAGGAGAGATACTTGATGTGCTCGAAGAGGAACAGGTATCCGGATCGGACTGTGTGATATCCATGACCGATAACGATGAGACCAACCTCGTGATAAGCATGTACGCCTGGTCCTGCAGGATCCCGTCAATAATAACCAGGGTCGACAAGCCCGAGCATGTAAAGCTCCTGCACAAGGTAAACATCGATATAACCGTATCCCCGACCGAATTATCAACCCTTAAGATGGTGCGTTTCATCCGCGACCATGAGATGGGTGATCAGGAGAACGGGATAGGCAAGTTTTACAATATCGCAGACAACAAAGCCGAAGTCATGGAATTCACGGCTTCGGCTGAGTTTAAGGGGATCGATATCCCCTTATCCGATCTTGGTCTTAAAAAAGATATACTTATAACCTCCATAATACGGAACGGAAAGCTTATAATACCTTCGGGACAGGAATGTATCAAAAACGGCGATAAGGTTATCGTGACCTCCGCCAAAAGCAACAAGATACGGAACCTGCGCGAGATACTTTTAAAAGGCTGATCGCATCACTGACCGCCCGCGATATCATCATAACTTGAGTAAGGCAGCGTTGATTCTACCTTTATATCCCTGTATCCCTGCGAGCAGTCTATCGATACAACGGACATATTTTCAACATCCAGCATCGTGAGCTTGCCGTGTGAATCAAGGAATTCCTTCTCGGCTTTTGCATAAGCGGCTTCGTCCACTTCCTCACCGTCAACGAAATACACCGTTTCATAATCCTTTTCGGGATCGTCACAGTATTCAAGGGTAAGTACGCTGTCAAGCTCACCGTCCCTTATCGAATAATACTCATGCCTCTCTCCCATCGCCGAACCGGAGATATCTATGATGTTTTCGCCTTCATAAAAACCGAGTGAATGACCTTCCATGCCGGGAGCTATATCGCTTGCGAGTAGTACCGCAACGCCGTTGTTTATCCCGTAAATAAATACCTGGTCCTTATCCCATGACCCTTCCGAGCTGCTTGCGACAAACTCGGGGATATCATCACCGTCAAGGTTTACGAATGCGAACTGATCCGCATCGCCAGCATCAAGCAGCGTTTTTGCTTCCTCAAGGTATGCCTGTTTGTACTGATCCTCTTCACTGCCGATATCAGAAGCCTCTTCATCGTCGATCACATCGCCCATGCCGTCTTCTTCCAAAGCTTCGGCAGGCTCGTCAGCCACTTCGGTTTTTCCGGTATCATCCGTCACAGCCTCCGTGACTTCGTTTGACTGATCCGGCGCTAAAGCTGCCGTATCGCCTCCGCATGCCGTTAACATTGCAAGCATGGCTGCTGTCACAGCCATGCTTATCATCATTCTTTTTTTATCCATCTTTATCACGACCTTTTTGATCATTCTTCGTTAAGCGCTTCTTCAAGCGTTTTGGGCGCTTCGCCTGCTTCGGCCTCGGCCTTTTTCTTATCCTTATTATCAAGGATCGCGGCTCCGCCTATTCCGGCTGCCGCAGCTGCGATCGTGCCTGCTGCCACCGCTATACCGCCCATGTCCGCCATGCCGCCTGCTGCCGATGACGATACGGAATCCTTGATACTCGCTGCTGCCGAGCTTAAGTCTACCGAAGACGCCGCCGCTCCGGCACCGCCGCCCGATGAACCCGAAGGCATGTTGAACACGTTTGTGGTATTTGAAACCTTTTCAAACGATGCCTGAGTTGAATTTACGTTTACGGAAGTCGCACTTGCTGCTGCTCCCGCTCCCGCTGCCGCTGCCGTTGCAGTACCACCGCCTGCCGATGCGACCGAAACAGGACGCTTGTAAAAATCACGGTTATGGGCCTTGGCCTTATCAACCTTTGACACGCTCTTTTTCTCAACGCCGGTATAACCCTGGACAACATCGGTTATGACCTGGCCCGCCAGGTTAAAGATCGTCTTTTCCTCTTCAAGCTGCTGCTTGAACTTGTTTAAGTCGCTCCTTACGGACTGAAGCAGCTCATCGCTTCCAAGCTTTGAAACGATCTGATTGACCTGGGTAATGTAATTATCCATTTCCTTAGCTATGTTCTTAAGCTGCTCGCCCTGCTGCGACACTACCTTATATGAAACCTTATATGCCATATTATCACCGCCTGTATCACTTTAAGAAATTTGTGGGTAACTTGGGTATATCTTTTACACTGGACTGGACATTCTGAAACGTCCTGTCATACCTGTCAGCGGTATCGTACATGGAATTGACCATCTTCGCAAGTGTATTTAAAGATTCGTTGCACGCATCCATCAGCTTCTGAAACCCTGTCTGATAACTGGTCGCCGCATCACCTGTCCATACGTTTTTAAGTGAATCTATCTGGGACTTGGCCGAATAACACGAATCCTTAAGCCCCTTCTGTACCCTGTCAATGGATTCCGCAAGCAGCCTTAACTTAGCCGCATCCACCTGAATATTAACTTCTGCCATGATCTACCTCCCGTCAGCGCTTGCCCATTTTTGCAACGATATCAAGTGCACTGTTGTCAACCATATCATAAGTGTTGCATGCCTCGGCCAATGCATTGACTGCCGAATTAATGGCATTTGCCATGGCCTGGAAATCCTTCTGGTTTTTCTGATAGCCCTTGATATATGTATTTGCCGCTTCGCCGGTCCATACCTTTTTTACGGAATTCATGGTCTCATCAAGGCTCTTCATCTGAGCCTGCATGTTTGAATGGATATTCTCAAGCTCCGTAATGGCCGACCTCATTTTTTGTTTGTTTACAGTATTTTTAGATGCCATTTTTGACCCTTTCCGTTAAAATCCCGCAGCCGATGCCTCTGCTGCCTCTTCCGCTTCTTTTATCTGCTTTGCAGCCTTCTTAAGATAATCCGCCACTCCGCGCAGATACTTTGCCTTGGCGTCAAGATCCGACTCGGCCTTTGACAAAAACTGAATGAAGTTCTTGCCCGCATTGCCGGTCCATGCGGCATTTAAGTTTTCCCTTACGCCGCTTACCTTGCCCTTGGTCTTGCCGGATAAGTCCGATGCCATCTGCTCAAGCTTCTGCGCCTGCTGGATCGTCTCCTGATAATTAAATTTAATAGCCATTTAGTGCACCTCACTTAAATGTAGAATCAAACTTTAACGATTTTCCTGCTTCGCTGGCCTTGGTCTCGCCCTTGTCATAAACCCCTGCGAGCTCCTTTAAGCCGCTTACGTATCCGTTAAGTACCTTTAATATCTCCGCCGAGCTTGACTTAAGCTGTGCTGCCGTATTCCTGATATCATCAGAAGCATCACCCTGCCATTCGCCCCTTGAACTCTTGATCTCCTGCTGGAACTGGTCAAAGACGTTTTCAAGGTTTTTTATAAGCGGAGTTAAACTTTCAGCCGTGTTAGCAAGTAACGCGGTGTCAACCTTTGTTTCACTTCCTCCTGCCATATTGCCTCCTTATTTACATCACATTTTCAGTTTTCCGACCAGCCCCTCCGCTTCCTGTTCGGATGAAGCGAAATCCTGTGCCAGTTCGTTCATGATATCCTGTACTTCCCTGTACTGTTCCACCATTTCCTTAAGTGCTTCCTCGTCCGTGCGCCAGTTCTGCATAAACTTTGTGGCCGCTTCGGACTGCCAGCTTTTCGTGAGGTTGTTGAGTGCCTCATTGATCTTGGTCACATTACTGTTAAGCTGGCTTGCGAGGCTTCCTATCTTTGATGCGGTCTGCCTTAACTTCGCGGCATCCACGTTTGTCATATCAGCCATGTCATCCCTCCTAGATAAGCATTATCTGTCCGCCGCTCTTTACACCGATGTTTCCCAGTGTTTCGCAGTCCTGCAAAAGACCCTTCATATCGATACTGCACACGAGTACCTTGTCGGGATCCGGGAACACTGTCATGTTCTCAACGGCACTTATCTGCTCTATCATTGCCTTTTTAACGGTCCCTACGGTCATCACGGAATCAGCCGAGAACTCGTATGTCTTTGCAATACCGGGAACCTTTGTCTCCAAAAAAATCTTACTCATAGGTTTTTCCTCCCTCCTAGACCAAAGCCGTGAGCAGCCTTATGGGTGCTCCGTTTGAATCAAGTGCATATCCGAAACCTGCCGGAAGCTGCCTTACCGCATCAGCCGATGACATTTCCCAATGGAGCACGTTCTGCTGATCGAACAGGCCGCCTAAGTTAACGCCGCTCTCCATCGATGTGAACTGGCGTGATAACTGATACCTTGCGCAATCGGATACATCATCACCCGTCATTGCCGCAACAAACTGGATCTTGTGATCCCTCCCCTTCTCAAGTGCCACCTCAAAGAACCCGCTCATTTCGTAGTCCTCCGAGTAAACGGCCTCAACAAATGCAGTGTAATCATTTACAAGGATCAGTATCCTCTTTGTATCCTTAAGTGCCTCGACAACAGATGTACCTGCATCCCTTGCCTCGTTTACGGCCTTGTTGCGCTCACCGAACGTACCTACTATCTCATCCTCCATGAGCTTGAAAAGACCCGCATCGTCGGTAACGTAATTCTTTATCTTGTTGGCCTTGGCGAAATCCTTAAGTTCCTCTGCCTTATTATCAAACAGGATCACTTCGTCGCCCTTTGCGTTTGCTTCAAGCGCAAGCAGCTTTATAAGGTTTGTCTTACCTGTCTTGCCCATGCCGATAACGCTTATGCAGTACTCATTGTCCATATCAAGCGTGATCGTCGTCTCGCCGTCCATCGTTTTACCGATCGCAAACTGATTCTCGGGCAGATCCTTTGATTCTTCCTTAAGGTCCTTATAGCTTAAAGAATCAAGTACCTGGCCGGGCTTTTTCGCACCCTTTTCCTTGGGGTCAATGCTGAGTCCCGCGATAGCCTTCTTAATACTCTGTGCCTGAGACAGACCTTCGGTTTCCTTAACGGGAAGTGCAACCTGGAACTCAACCGGAGCCGGAGCCTTGATAAGTCCGCGACCCGGAGTCTTGCCTTCAGGTATGATTTCCGAACGCTCACCGATGACTGCTTCATATTCGAAACGGTCGGGCATCTGGAGGCCTATGCCTGTATTGAAGTTCTGCCTTAACCTGCTCCTTAAGTCGCCCGAATTGTTCGAAGTGATGACGGTGTAGATACCGTAGCTTACGCCTTCTCTTGTGATAAGTGCAAGGTCGTCATCATACTTGTCGTAATTCTCATAGAAGGCCGAGAAGTTATCAAGTATAAGAAGCAGCGCCGGGCAGTCGTCGTTGAACTGAACATATTCCTTAAAGGAACCGATGCCCATTCCCGCAAATTTCTTCTTCCTTTCGGCAAGCTCAGCCGTGAAAAATCCGAATGTATCGTTAAGCTTGTCATCCTCACCGTCGAAGCAGATACTTCCTACATGAGGCACTGACGAGAATACCGCCATCGTGCGTGACGAGAAATCAAGGATATGGATGTTGACTTCACTCGCCTTGTAACCCGTAACCGCACCGTAGATGATCGTCTGCAGCAGCGTTGTCTTACCCGATCCGGAAGGACCGCAGATGAGGAGGTTGCCGTCTGAAAGGAAATCGACGAAAGCGGGATACTGACTCTGTGCTTCCGGATTGTCCGCAAGTCCGACAGGCAGTCTTAACGAGAATCCCTCAGCCTTAGGTGCATTAAGCTCCTCAAGGTACATCCTTCCCTTAAGTGCAGGCAGCCAAATCTGGCGTACCGATGCTATGTTATGCTCCTTTGCTATCTGAGCCGTGTATTTTACTATCGCATCAAGCTGTGTAACCTTCTGGATATTGTCGGATTTCTTGTTCTTATCCTTCTTAACCGGTACTCCGCTCTTTCCTATTAAGTTAAGGAGCTCAACCTTTGCATTCTTTTCCTCGCTGAACTCAACGTCGGGCTCATATGCGGCACCCGACCATCCGGACTGGAACTCCTCGAAAATTTCGTCGCTGCCGACCTGGAAGTATCCGCGTCCTGTTCCGGTGATGTAAGCCGCATCGGGTTTTTTTAACATCTCATTAGAATCAGACTTATCAGCAACACGTAAGCACAGACGGAACCTTGTGTTTGACCATATCTCGTCATCGACTACACCCGAAGGCTTCTGGGTCGCAAGGATTAAGTTTACACCGAGCGAACGGCCGACACGTGCTGCCGATACGAGTGAACGTACGAACTCGGGCTGTTCCTTCTTAAGCTCAGCAAACTCATCCGCGATTATAAGGAGATGCGGCATGGGTTCTGTTGCTACTCCCGAACGGTAAAGTTCGATGTATGCGTCTATATGCTTAACCTTGAAATCATTGAACAGCTTCTGCCTGTGCTTTATCTCGGCATTTATCGAAAGCAGGGCCCTGTTCGTTGCGTTTCCGCCAAGGTTTGTGATAACGCCGGATACATGAGGAAGGCCTTCGAAGCTCTGAGCCATTCCGCCGCCCTTATAGTCGATAAGGATAAATGCAACTTCATCCGGATGATAATTGATCGCGAGCGAAAGTATGTAGCTCTGCAGCGTTTCCGATTTACCTGAACCTGTAGTACCTGCAACAAGTCCGTGAGGTCCGTGGTACTTCTCGTGTATGTCAAGGTACAGAGGCTGGTTGCCCGACTTGTAACCGACCATAGCCCTCATGCTCTCGTAGGTACGATTCTCAAGCCACCTGTGATATATGGAAAGATCTTCAACCCTTGATGTCTTATACATATCAAGGAAAGTAAGCATATCAGGTATGCCTGCAGACGCACCCATCTCGCGGAGATGGATGCCGGACAGCGACCTTGCAAAATTCTCAGCCATACGGGGCGGCAGATGATCGAAATTAACGTTATCCCTCTCAGGGAAAGCGTTGATCGTCGAAAGGAAGTTTTGAACTCCCCCTTCATCTGTTATGATGGCATTGCAGCTGCTCGGAAGCTTGTCTGCTGAGTCTGCAAGCATAACAACGGATATACCCATATCCTCAGTAGGATTTAACAGATATTTGGAAATTGCTTCATCTTCAAGAAGGGAACTGTCCGCGATAACAAATACATAGTGCGGAAGTATCTTCTTATCGTCATCTTTATCGGCGTCCATTCCTATCTTTTCGACACGGTCACGGATAACTCCCGATAAGAAGTACATTACATCACCGACTGTATTCTTATCACAGCACATAAGGCGGAGCTTTCCGTCCGGTGCCCATACATGGGGCAGATACCTCATGTAATTCCATTCATCCCTTTCCTTTGGCGGGAATACCACACACATCCTTACATCGGTATACGGATGGGTGCTTGCTATCTGAACGCACATGACACGTGCAAGATTTAATGCCTTTTCCCTGTCGGATGACAGTATTCCGACGAAGCGGTTGTCGTAAAGCGATATTGAAACCGGCACGTCCTTTAAGGTGGACATAGCAAGCTTTATCTCTTCCGTCTTATTGTTGAGCGGATCATGCTCCTGCAGGATCTGCTCCTTGGGTACCTGGATCTCATTAAATGAAGGGATGTCGCCGGTACCTAAACGGATATCAAGGAAATCCTTATGCACGGGACTCTTTCCCCATAACGAAGGCATTGCGTTTATACCAACCTGTGCGACCTCCTGAGCCGAAGGATACATCCTTTCAAGGACCCCCGCATTGTATTTCATCTTGTCCCTGATAAGTCCCGTCATCTTAACGGCATAGGCCTCGTAATTATCCACGCGCGCCTGCTCGTTCTTTTTGTATTTTTCGTCTTCATACTTGGTATTTATCACAGCCCATACGGCACCTATTCCGGCTGCGCCGGCGCCCATTAACACACCACCGAGGCCCATGCTGCCCGAAAATGCGGCACCGAGAGCCAGCGGTATGATCATCGTGAATGCAGGGCCTATCGTGAACTTAAGCGGCTGTTTTTCATATTTCTGTTTCTGAGGACATTTCTCAAGAGCGAATGTCTCCGTATCGATGACCTCTATCTTCCTGGGCGTACGAAGGAAAAACTTCTCCTCTTCGACTTCGGTATCTGCCTCATCACCGCTTCCCGATGAAGTAATGTTAATCTCCTTCATCCCGTTAACCGTGCAGTTATTGTCGGGGTTGTTGATAGCAAGAGTATTTACAAGGTATACGACCTTAAGTCCGATGATATATATCGTATCGCCGAATACCAGCCTCTGTTCGCCTTCTATCATCCTTCCGTTAACAAACGTGCCGTTAACGCTCCCCAAGTCCTTTAAGATAGCGCCTTCATCGGTTATGACGATCTCAGCATGCTTGGGTGATACGAACTTGTTGGCATAACAGATAGAATTAGATGAATCCTTTCCTATCGTTATCTTGCCCTTTGAATCGGGTTTTAACAGATATTTCTTAAACTGGTTGTCGCCTTCGCCTACTTCCTTTACGGTAAGTGAAAATATCTGACCGTCCGGGAATTCGCAGTTGACAAACAGGCCTTCCTTAAAAGTTATCTGCTCAACCGGCTGTTCGTTCTGAGTTATAACGAATTTGCCCTGGCCCGACAGCGTCCATACACCGTCCCATACTTCCACGGGAAGGATGATGTCATCGTCCCTTCCGCTTATGTACGGCTTGATCTCCAGCGGTACCTTCCTGTTATCCACGCTGGGAAGATACAGTTCGCAGAAACCGTTTTCAAATACGGCTGTAAGTAAATAGCTCATAAACATTTCCTCCTAAGTGTGTCTTCATTTACAGATCCGTGAGCCTGTCAAGGCTCTTATCAAATATCTGGGTATAAATATCCCTGTGCTTTTCAGGTACAAGGGTTATGATATTGATCGAATACAGCTTGCCTGTCCTGTTGTCCTGCCAAAGATCCGAGTAATCCCTTTCCCAGAACGTAACGCCTCCTATCACATCCCTGAAGTTCGATTCATAGGCAAGTCCGTTTTCACGCGGTCTTGAATCATCAAGGAAGTTCCGGCTCTCAACCGCGGAATTAAACCTGTTTACACCGCTTTGTGCCTTATCCTTGAAGTAATTTATGACATCCTCCTCCATATTGAAGGCATCCTCAACCGTTATCTCGGTCTGTTCGTATGCCTGGGCTATGACAACAGTACCGTCTATATCACTCCATACGGCATACAGGTCACTGTCTTCGCTTGAGTACTTGACAAACCTGTCCTTCGGCACGGGCATTCCCAGATGCACTGCATCGATCTCAAGCATCCCGTCAACCTCGAGTTTTTCGGGCGGGTTATTGCCGGGCACCATGATCGCATCGGCCGAATTTGCTTCGGTAAACTTATCGGCCATGGCTTTGCAGCCGGATGCATCATCTGAAGCCGTTTTGCTTATCACGAGGACACGGCAGCATTCTTCGTTACCGTTTACATCTATCCATGCCGATATGCTTCCCTTCCCGTTTTCGCCTGCATCGAACGAACAGGTGTAGGCGTATTTCCCGGCATCATCCGCGCTTATGTCGGTAGAAACCTCATCGGATGTTGACACGCCGGGGATAAGCTCTTCAACACGCTTCTTTATCTTTTTCTGGAAGCCCTGCTGCATGTCGCTTGCCGCGCACATATATGCTCCTGTCTTCGTGATGATATCATCCGTGTTGTCATACCTGTATTTGGTGATGACAACATCGGTATTTACATCTTTCTCGCTTCCGGTATTAAAGTGGACCGTCACCTCTTCATCACCGGAACTTTCCTCGGTAACTTCGGTATATACGGAATCCGGATAAAGGAGTTTTACATCATATCCTTGTTCCTTCGGAGTATACTCGGCGTTTAACTCAAGCTCCGTAAGATCGGCACTGCTTCCACCGCCCTTGCCGCTTTTTCCGCCTTTGCCTCCGAGTACGACCGCAATGATTATAATGAGCACCAATGCTGCGGCACCGATACCGATATACATCGGCAGCTTCGATTTCCCGGAAGCTTCATCTGTTGTAACCTTTTTTTCTTTTACCTTTTTTTCCTTTGGAGGAGGCGTGGGAGCTTCAGCCCTGTTTGCCTTGTTTTCCCTGCTTAGCTCGATCTCCCTTTCGGCCTGCTCTAAAGCTATTTTCTCTTCCTCGGCCCTTCTTCTTCGCTCCTCTACTTCAAGCTCCATCCTGCGGGCTTCTTCCTGCGCAGCCGCTAACCTTGCCTGTTCTTCTTCCGCTTTACGTTTTGCTTCTTCTTCGGCTTTCTTTTTCTTCTGCGTTGAAACAAACAGTCCCGCAGTATCGTCAAAGCCGTTATTCAGGTTTTCATCTCCCATTTTCCGACTCCTTCTTTATAAAGCCTTAGATATCCTGTACCCTGTCGATCGATTTTTCAAGCAGCGGCTTGTAAATATCCTTATCCTTCTCGGGTGCAAGCATTATTACATCGTAGAAATAGTATTCCTGGGTCCTTACATCACGCCACATGCTTGAATAGAACCCTTCCCAGTAGGTTATGCCGCCGTATACATCCCTGTAATTTGCCATATAGGCAAGCCTGTCATTATAGTCAGTTGCATCATCAAGGAAATTCCTGCTTTCCACATCGTCAAAATAATCATTGATGCCACTCTGTGCACCCTCCTTGACAGCGGTATAATATTCATCCTTGACTGATTTTACTTCATCAAATGTGTAATCGCACGTATCATAGGCTACAATAACCAATGCTCCGTTATCGTCTGCCCACATAAGGCAATCCTTGTCGGTTTCCACCCTCTTAAACCTGTCCTTGGGCATGATGAGTCCAAGATGTATTTCATCAACTTCAAGCATACCGTCGGTATCCGTAGATGTGGGAGGATTTCCGCCCGGTACCACTACAGCTCCTTCCGAGTTGTTTGCATCAAAAAGATCCCTGAGTGCTACTAAATTTTTCTCGATCTCTTCTAAGTTTTTGCCTTCCTGATAGAGCATTATTATCGGCATCAGATAACTTCCGTTACCCTGAGACACCATGCATGCCGTTGCCGTATATGCTCCTTTTTCCGTCTCGGCGGTTATATTACCGAAGTACTTACCCGGTTCATCCGAAGTTATATCCGTGCTGTTCTGTTCAACGATATTTGTCACTCCTTCATCAGGTATCAAATCTTTCATACCCGCAAGCATATCCGCCATTTTCTTTGCCTGCTGTAATCCGAGGTTTCCGGCATCCTCTAACTTAAAGAGCAGGAAAGACGTCTGGGGTATACCCGAATCTTCGCTTCCAAGTGTTACCGTCAGACAATCACCGTCTGATTCTTCCTCAACCGAATTGTAAAGGCTTTCGGGATATTTGAGAGTAAAATCATATCCTTCTTCCTTAACCTTATATTCCTTATTAAACTCAAGTGCCGAATAATCGATCTCTGCAACCTTGCCCTTCTTGCCCTTGCCGCCAAGTACGACCGCCAGGACTATTATGAGAACCAAAGCTGCTGCTCCGATACCGATAAACAGCGGAAGCTTTGACTTGCCTTCACCCTTTGCGGCTTCTTTTGCGGCTCCTGCTGCGGCTGCTGCCTTTTCCTTGATCGCATCAACGTTGACCGAAGGCTTGGGTATATTAAGCTGCTTTGCTTTTGCAGCCTCAAGCCTCTCGGCTTCCTCGAGTGCCCTTTTCTCCTCCTCAGCTCTCCTCCTGCGTTCCTCAACTTCCTGTTCCATCCTGAGGACTTCCGCTTCGGCAGCATCACGCTTGGCCTGCTCGGCTTCCGCCTTTCTCCTGGCCTCTTCCTCGGCTGCCTTCTTCTTCTGCGACGATACAAACAATGCCGCGGTTTCTTCGTTACTGTTGTTGTTCATGTTTTCTTCACTCATTTTAAACTGCCCCCTGTTTAAAATATTGATTAATAAACTACATTGTCTATTTTATTCACATACCCAAAATAAAAATACATACTAAAAGTATACTTTTTGAGTTTCATGCAAAAAAAAAGCTGCCTTAGCAGCTTTTATATCAGATATCTCCTAATATCCCCTCTCTTCTCAAGTGCCAGCTTCTCTTTAATGGAAGCAACAAGCTTTTTGGCATAAGGCATTGAGATATAAAGGATATCGCATATCTCCCGGTCGGAACGAAACTCCGCCATGAGCCTTGCGACCTCAAGCTCCCTGTCTGTAAGCGGCTCCGGCAGTGACTTTAATTTATCTTCGTCGAGCTTTCCCCTTTCTTCCTGATCGGAATATAGGTCAAGGTAATGCTGTACCCTCGCAAACAATACGGTACTTGCCACGGGCTTTTTAAGATAATCGACCACATCCATCTCAAGCCCCTTACATTCCGACATCTCATCGGTCATTCCCGTAAGAAATACGACCGGTATCTTCTTAAACCCTTCATTTAACTTAAGCCTGTTTAGCACCTCATACCCGTCCATATCCTTCATCATGATATCAAGAAGTATAAGGTTTGGAAGGCCTTCACCTCCATTCCTCACCTGCCTGTCCTTAAGGTACTCAAGGGCGTATTCCCCGGAGGCAAAGTCGATCACATCATAAAGGACTTCAAGCTGTTTTTTCATGAGTTTTAAGGTTTCAACGTCATCATCTATTATCATTACCCTCTTCTTATCCATGCTTTAACTCCTCCTCAACCCTTAATTTTACTATGCCCTCTCGCACTCGCTTAAACTCATCGATCAGCATTCCGTTGGCTTTTACGGAAAAATCATTATCCCTTCTTAACTCAATAGTCTCTGCAAGCTCGGCAAGAAGATAGGCTCCGATCCCCCTGGCTACCGATTTTGCGGAATGCACCCGTATGTAATAATCATCATCATATGTCGTTTTTCTTAAATACCTGATACCATCATCGGCATAATCCTCAAACAGAGCTGTCCGGTTTAAGAACTCGTCAACATCCCCGCCGTTATTATCGATCGCCGTCTTTATATTGATACCGTACGGCATCAGCATTTCCTGATAACTTTCGATCCTGGATACGGAAAGCCCGCTCTCCTCCTCCATTTCTATGGACATTATCTTATCGGGGATGTATTTGCGTATTGTCTCAAAAAGGAGCGTGGAGTTTATTGGTTTTGAAAGGAAATCCGAAAAACCGCGCGCAAGCATCTTATCCTCGATCCCGTTCATTATATCGGCGGTAAGCAGGATCACGGGCGTTTTAAGATCCGGATATTCCTCCTTCATCTTATCAAGAGTCTCGGCGCCGTCCATCTTAGGCATACGAAGATCCATAAAGATCAGGTCGTATTCCTTTATATCTATCATCTCAAGCGCCTCAAATCCGCTTTCCACGCTGTCAACATGTATAAGGGTAGGCTCTAAAAAGTTTTCAATTATCTTTAAGTTAAACGGTGTATCATCGACAACCAGTATCTTCGCTTCAGGCGCAACAAACCGTTTGAGCGTCTGCTTTTCATCTGTTGATTCTTCCTTTGTCAATTCCCTCTTTTCTGTTTCATCAATATGCTCCTTAAGCGGTAACTTTACGTAAAACGCAGTCCCGACATTAACCTCGCTTTTACAGTCAATGCTTCCGCCAAGGACATCCACAAGCTCCTTTACGATCGCAAGTCCCAGCCCGCTTCCGCTTGTCTCCCTGTAAACATCCTGGACTCCCCTTTCAAACGGCTTGAAGATATTGGCAAGGTACTCGGGCGCTATTCCCACACCGGTATCGGTTATCGTAAGCTTAAGCTCCCCGTCCCAGTCGACGTTTAAGATAACACTCCCCGCCCTTGTATATTTGACGGCATTACTTAACAGGTTATTCGTTATCTTCCTTATTACATCCTCATCGCCCTTGAGGAAGGCCGGCACCTCAGGGGCATGCTCATATATAAAATCAAGTCCCTTCCTGTCCGCCTGCGGCTTCCACAACCTTTGCGTTTCCTTAAACAGGCGCGAGATATCGAGCGGCCGCTCTATAAGCTCGATCTTTCCGGCTTCGATTCTTGTTAAGTCAAGCATATCGTCTATAAGCGACAAAAGGATGCGTCCCGAAACATTACTGTCATTGACCCATTCCCTTATCCTTGCCGAGGATGTGTTGTCGGCTATCATCTCGTTCATCGCAAGGATGGTATTGATGGGCGTCCTTATATCATGGCTCATCTTGGCCAGGAAATCACTCTTTGCCCTGTTGGCTTCATCCGCCGCCCTGATCGCCTCGTTAAGCTCATTCTGCTTTTTCCTGTAAATACGTATCTGTAAGTACATGGTAAGGGCAAGGCTTATGGCGACCACCATCCCGCTGAACCAGACATCCAGCAAAACAGATATTTCGTCTTCAAGTGCGGAAACCATTTCGGGATTCGCATACGCAACACACATAAGCCCCGAATACCATACAAGCTCCAAAAGCACAAATATCGGCATTGAAATCCCGTCAAGCATGAAGGCCGTAAAAACTATCGCGAAAATAAAGAATGTCGGCATACCGCTGTGATACCCGCCGCCCGAGAAAAACAGGAACGTAAACAGCCCGATAAAAATGATCAGTATGGTAAGGATCATGGCCGGTTTGTATTTACCTGTCTTTCTTGTATAAAGAAGAAGTGCAAGGGATATGAACATCCCGACAAAGCATGCAAAGAAACCGAAAAACGAAGCCTCAACCAACAGATTGATAAAAGCCGTGACAACACATATTATAACACCACAGAGGGCCAGGATATTAAATATCCTGGCTCTCAGATCATCCCCTTTGGGGAATATGATATCTATAAACTTTTCCAGCTTTTCCCTTTTTTCATTATCCAAACCGAACAACCTCCCTGTTTATTCTATTACGGATCATCGGAAAATGCTATATACTAAAAGTCTACTTCCACACTCCGCCTATCAGTGCGCTGCCATTTGTTTTCCATTTGCCCGTCTTCCTGCTGATCTTAAAGGTAAATGTCTTTGTACCGCCGAGCATCAACTCGTTACCCGAAGCATCCTTACCGGGGATACCCCTTACAGTCACCTGGGCCGTTCCCGTTTTGTCATTCTTGCTGTAACCGGTTACCACAAAGTTAACACCGGGTACAAGCTTTACATTATTATATGTAAGCCATCCCGTCATATCTTTATCGGTCAGGGTGACCGGGCAGCCTCCGTAAACCTTTTCGATATTTTTAACCATAACCACCCTGTTTATAAGCTGTGACTGATCTATAAGCCGGTATGCTGCCTCAGCGGTTCCCGTATACTCATCGCTCTTAGCCTTAAGTTTAATGGTTATGAGGGTACCTGTCGCAGGGGCTGAACTGATGACTGCTCCGTTTACTTCAAATCCCACTATCTCATAGTCCTTTACGCCGAGCTTCTTTCCTCCGTCAGTTACGGTAAGTACGGGCTTGTTCCACTTCTTCGCATCCGCAACATCATCGGCCGTTATCGTTACATCACTTAATTCCCGACTTACTATATCAAAATACAGTAATTTGGTGAACTTATAATTTCCCTTGCCCACTACCTTGGCATAAGCATTCTTCCTTCCGTATGTAAGCTTTGAATTTCCCGCATAGGATATCTTATAATCGGTCCCTTCGGTGAGTAACCTGCCTGTGTCATTATCCTTTATCGCAACCGCCGGCTTGACACCGCTCTTTACAAAAGGTACGGAGCTCTCAATATCAAAGCTTAAGTTTTCCTCTGTCTTTCCGGCCTTTATGGTAAAGCCTGTCGAAATACTGCCAACATAACCGCCTTCCCTTGAATCGTTTGCACTTACGGTAAGGATTGCCTTGCCGGGAGCTGTATTGTTTAAATAGGATACGCTGTAGTAATCCGGATCAACCACCTTTCCCGTGCTGTCTGTCACCGTGATCTCACCAGCATTAAGCACGATGGGTACTCCTGTCCAGGTTTTTTTGGATGTTGTAAGCTTTACCTTGCCCTTTGACAGCATCCTCTTCTGATCCCCGACAACGGTAACTTTAACATCCAGGCTTCCTTCAAAGTTACTGCCGGTGGGCTTAATGACTGCAGTGTATACACCTTCAACTGTCGGTGCGCTCACCGCCTCACCGGCTGCGTTTTTGTAGGATACACTATAGTTCTTAGCTGAAAGTGCAAGTCCTGTATCCTTCCATTTAACATTTATCACAGGCTTTAATGCCCTGCCGTTTGCGGCCTTTATGTCTACGCTGTCGGCAATTATATCCTTACCGAATACCGCGGGAACAATAGTAAAATTAATATCCTTCGGAGCCGTTGCCTTGTAATTGTTTATAAATGTCACCTTAAGCTGTGCATCCTTACCGGCGTTTAT
The DNA here is from genome assembly GCA_017550535.1 of Lachnospiraceae bacterium. Lineage (GTDB taxonomy): Bacteria > Bacillota > Clostridia > Lachnospirales > Lachnospiraceae > UBA2868. The sequence continues at coordinate 29,326 of JAFZOS010000061.1, forward strand.
ATTATTCTTATACATAACACTGTATTCGGTACTGCCAAGTAAGTTAACGCCGTCATATACACGGATCTGAGGCTTTATCTTTCCGCCTGTGTAAACATAAGAACTCTTTATACCACCAACCCATATCTTTGTTTCTATCTTTTCTTCACCGCTCTCGGTTACGGTTTTTTCCACTATATCATCTATGATTTTGTCAAGGTCATCATTATCATCGTCAGGGTCAGGTTCAGGATCAGGGTCCCCGGAATTCTCTTCCGTTACTTCAACATCACATTTTGCACTGAAGGTTCCGCCCTTTGCGGTAATACTTGCCGTTATGGTCGTGCTGCCTGCCTTAACGCCGGTAACAACCCCTGTAACGGCATCAACCGAAGCAATGTTATCATCGCCCGATGACCATGTCACAGTGGCCGTTTCGGTTGCATTTGAAGGTAAAACCGATGCCGAAAGTGCCAGGGTTTTTCCTTTTATGATATTGCCCTGCGAAGGTGTGACCGTGATCCCTGTTATGTTTGTTACTGAAGGGCCCGGGCTCGGCGTGGGCTGTACAGACGGTATTTTTGTATATGTTTCCGTTACCACGGGACTCATGATCCGGTCATCCGATACTGCAACAGCCTTAACTGTGGTCGATCCAAATGCGCCGATATCCGTAAATGTCACCCTGCCTGTACCTGATCGTGAACTAATCGTGGGGTCGGTTCCGTCGGTGGTGTAATATATGACATCAGTTGGCTTATCCGCAACGATAGTTACTTCATGTTGATCATAAAAAGTTGTTGACGCAGGTGATATCACCGGTGATACGGTCGCATCCGGCGTTGTTATGCTCCTGCTTACTGCAAGGGCCGGACTTACTGTGTAATAATTTGATCCCTTAAAACGTACTGCTCCCGTGATCGTCTCTCCTGCCCCCGCAGTATAGCTGTTTTCATCCTTATAGCTTTGACCGCCGTCAAAACTGTATTCAAGTGAACCTCTCCCGCTCACACCACTTAAGTCAAATGCAACGGCATAGCTTTTCTTATCAGCTGATAAGGGACATGTTAATGCCAACGTCCCTGTGGGTGCAGCCTGAGCTTTTTTCTCCACGTTAACAGTAAATGTTTTGGAGTCTCCCGTACAGGTAGATGTTCCCACTAAATCCACTTTTATTTTTGCGGTTCCTCCACCTACGATGTAGAATATTCCATAATTTCTATCCTCTAAAATATCGCTTCCTTCAATAATGGAATAGGTCAGCGTTGCATTAAAGGGAGCCTTTCTTACCCCAAAGGCTTCACTGACACTAAACCAATCTGAGCCCGGATTTATAATCTGTTTATTTATTACATCCCTTTCCGCCGTGAGCTGCCCCCTGTACTTGGTTACCGTCAATTGATAGCTTGTAGAAACCTCTTGATAATCATAATACATATCATTTATCTCTACATCCTGCAATTTTTTTGCGGTTGCCTTTATCGTGGTGGTGCCTATGCCCGTTAATGTCAGTAAGCCGTCTTCAGTAATAGTAGCAACATCATTGTTGCTGGATTCATATTTTATTTCTCCTCCCCAAAACAGATAAGTGATTACTTCCGTACTATATGGATCCGTAATTGTAAGGTTGTTGTAATCCAGTATTGTTTCACCGTACACTAACGATTGTTCATCATATTCAAACGTCAATGTGACAGCGGTCACATCTTTTACCGATACCGTAACGTCATCCGTGGCAACTATATCGCCTGATTCATATTTGGCTGTTATTGTATAATTACCGGGTGCCGTACCCCCTGCTATCGTTATGGTCTTGCCTGAAGCGCTTATTCCGCTGGCACTTGAACAATCCCAGGTAAGAGAATCCTTTTTATCCGATCCGTCAGTCGAGAGTATCGCACTGTCTACAGTCAGTGTGCTGGCTGATGTGCTTTTACTTACCTTGTTATTTGACAGAACAACATTAAGCCCGACGTATTTTGCAGTAACCGTCAGGTCGCTGTTTATCGCTTCTGACGGATCAAACTTGCTTCCATCCTGCTTAAACCAGCCCCGGAAATTCATATCATCTTTTACGGGGTCATCGGGAGCACTGACAGTTCCGCCCGAAACAACTTCCTTTTTGGTTGATCCAAACCCGCCGTCCGCATCAAATGTAACTGTATGAATCGTACTTGACGGATCAACAATTGTTACATTGCATTTGGCACCTCCGTCTACCCAGGCGCCATTTTTACATACTTCGCTGCCGACAATAAACTTGGCTCCGGGAACAGTCGTGTCATATGTTTTTACAATGAATTTATTATCTTCATTACGCCAGTTATATATACAGTAATGCCAACTTTCGGGGTCTGTAGGATCAGGCCCGCCAATATCCTGCGTATTAAAGTCATACAATAAATATCCGTCACGGAGTGTTGCACTAACAGCCCTTTCTTCTCCGGGTTTAAAGCACATTTCCGAATAATCAAAAACGACATCGGACACACTCTTCGCATGTGCCGTTACGATACCTGCACCGATCCGCTGCGCCACGGCGGTACTCGGAAACATAAGTATTATCGCCGTCATTACGATAAACCTGTACTTTAATCGTCTGAACCATTTGTTAGTGCTCATCTTAAACCTCCTTAAAGGGCTGTGGATGAGTTAACGGGGACGCTTCTCCCTGACTCATCCTGCAATATTTTGTACCAAATCACATGGTAATACAAAATATTGTGGTTTAATACATACTAAAAGTATACTATTTAAAAATTTGTCACAAAAAACACGGGGTGATTCTTAATACATATCAAAAATATGCTTTTATTGATTATATATCCGCATAAGAATATAATTATCGCATGAGACGGGACGTTGATATAAATGAAATATCGGACGGGAGGCGCTACAAAAGCAGTGACATGGTAAAGGTCGGGTGTTCGGACTGCAGGGGCTGCTCCGAATGCTGCAGGCAGGTCGACGACACCATCATACTTGACCCTTACGATATCTGGCAGTTTAAGAAGGGCCTTAACTTAACCTTTGATGAAATGCTTGCCGAAAACACCGAGCCCGTGATCGAACTCGGGCTCGCGGACGGGCTGCTGCTGCCGCACCTTAAGATAAACACAACTGCAGGCGCTTGCTCTTTTTTAGGTTCCGACGGCAGGTGTACCATACATGCATTCCGTCCGGGATTCTGCCGGCTGTATCCTTTGGGACGCATTTACGAAAACGGTGGGTTTTCCTATTTTATACAGATAAACGAATGCCCTTATCAGGGTAAGACCAAGGTAAAGATAAAGAAATGGCTCGGCATTAATGACCTGCCCTCATATGAAGCCTTCGTACTTAAATGGCACGATATCCTTGAAGAGAAAAGGAACGGGCTTACCGCCATAACGGATCAGTCGGAGCGCTCACGATATATCGTTGACTTTCTTAAGCGCTTTTATCAGGATCCGTATGATGAAGCCCGTCCTTTTTATGAACAGTTTAACGAAAGAGTGTGATTCTTATAAATATCAGATCTCGGATTCGTATATCTCACCGTCTTTGATCTCGATGTAAACGGGATCGCCGGTCAACTCATTTCCAAATACGTCTTCCAGGCAGTACATATAGAAGAAATCGCCGTCACCCAGATCTTCATCCGTCATGACCATATCGTCACTCCAGGTGATCTCACCGAGTTCCACAAAATCCACATCATCGTCATCGGATTCAAGATCGAATACTCCGAACAGGAAGGTTATCTTATCCCCTGCCTTAAGCTTTTTGACATCCCTTCCGCTTTGTCCGGTTTCGTCATCCATACCGTCATATACACCGAGTATCCTGTAATCCTCCGTATTATAATCATATACAGCCTTTATGAACATCTCCTCGCCGTTTAGCTTTACCGGTATCGTATAAAGGTTGTAATCATCATTCTGCTCGATGAGTTCCGCATATACATACTCGCCGCCGATGGTCATCCATTCACCGTTGAAATTGTCTTCGAATACACCGGTTTCATAATCAGCGTTTATATTGTTGTCGGAACCTAAGTAAATAAACGTTTCCGTTTCATCATCCATAAAGAAAAGCTGGAAGCTTACATTTGCTATCGCCTCGAGACCGGAAGTCACCGAAAGCTGAAGGTATCCTTCGTCCGTAACATGCTGCGAGAACTCGATGTTATAATCCTCACCGCTTACGGGTTCCATGGAACTTACGGATTCGTAGTATTCCTCATCCGGTATGTAACCTGCTTCGGAAATGATGCTTTCTCCGTTATTAAAATATTCGTCGTATTTTCCTTCCTCAGCCTGCGAAGTCGCAGCATATGCATCCTGCCAGGCCTGCTGCCATGCTGACTCGTCCCAGTCGCCGGATACGATACTTACATACTCGGCAAATGCAGTATTATCGGAAACACGTGTATATTCTTCAAATAATTCATCATCAATGTACAGCGGATAGAATACTGACAGTCCGTTTGAATTTGCCCTGTTTGCTCCGTGAACCTCATACTGAACGGCATCCTTAAGAGCCTGTGTTACGGATGCGGAATTCTCATTAAGTACACCTGATGTCTGTGCTACCAGGTCACCGATATCCACCATATCGGAATATCCCTCTTTATCGTTGTTTCCTCCGTAATTCTCAGCCCTTGTTGCTCCCTGTGTGACTTCCCTGAATGATGAGACATCCTGCGTGGAAAGAAGAATCTCTCCCGAAAGCCCCTTATATGCCGATGAAAGCGCCGGTATCCTGGTCAAGTCCGTTACGGACAGTGTTGCAAGCGCATCCGTTTCATCCTCCGCGCATTTATCCATGTAGCTGTCTGCGATCTTTTTGCCAAGCTCCAATCCGCTTATACCCGTATCATTGCTAAGATAGCTTATAAAGTCCGTATATGCCCAGCCGCCTCCGGGTTCTACTTCCTCGGATGCGACCATGTAATGACCGTAACCCTGTATGGCTTCGGCTGTCTCTAAGCTGGCCATCAGGCAGGCATCAAATCCCACTACCTCGAGCGGAATATCGGCTCCCGTGATCGCTTCTTTTACTTCGGTAAGGCTTAAGTTATCCCCCTCATACAGCTCGTCGCAGCATACACCACCGACCGAACCGCCGCCGTGATCCCAGAATATGAGCATATACTTATCTGCCGGATAACTTGCAGAACCCCATTTAAGAAAGTCCCTGAGGTTACTTGCATCACCCATTGATTTAGACGGTTCCGTTTTTTCAAGGATCATATTTCCGGGAACAACATGGTAGAAGTTTAAAAGATCCGGATCGACATCCGTAAATCCGTCCATGTCATCGGAATAATCATTGATGTACCAGTTTTCCGTACCGCCGGCTTCAACCAGGATATTTATGTTGTCCGAATGCTGCGCATCCATCATCTCAGCCAGGTTCATCGTCGCACAGGCGCCTTCAGATTCAAGATCCGTTCCGCACATATACACCATTATCGTCCATTTGTCATCGCTTGACGATGTTACCGTACCTCCGGATGATTCTTCCCCGTAATCTTCTTCTCCTGTTTCGGTGTCTTCATATTCCGCTTCGTACTGTCCGTCATCCGATCCGCCCGATCCTATGGCTATCACTATTATGATAAGCAAAAGGACGACCGCGGCAATGATAATGATCTTTAATTTCTTATTCTTCTTTTTTTCCATTATTGCCTTACTCCTTTTATCACATTATTACACCAGGTACTTCTGCCATATATCATAATGAAATACCATGGCTTATGATACATACTAAAAGTATACATTTGACTGACAGGCTTTCTGTTTTATTTTTTTACAAAGAGACCTTTGACGGGTGTGAACGGGAGTATTTCCCCATCGGTAAGATAATGCCTGTATAACCTGTCGGTTTCCAACAGACACAGCATAAAGAATATCACGGCAAGTAAGACAATGATAAAGAAAGGCAGTATAAAGCTGAATATGATCGCAACAACGGCTCCCACTACGGCAAACCATTGATTTAACCTTAATTGGGCAAGGACCGTAAATGCGATAAGGATCATACCTCCGATCAGTCCTCCGACAAACATCATAACGACCGCAAACACATATATTGCTATCGCGGAACCGAATATGCAGTTCCCGGCTATCCTGTATTCTTCCTTTTTAAGGAAGTCCTTTTTTGTTATACCGACTTTTACATCGCTGGCCGGTTTTGTTTCGGCTCCCTTTTTTGTTCCTGCTTCCGCTTTTACTTCGACTACCGGTTTTGCATTGGTTTCCGGTTTGACTTCAGCTTCCGGTTTATCTTCAATGGGAGCTGCGGCCTGTTTGTATTCTTTGGATGATACATCGTTCTCCTTAAACAAAGGAGCCTTTGTAAGCTCAGCAAAGAAGTCATCTATTTTATCATATTTATATCTGTGGAGTGCCTGGATACGGTTAAGCCTCATCGCCATACCCGCGGGAAGCTCCACCGGCTCAAGATATACAAGTACCCTGCCCTTCCCGAGATCCCGGGCATAATTAAGCTCGTCCTTGCAGTTTTCGGAATTTAAGTAGTTTTCAGACAAAAAAGCAAGTATACCGACACAGCCGTTTAAGTGAGCGGCGATATTTTCATCCCATTCCGTTCCCGGATCGATACCTTCATCATACCAGATGTTATACCCCTCATTCAGAAAGTATTCAATTATCGGATAAACCCTGTCTGCATCCTTGTGCGAATAGCTGACAAATATATAATCCCCGCCACCCGTATATGGTTTCATCACAATCCCTCCGTTATTTCATCGGTACCCGTATACTCCGCGGCTTCCTCATGAGGAGATATTTCCCTGTCTTCGTTTGATAACTGCTTAAACTTTTTGATCGCTTTTCTTATAACCACTATCTCAAATACTATGAATGCAACAAGCAGGATAGTGTAATCCGTGCTTATGCAGAAATCGTAAACCCCATGGAGCAGTACAGGGACGATCAACGCAAGTTTAAGGTTTCGCGACCTGCCGGCATCATCCTGTGCGGCATCCGCGCATTTGGCAAGGCCGTAGTAATATCCCATAAATATCGCGTCTATAACATGTCCCGGAACACTTAACAGCCCACGGATGATGGCAATGTCAATACCCTCATCAATCAGATAAAATATGTTTTCGACAGTTGCAAAGCCCAGTGAAACACATACGGCATACACTACCGCATCAAACGTATAGTTAAATTCAGGGTGCTTCCATGTCACCTTCTTAAGGACGAAGTACTTGCCTGCTTCCTCCACCAGCGCGGTAACTATCATGTTGTCAAAAAGGATGAACAGCAGGTTCTGTTTATTTACCGATGCGAAAACGACATCATCACAAAACATGCCTATCACAAGTGCGCTTATTACCGTAAGCGCACCTAAACCGAAAAGCTTAAGAAGCAGCTTTATGGGTTCCTTCTCTATCTTATCGGCCCGCCATACTATTATAAAAAGTATGATACTTGGTAAGATTGCAAGCAGAAACATATTTAATCCTCCCTAATATTGTTTACTATATCCCAGAACTTAAGAGCTACCTTTGACAACCTGCGCTCCGCACTCCTGACAAGAACATATCCGGCCATTACATCAGGCTTTGTTATCCTTTTTATAACAACATCTTCTCCTACGTATTTTGCGGCCGATGCGGGATATATCGCGATACCCATTCCGTGTGCCGTCAGTTCGTAGGCATTTAACATATGTGCTATACGGCAGATGATCTTGGGCTCCAGATTAAGCGGTGCGAACCAGTTTTCTATCTCCTTTCGCCGCGACTGCCTTGAAGGGATTATAAGTTCATAAGGAGCCAGTTCCTTAAGCTCAACGCTGTCGCCTTTTATGCCTGCAAGCGGATGCCCTTTCGGGATCATCGCCACCCACGGTTCCTCAAAGATGACGCGTCCGTCAAGGCCCTCCTCATCGTAAGGCAGGGTGATCACCGCCACGTCGCTCAATCCGGAGAGTACACGCTTTACCACATCATCGGAATTACCGTTCCACAGTTCGAACTCAACCAGAGGGTATTTTTCCTTAAAATCGACCATCCACTGTGCGAACATTTCGGGCGCGTGGCCTTCAACGGTTGCAAGGTAAAGCTTGCCCGACAGGCCTTCGCTCATTTCACGTATATCTTCCACCGACTGGTCGGACAGCTGCCGTATCCTTAAGGCATACTGTAAGAATCGCTCGCCCTCTTCAGTAAGCGCCAGGCCCCTTGCCTTTCTTATAAACAGTTGTGCGTCAAGCTCCTCCTCAAGGTCCCGTATCTGACGGCTTAAGGGAGGCTGGGCAATACAAAGCTTATCGGCTGCTTTTGTAAAGCTGCCTTCTTCCGCCACTGCCAGAAAATATCTTATATGCCTTAATTCCATACCTCATCCCGCCCCGACATTTTGATAGTTAAGCAATTATTCAAGGCTTATCAGTTCGACCGATGCGATGCTTTCCTCATACAGGTCTGCATTTTCATCAAAGGCATCTATCGGACAGCTGAAGCCGTAGAAATATGTGAAATTATCAGTCAGTATGACGATACCCATAGCCTGACGGGTATCCTCGTTTTCGCCGCTCTCCCAATCAACACGGTAAACGGGATAGGTGAGTGATTCTTCCAGTGCATCATCCTGTTTTGAACCCGATATACGTGCATCATTGTCAACAAGTGCGCATACGAAATTCTCGGCATATGCATCCGTATCCTGACCGTCCCTTTGTGAGTTGGGGTAGCACATGTTCGTGATAACGGTCATGCCGTCTTCCGTCATATCTTCATAATAATATGTGCCGTCATCGTTGTTTTCATTCTTTAAATTTGTAAGGCCGGTAAATTCCGCCCCTTTAACGGCAAGCACGTTCTTAGATCCGATCTCCTCCTCGGCCGCCGCCTCATCATCCCCGATAACATCGCCGCGTCCTTCTTCGGCATAGTCATCATATATGAAGCCTTCCTTCAAAAAGTCAGCCATTTCTTCATACATGATATCGATCTGCTGGGAACCATCCGCATACGAGTTAAGATCGTAAGGTCCGAAATAGAAGCTTAATCCTGCAGGATCCACAGTGAATACATAAGCCGGATCGGCATCATCACCCTGCTCTTCATCAAGTTCGAAAAGGCTGAGTGATTCTTCAAGATCAAAGAAATTCCCGTCCGGGTATTTCTTATTGAGCTTGTCAATAAGGAGGCTCTTTAACTTATCTTTATCCGTAATGATATCTGACAGAAGGATATCCTCGCCCGTTTTGGTATCTAAGTTAAACGCCTGATAAAAGTAATCTGGATGGGCGCCGCCCAAGTATCCGTTCTCTGTACGAAGGAGGCTTACCGCCCTTTCATCTGCACATTTTAATGCAGTTTCCGAATATCTGAAATAGGTGTAATCCGCGCCTTCCTCCACCTGAGCAGCTGCAAACTCTTTTGCATCCTCCAAATTTGCATCGATCGACTCCTGATAAAAGGCCTTTTCGTTTTCATCGATCGCCTTAAGTGCCTCACTTAAGTCAGGATAAACTTCCGCCGAGGCATCGGTGCAAAGGTAGGAATTACCGTAGCTTTCAAATATCATATGATCATCATTTTCGTCATAAACCGAAAGGTTAAAATCAACCGATTTAAGCTCGGGCAGCTTTATCTCATCCGTTTCCTGCGCACCTTCCTTGTCGTCCGCTTCAGGGGCTTCCTCCTTGGCTGCTTCGTTTTTGTTTTTCCTGTTGTCATTTACATTTACGTTTACGTTGCACGCACACACAGATGACATTAAAAGAACCGCTGTAAGCATTACCGCTATCATCCTGCTCCTGTTTAACATGACTTTACCCTCCTGTTTCCTCTGTTAATGAGTTTATTTCCTTTTTGCCTGCTTTTTTACTGATCCCGGCTTTTTAACGGAATAACCGAACTTGCCGAGCTTCTTCCCAAGCGCAAAGTATTCACCGTGGGAATATGCGATAAGGCCGCATTTATCAAGCCTGAACCTGTCCTTTTCATCCATGTATGCTTCATCTACCGTAACTCCGACGACTTCTGCGAGAAACATATCGTGCGAACCCAGCTTCTCGGTTTTTACGACCTTGCAGTAGATGTTTACGGGGCTTTCCTTTATAGCCGGCGCATTCATGAATTCGGACTTATACTTATGCAGCTTCATTTCCTTGAACTTGTCATGATCCCTTCCGGACTTTACTCCGCACCAGTCACATGACTTTACCAGCTTGTCCGTGACAAGGTTTATGACAAACTCACCGCTGTCTTTTATTATATCATAGGAATAGCGTTCGGGGCGTACAGATATCGACACCATGGCCGGATCGGAACATATGGTTCCCGCCCAGGCTACCGTTATGATATTTGCACTCTCTTCCTTCCTTTTACAGCTTACCATTACTGCCGGCACCGGGTACAGCATGTTCCCGGGTTTCCATGTCTTCTTTCCCATGACGGATCCTCCTCGTATAATATGTATCGTCCCCTCAAAAACAGTCGACGGCATATTTTACTACATAGTAATACAAACCCGTGATTCTTAATACATACCAAAAGTATACTAATATGATATACTCAGATAAGACATAGTTTTCCGAGGTATATATAGTTATGGAAGAAATTAAAGTACTTATGATCGACGACGATGAAGTGATCGCCCAGTCAACGGCAGAATACTTCAACATGTTTAATGTTAAAACCGCATATGTGACTTCTTATGATGAGGCGGTTGATTTTCTTGAAGCCCATCTTGTATCGCTGCTGCTGCTCGATATAAACTTAGGCGACAAGTCAGGATTTGACTTATGCAAAAAGGTACGGGAAAACTACGACATGCCTATCCTTTTTATAAGCGCAAGGACCAGTGACGACGATGTGCTCATCGCGCTTAACATAGGCGGCGATGATTATATAAAGAAGCCGTTTACCTTAAGCATCCTGCTGGCAAAGGTAAAGGCCATCCTTGACAGGTATGAAAAAGCCCGTGAAGCCGCAGCGGTTTCAGACACGGGGCCAGTTCCGTCCGGTTTTGACGGCAGGACAGGGGATAACACGATCATACCGGTGGCAGACGGCATCAGCCTGGATACGGGAATGCACATAATAAGGAAGGGCGATGAGCGGGTAAGCCTAAAGGCGATGGAGTACAAGCTTCTTAAGTACCTTGCGGATAATACGGGACGGGTCGTTACCAAAGACGAGCTGCTTAAAAACGTGTGGGATGACGAATTTATCGGCGAAGGCACACTGGCGGTACATATAAGGCATTTAAGGGAGAAGATAGAATCAGACCCCAAGGATCCTCAGGTGATCAAAACTATCTGGGGCGTCGGATATATGATGGAAAGATATGAAGAATTATCATAAAACGGTGTTGATATTCGGGATACTGTATTTTGCGGCGCTCCTTGCATTTGTAATCCTTACGGGAAGCAGGAGCTTTACAGTTACGGGAAGAGATACGGATATCATAAAACTGAATGATATCGCCAAAAGCGCAGGTAATTCATGGAATGATCCGGGAAAACTCGGTGAAACGGATTACGGAGTTGACTTTGCGGTGATAGATACCGCAGACAATGTTTTATATGCATCATATCCTGCTGACGGTACAGGCTTATCCCTAAGCTCCGCCATGAAAAAGGGGTGTCTTTATACCTGTGTTACCGTTGGCGATAAAATGGTCGGCTATGTGATCCTTAAGGATGACGGGATAGGAAGATGGAGGGATATAAGGTTTAAGCTTATCATAGGTCTTGCCGTTATCGGAGTGCTGCTCATTGCCGCCGCATTCCTGTTTGGCAAGTATGTTGATAAAAACATAATAACCCCTTTTAATAATATGAAGGATTTCGCCGGCCGTATCGCGGAAGGAAAACTCGATGCACCGCTTGAGATGGACCGTAACAATATGTTCGGCGCTTTCACGGAAAGCTTCGATATCATGCGCGAGGAGCTTGCCGCCTCAAAGAAACGGGAGGTTGAGCTTCAGCGCCGCGAACGCGAGCTCGTTGCATCGCTAAGCCACGACTTAAAAACCCCCATCACCGGGATCAAGGTGACCTGTGAATTGCTGAAGGCACAACTGGAACTCGGTCAGAATGAGGTTTCAGACACGGGGACGGTTCTTCCGTCTGGTTTTCGGGAAGACCAGACGGAAGAACCGTCCCCATGTCTGAAAAAGCTTGATAACATATACAAAAAAGCCGATCAGATCGATGTGCTCGTAAGCGACCTGTTTTCGGCCACCCTTGAGGATCTTGATGAGCTTAAGGTCTCCTGTACCGATGAAAGTTCCGAAGTGATCGGGGAGATTATCCGCAAATATGATGACAGAGAACTTGTGACTCTTAATGATATACCGAAGATGCTCATCCGCGTCGATGTCAAGCGCTTAAGCCAGGTTATCGGCAACATCATTTCGAATTCATATAAATATGCGAACACTAAGATCGAGGTTTCGTATAAGCTTGTTGATGATTACCTTGAAATGAGAATTAAGGATTTCGGCCCGGGCGTGCCCCCGGATGAGCTTGACCTTATAACCAATAAGTTCTACCGCGGAAAACAGTGGGCTGAAAGTAAGGAAGAAGGCAGCGGCCTCGGACTTTATATCGCAAAGATGCTGATGGAGAAGATGGACGGTGAGCTGCTGACGGCAAGTGAGGGTGAGGGACTCACGGTAACCCTCATGATATCTTTGAGTTAAGAAACTGATAAGAATTTAATAATACTCTCACAAAGAAGTAATTCCCACAGCCATATATAATACAACCGTAACATGGCAATAATGCATGAAAGGATGTATCATATATGGCTTCTTCTATTTTAAGAACGGAAAAACTGTGCAAATCATTTTCAAACATGGGCGTGCAGCAGCATGTCATAAAAAACCTCGACCTTGATATAAGGGAAGGTGACTTCACGGTCATCATGGGTTCATCGGGTTCGGGCAAATCAACCCTGCTTTATGCACTCTCCGGAATGGACAAGCCCACCATGGGCAAGGTATTGTTCGCGGATACCGAGATCCAGGGTTATTCAAACGACGAACTTGCGATCTTTCGCCGCGGCAACTGCGGCTTCGTGTTCCAGAGTGTGTACCTCCTTGAGAATCAAACAGTCCTCGACAACGTTTTGACCGGAGCGCTCATCGTGCAAAAGAATTCACCCGAACTTGTAAACAAGGCAAAGGATCTTCTTAAAAAGACAGGCCTTAACGATGAAGATATGAAGAAATACCCCAACCAGTTATCGGGCGGCGAAGCACAGCGTGTCGGCATCGTACGCGCGATCATCAACGATCCTAAGATCCTGTTTGCGGATGAACCCACAGGCCAGCTTAATTCATCATCGAGTAAGGACGTACTTGATATCTTCACCGATATCCACAAAAACGGCCAGAGCATAGTAATGGTAACTCACGACCTTAAGACAGCTCTCCGCGGTACCAGGGTCCTTTACTTAAGGGACGGCGGTATCGTCGGTGACTATGAAATGCCGCCTTACGGAGAGGATGATATTAAGAATCGCAGGAACAAACTGACCGCATTCCTTGATGAGATGGGGTGGTAAAATGAAGATTTTACGATTATCGCTTTTTAACTTAAAAAAGAACAAAAGGGAAGCCGCCGCAGTCGCCTTCCTTACGATGGTCACGGTTTTCATGCTTTCGATCTTCTTTGCAAACGGTTCAAAGCTTAAGAGGGCATTTGACGAAAGCTTTGCCGCTTCCGGCAGCATAAATCAGATCGTCATATTCAAGGATTCCTTCTACCACGATGAGTTCAGGCGTATCCTCGAAAGTGATTACAAAACAGACAGGCTTACGGAAAACCCTTTCATATTCGCAGGAGCCACGGATGTCCGATATGAGTCCGGGGAGGAAGTATCCTTCAACTTCCTTTTTGCAACGGAGCGGACCGAGCGCAGGATCGAAAACTTTTTAAAGACGGATGCCATGTCCGATGAAGAGCTTAAATCGGTAAGCCATCCGATATGGATGCCGGTCAATTTTAATATAACCAAAGGTCTCCGTGTGGGTGAAACCTTCACGATCATAAAGAGCGGCAGGGATTATCCTTTTACGATAGCCGGGTTTTATGATACGGGCCTTGATTCTTCCGACGGCTATGGGTTTAAGTGCATCCTCTCGGATGAAGACTATGATCTGTTTTCCATGCTTTTTTCTTCGGGATCGGCATTCAGTTATAACTGCGTGGGACTGTGCTTTGATGCTTATGATGATTTTAACTTTGATGAATTTATTGAAAAGTGTTCAGAGTCATCCTCCGAAAACTTAACAAGCGGCACCGTTAACCTGAGTTATGAAGGTGAGAAAAATAATGAAACGGTGTTTGCCGATATGTTCCTTAACATGACAGCGTTTCTATCACTTATCACGATGATATCCGCTCTGTTTATGATAAGGCATAAGATAAGCAATGACATTGAGGATCAGATGCAGCAGATCGGAGTACTGGAAGCCTTAGGCTACAGGGCACACGAGATAAGCCTTTCATACCTTTATGAATACATGATCTCGGGAGGACTGGGATGCATACTCGGGGCACTGGCTGCCTGCCTTTCCACTCCGCTTATGAATACATTTGACGAGACAATGCTCGGACGTACGGTCACAGGCAATACGGAAGTCATAAAGATGATCTTAACGGCACTTGCGATCTTTATCATCGTGATAATGTTTGCCCTTATAAAAGCCCGGACTGTCAAAAAGTATCCGCCCGTGGTTGCCTTAAGACGCGGGATATTGACGCACCATTTCGGCAGGAATGTTCTTCCGCTTGAAAACACCAAAGGAAATATAAACTTAAGGCTTGCGATGAAGAGCCTGTTTTCTGAATTAAGATCATGTATCGGTGTCACCGTATGTATAATAGCCGCCGGTATAACCATCCTTTTCAGCACGGTATCATTTGATTTTTTTAAGGACGGTGCCAATGGTCTTATGGCAATGATGGGTACGGATGATGTGATGATGATCACCTTAATGAGCGGAGTCGATCCCGAAAACATCCGGGATGAGATCCTTAAGATGCCCGATGTAAGGAAGGCGATAGTTACATACGACCTTACCGAGATCGGCGTTAAGGGATCGGATTTCTCCGGCACGGTCCAGGTTTATGAGGATTATAAGGATGCGGAAAGCATCACTCCCGCATTCGGAAGATACCCCGAGCATGATAACGAAATAATGATAAGTTACAGGAGGTCAAAAATCGAAAACTTATCCCTTGGAGACAGCATCGTACTCGAAAGGGCAGGTCTTGAAAAAAGCTACATGATAACAGGCATTGTCAGCTCTATTATGAACAGCGGTTCTTCACTGTATCTTACAAGTGACGGATACAGAAGGATCGATCTTAATGCCCGTCCGAACAGGATCAATGTCTATCTTAAAGAAGGAGTAGGCTATGACGAATTTGAAGATAAGCTCACCGCAAAATTCGGATTAAGCGCCAAGGATGCGGCAGCAAACCAAACCGTAGGCGGCAGCATGGAAGATAAGATAAGGGCAGCGGCGGACGAAAAGATAGCGGCCATGTTATCTCAGTACGGCGTTACAAGTGTTGAATATGCGGTGCGGATCGGGGATGAGCTGATCACCGGAAACAGCAGGTCCTTTGTCATAAAGGAGACAGCCACCTGGGAGGGCATGGCCAAGACGCAGCTGGTTCCGATCGCAGGCACATTCAAAAAATTCACCGTCGTTGCGGCGATCCTCATCTCGGTCATAGTAGGTGTGATCCTTTCAATAATCGCAGCATCAAATGTAAGACGGCAGAGGCACAGCCTCGGGATCATGAAGGGCCTCGGTTATTCGTCGAAAGACCTTATGACACAGATGGCGGTAAGGATAATGCCTGTGATCATAGTATCGCTGCTCATCGCTTCATTCGGCGCACTGTGGCTCAATAAATTCTTCTGGCTTGCGGTGATAGGCGCCATAGCAAGGACCAGTATAAAGGCCATAGTCATAACCGATATCGTGCTTGTGATATTCTGCTATGTCGTTACATACCTTGGCGCCGGCAGGATAAAGAAGATATCCGTTAACGAGCTGATGACGGAGTAATATCCTTTGGGCCAAAACCCTCAGAGTGACAGATAGAAAGGACTTAGATCATGAAAAACAAAAGTTTAAAATACATTATCGGGACAGCGATCCTTGCAGTTACGGCAGGTCTTATGATTACCGGAACATCCGTAAAAGCCGATGACGAACTCGTATACTGCGTGGGCTCGGTAAGCAAGGTGTATGTCACCGCGGCGGTCATGAAGCTTGTCGATGAAGGAAAAGTTGGGCTTGATAACCCGGTCACCGATTATATCCCGGATTTTAAGATGGCGGATGAGCGGTATAAGGATATCACCGTGCGCATGCTTATGGACCACACATCAGGCATCATGGGGACCAGCCAGATCGGAACCTTCCTTTATGATGATGCAGACACTTACCATCATGATCATCTGCTTGAAACCTTATCAGCCCAGCGGCTCAAAGCCGATCCCGGCGAATATGCCGCATACTGTAACGATGGCTTCGACCTCCTTGAGCTTATCGTTGAAAACGTAAGCGGAGAATCATACACTGATTTCGTATCAAAAGAAGTCGCCGCTCCTACCGGCGGAAAAAGGACGGGAACGGCCTTAAGCTATGCTCACTCAAAAGATCTTGTTCCCGCATACGGCACCGGAAACCTTTTATATGACAATGAAAGCTGCATGTGCTTAGGAGCCGGCGGAGTGTATTCCGTTGCCTCTGATGTGGCTAAGTTCGGAGCTTCATTCTTTAAGGATAATGACTCTCTCCTATTAAAAGAGTCAAAGGAAAAGATGAGTGAGTGCTGGAACGCTGATAAAGACGATCATATGGATGTAAACGGGCTCGGCTGGGATTACGTATCGATGCTTAAATATGAGGAAAAGGGTGTTGACGTGCTCGGTAAGGGCGGAGATGTGCTTTTAAACCATGCCTTCCTTATGGTGGCTCCCGATGAGGAGATAAGCATCGCAGTATTAAGCAACGGCGGATCGAGCATGTATAACGGAATGCTGGCTGAGTCACTTATGGATACGGTCCTTTCAGAAAGAGGGATCACGGTCAATGACAGCACAACGGAATATACGGCCGCAGGATCGATCCCTCAGGAGTATGATGAACTTGCAGGTTTTTATATCACACAAAACTCCATGGAAGGCGGCGCCGTTATATCAAAGATCTCATTCCCGGAGCATAAATACATGCACGTTGAAAACATAAGTCCCGTAAATACTGCCGTAACCGATTATATCTATACCACCGAAGGAAAGTTCGCGGAGCTTGCCTGCGAAGTTGAGGATATTGCTGCGGATTCAAGGATCGCGGTCAATCCCGCAGTCCTGACATTTAATAAGTCCGAAAACGGAAACATATACATCGCCTGCGATTCAAGGACTACCGCACCGGGGCTTGGGGTTCATGACCGTAAATCCTATATCGGTGAGAAAATGAGTGAAAACCCGGTAAGTGATGAAACGTTAAAAGCATGGGAAGAGATATGCGGAAAAGACATGCTGCTTTGCAATGATGTTCCTTCTTCCGCCAATTACCAATACGGCATAATAAGAGCGTATATGTGCAATGAGGTGCCGGGTTACATCTTCGTGGTAACCGGTCAGGGATCAAGGCTCCTTAAGATAACCGATGATGCGCATGCTGTTGCATTTCAGACGATACCGTCAAGCTCAAACAGGGATATCATGGATGTGACTATTAATAAAGAGGGTAAAAATGTGAGCCTTTCTACCAGCACAGGCACCGAATATATCTGCGATGATAAGATACCTGAATTTCACGGTACGTCGGAAGAAATAAAAACTTCCGGCGACATGGCCGCCTGGTATAAGATAAGCGACGATATCGCCGGAACATCTGTCTCCTTAAGTGAAATGCAAAAGGACAGTGTGATCTATGTATATAATAAATACGGTGATGTTGTTTATACCTCACACGTTAAGGATGCCGGGGATGAAGTACCGATGCCAAAGGGAGGAAAGATAGTGTTCCTTATTTTGACTCTTCATAAATAGATCAGTATGCGTTAACATATTCATCCGTCATATGCCAAAGAGCCGATGTATCATAACTCCCCGGCAGATGTACCCAGTTACCGTCGTCTGTTTCGATATACCATGCTCCTTCGTCCATATCGTATTCCATCCAGCCGTAATCGCCGTAGTCGGAAGATATCCCTTCATACCAGTACTGCCACTGATCCGGAGATACGTCATCGTTATAATAAAACCAGCATTTTGTCTGACTGTCATACCAGTCTTCACCGTCCAGATAGCAGGTCCTTCCGATCTCCTCCACATAAACCGAGTTCTTTACGGATTCCGTTTTGTATCTTGTTCCTGCCGATCCGATGCGTGAGCTAAAAGTCAAAAACAGGCTGGCGGCAATAACAAAGAACGGCAGTAAAAGACATATCAAAAATACCACTATTGCAGCTTTTCCGGCAAACGGTGTCTGGGAAAACACTTCCTTAAATCCTGTACCGATCCTGCCGCCATTGTTATATACTTTTTGCTCTTTATCCGTGATATCAATCTGAAACTGGGCTCCGCATTTATCACAGACCGGTACGGTACCCTCTTTCCACTGATACACCATGCGGTTTCCGCAGAAATCGCACTTAAGCATCGTCTCTCCGCCGACCATGACCATATTGTCATAATGCTGACCGTTCTCGTCATAGTAGCCTTCTTCAAACGAACGGCCGTCCGATGCCGTCCAGCCCTGCGGATAATAATCATAATCATGCGCTGCACAGTTGAAATGGCGTACTGTGCCATGCACCGCGCTGTTCCAGCCATACGGCTGCGAAGTACGATTGCGGCGCACGCTCGTGCTTCTTTTATAGCTGCTGCGCGAAGACAGTACAGAGGAGCCATGATGACTCGATGAATGGCTCGAATGACTTCTGCTGCTTGAATGATGCGATGAGCTGTGTGAACTGTGATGACTGCTGCTGTGATGCGAACTGCTGTGTCTGCTTGGCGGCATTTTTATCCTCCGTTTCCTGATTCTTCCATATAAAAGGCATTACTTTGTTAATATTATACCTTGGTTTTACACCTTAAAAAAGAGTAACCAATTCAAGATATCGTCCAAACATACTGCTGTCATAAAAAAGATCATTATGAGTATGTTCAGGAAAGTCATAAACATGAGAATCAGGCGCGTACTTCTTTAATGTCTTAAGCTTTTTATCATGAACCTTATAAGCATCGGGATCGGAAAAGACGGAACCTGTCTCAGTTCTTCCCGCCGAAAGGAATATAACCTTCCCTTCATATACAGGGATACTTTTTACCGTGCAGTTAAGCCTGTCAGCCATATTGAGTTTATTGACTACCTCCAGCTGAGTTATCGCTCCGTTTGTCATTTCATACAGGTTCTCAGGGAAATCCGAGATATCCACATATTCAGGCTCACTGCGTCCTATTGCTTTATTAAGGTCGGTATCTCCCATCATAACAAAGGGCTCCTGCCCTGTCTTATCCTTCCAGGCCGATGCAAGGGTAAATGACAAAAGACCGCCCCATGAGAATCCCATAAAACCGTCTATCTTTTTATGATCTCCGGGAAGATGATTTTCAAGTATGGCTAAATACATATCATTTACATCAGCATAATCGGCATCCTTAAACAGGATATTATAATGGGCATCCGTAGCCTCTATAACAAAAATGTTAAACTTACTGTTAAAGATCTCAAACATCTTAAGTGTTCCTGCAACGGGAGCAATCCCATATACAAAAACAAGCAGGGGCTTACCCGGATCATATTCTCCGTAGTTGTAGAATATCCGCCTGCTTCCTTCTATAAGCGCCCTTATATTCCTGTAATGCATTATATCCGTTACCCTGAACTCATCATGAAAGGGCAGTGAATTGATCCTGGATATAAACCGCATGGCTGTCAGGGATTTCATACCCAGATCAAACAGATCATCTGTCACTCCAAAGTCAGTATCATTAATGAATTCCCTTGCTGCCGAAAGAAAAGCTGTTTCCATTGCGGTCGCAGGCTTTATGCCTTTTATCTTATTCGAAAACTCCGGTATCGGAAGGTTTCTCCTGTCAACCTTGCCATTTGGAAGGCGCGGCATGGTATCAAGCTTAACATATATTTCCGGATACATATATTCAGCAATGCCGCTTGACTGCGTATGTGCCTTAAGGCTGTTTTCATCAGGTCCCGTTTGATCCGATACTGTATAATACAGAACAAGATGTTTTGCGGCCCCGAATTGTGATATAACTGCCACAGCTTCTTTAACTCCCTTACACTGCATGCAGGCAGCCTCTATCTCCCCAAGTTCTATCCTGTATCCGTTCAGCTTGACCTGAGTATCCTTACGTCCAAGATAATACAGAAGCCTGTCGTTTCCATATCTTGCTATATCCCCTGTATGGTACATCCTTTCTCCGTGATGGAAGGGACATTTAACAAATACCGAATCAGTCAGTTCCTTTCTCTTATAATATCCGTTCCCGACCTGAACTCCCGACACACACAGTTCACCCGGTAATCCAAGGGGGAGCAGCTTTCCAAAGCTGTCAACAACATAGCATTCAGTATTCTGAAGAGGACGTCCAATGGGAACCGCATTGTAGGAAACCCCCGGCTGCAATATGAAAAACGTTGAATTATCCGTGCATTCCGTAGGCCCGTATTTATTGATTATAGTCATTTCCGAACCGGCAATAACTCCGTTCAGCGCTTCTCCGCCGCATGTCAAATACCTCAGTGGCAGCCTGTTATCGTTAATAAGGAGCTTGCCCACCGAAGTAGTAAATCCTCCGCCCGTTATTTTGTGTTTGTTCATAAAATCAATGATCATGGAAGTATCGCGTCTTATTTCCTCCGGCATAATATATACACTCGCGCCGCTGCATAATGTCGGAAAGAAATCCTCAATGTGGGCATCAAAGGAAAAAGCCCTGTGTGAACTGACACGATCCGCCCTCTTTATCCCTATGTTCTTTATCATAGACATAGTGAAATTAGTGAGGGAACTGTGCGCTATCATGGCTCCCTTGGGTTTACCCGTGGAACCCGAGGTATAGATCATATAAGCGAGGCCGTCAGGTACCGCTCTGTTTATGCTGCCTGTTTTTGTTTTTACCGCTTCCTCAATTATTTCCTGCGTCAGCACCAGTTTGGCATCGGAATCCTCAAGCATATAGTCAATGCGTTTCTGCGGGTATGAAATATCAATTGGAACAAAAGCGCATCCTGCCTTATGTATCCCCGCAACTCCTATCATGTATTCCTTCACACGACCGGTCATAAGCGCGATAAAATCATTTTCTTTCACTCCCCTGTCAAGAAGGTAAGCTGCAAGACTGTCGGAAGCTTCATCAAGCCGGGCATATGTAAGTGTACCGTTCCCGGCCCATATTGCCATATCATCCGGGCATTTCCTGACCCATTCCCTAAAGAAGTCGATCCAGGTTTTACCGATATCATATACAAGCTCCTCACCCTGCGATTCTTCAAGAACACGGCTTTCATTACTGCCGTCTACCCGTTTAAGTTTTGATAAGGGCATATTTGGATCTTTAACTATCTGACGTGCAAGTGTCTCAAGCAATACTCCTATTCCTTCGGCCTCATCCTCTTCACACCTGTCAAGAGCAAGAGATAATCCTGTTTCATCATGTTCAAAATGTCCATACATGAAATCGCCGAAACCATTTTCGGCATTGTAAAATCTATAAGAAGTAAGCGGCTTATTAATAACCTTTTGTACTTTTGACAATATTTCACATGTACTTTCGCCATGTTCAAAACTTAAATCAATACGGCTTTTTTGACCACTCTCCATATCCTTCACATTAAAAGAAACCTCACCCGAATGTGTGTATACAGACAGCAGCAATCCCCACAGGAGTACTTCAACATTGTTCAGTTTATATAACTCATTAAGGGCTGAATCACCAGCCCTTAATATCATGATCTTACCGTTCATAAGGTTTTAAACCTCTTTGAGTCGTACGTCGTTAAATTGATAGAATCAAACGAATAATATGATCACTGATCACTAGTCTCTGGTATTGATAAGGGATTCGCCGATAACGCGGATCAGGGCAAAAAGTACTCCCGATACCGCCCAGATGATCCATGTCATATCCCAACGGCGTGTGGTGAAGCTTACCGCAAGATAGATGACTGTGATGGCCAGCCAGTATATCCTTGCAAGGGGCTCAAGTTTCTGATTCTTTTTCTTATTATCATATGTGTAGTCCTCTGTCTGAAGCAGGACCTTATATGAACTGTGCACGCCGCATACGGATACGAACATATATACAGCACATCCCACAGCAAGCAGGAGCAGATCTACCATGCCTACGATAACGACATTGGGAGCGTCGAGTACCGAACAGATCACAAGAGGTACACAACCCAGCACACAGAGTAATACACCAGTCGTAAGAGCCCTTCTGTTGTAAGGCTCGGATGCCGCCATTTTCTCCCTGGCCATACCGTCTACGCCATATTCCGTATCGAAGGCTTCCTTCTCCAAAAAATCATACTTACCAAGCTTACCGCCCTGAGATATGAACAGCCATACAGCCGTACCGATCTGTACGAATAAGAAAAGCAATCCTATCGCTGCCGCAACATTCTCCGTTATGCCTATGATACCTGCATTCTGTAAGCCGGCTAAGAGTATTAATACCACGGGACATGTTACACATAAGAATACGCCCAAACCGATCTTGGGTAATAACGCTTTTCTTAATGAGATATATTCGGAAGCCTCCTCCATGGATACTTTTCTTAAAGGACTTACCGCATCGTGCTGTTCATAATAAGGAACAACTCTGTTATCCTCAGGCTCTATCTCATCTTTTAATAAGTAGTCTGTGGTGACACCGAATATCTCGGCCATCTTAAGTATCTTGGAAAGGTCCGGAACACTCTGCGCTCCTTCCCATTTAGATACCGACTGCCTTGACACATCAAGCATATCCGCCAGTTCTTCCTGTGACCATCCGTTCTTCTTTCTTTCATTGATTATCTTATCTGCTAAGATCATATCTTTGTCCTTTCCGAAGCATACACGCTTCATAAATATTCTGTCAGTTGTCTTGTTCGAACAACCTGAGAATACCTTTTCTGGCGGTTGCATTCCATAAATCAGGCTTTTCAATCTGTCAACCGGCGGTTGCAATCCTTTAATTATTATAACACAGGGCTTTACAATTTCCTTATCCTTAGTGCTTAATATGCTATTCCCCGGTTTTTCATCTCAAATATGAGTAGTCAGTCAAAGTTATACAGTGATCTCAATCTGATTATCCTCAATGGCAACGATACAGGACTCGTAATACCCGTCTCCCGTTGTCCTTGGACCGCTTATCACTTCATATCCTGCTGATCTTGCCTTTTTTGTCAGTTCATCCACCTTTTCCCGGCTTCCGACCGAAAAGGCTATATGTGCATAACCGGTACGGTTAAGTGTTTTGGGATCATCTTTTAAATCCGGCTTACTCATTATCTCAAGACGCGCACCATCCTCAAAAGAGATGAAATAAGATCTGAATCCGGTCTTTTCGTTATGGTATCCCCGGTTGGATGCTCCTCCG
>JAFZOS010000062.1 GCA_017550535.1 Lachnospiraceae bacterium
CATCATTGTTTTTTTTGCATTCCTCATATACACCTTTTATGATCTCACGCTGGGTGTATATATAGATCTGACCTACAAACAAAGCAATCTTCATACTGTGACTCTTCTCCCTCACTGATCCCTTAAGAATCAAACTTCCCTGATTTATTTCTGCTTCCAGTTATAATCCTCAAGCAACGACGCCCTATCCTTCTTAAGGCGCTCGCCTATTTCGTTATATTCCTCCCAGTCATCGCATCCGTAATCATGTACCGTACCATCTGCGTCTACAACACGGAACAGCCTGCTGCCGGAATAATAGAATTCCTGAACCGTACTGTACCCGTCATCCAACGCAACATAATAGATATCGACGCCCACATATAAACGGTTATACTTCCATCCGTTTAGACCGGCCTTTGCGCCTATTATAACGGGAACATCCTCCTGTATGTAGAAATATACATCCCCGTAATCCTTCTTTTTATAATGCTCCCTGTTGCTTATCGATGCGCCTGACCATTCGTCGACCGAAGCCTGCTCGGCATTACGGTCAAGATCCCAGTCCTCCCAGACATAAGGTGTGGGAGTGGGTTCGGGTGTTGGGGTTGGTTCCGGTGTCGGTTCAGCCTTATCTTCTTTAAGCTCATCCGTTGCTTCCGCTTCCTTTTTATCGTCTACCGGCGGCAGATCATCTTCATCTTCATCGGAATCACCGGTATCTTCGTCTTCTTCGTCTTCTGAATCCTCATCATCTTTATCGTCGTCATCTTCGCTTTTATGAAACAGCTCATCCATGAACGTATCATCGGTAAAATACCTGTACGCAAAATACCCGCCGGCTGACAGCGCAAGCAGGAGCACAACAATAAGAATTATAAGCGGAACAGGTGATTTTTTCGCCGGTCCCTGCTGTATATTGAGCTTAGCCTGCGGTGCCCTTGCAGGTGTGGGTGCGGGTGCACTATCCCGCTCAGGTGTCTGCTCATTATGCGATGACTGCTGAGGTGCCGGTGCCGCCGGCTCCTCCCTTACTACAACGACCGCCCCGCACTTGCCGCAGAACTTATCCGATTCATTCAGTTTGTTTCCGCATTTTTCACAAAAACTCATAATATTTCTCCGGTACTATAGTTATTATATCGCATGACTTATAAATATCTCAAGTCCGATGCCAATAAGTATAATTCCGCCTACTATCGATGCTTTGCCTGCAAGATGCTTTCCGGCTTTCTGTCCTATCTTAAGGCCTAAAAGGCAAATGATAAGAGTCACGGTCCCGATGATCAGCGCAGACGATACCGCACGTAACAATCCGTACCCCGCAATCGTAAAACCGACCGACAGGGCATCTATGCTGGTGGCTACTCCCTGTACAAAAAGCTGCCTGTCCGATGTTATGCACTCATCCTCATCGGGATCTTCGCCGCCTTTGTTACTCCTTAATGCCTCCAGGATCATCTTGCCGCCGATATATGAAAGCAGTATAAGTGCTATCCATGGTATCAGCTTTTGAAATCCCGTAAACAGATCCGCTATAGTCCTTACACATATCCATCCGATCATCGGCATCGCAGCCTGAAAGGCTCCAAAAACGCCTGCTATTTTATATTTCCTGCTGCGTTTCATGTCCGCCTCATTGAGTCCGTTTGCTATGCATACGGAAAAGGCATCCATTGCAAGACCGAATCCCAACAAAATGCTGTTTACTACAAAGATAATCAATCCGTTCATTTCATTGACCCATTTGGTTAATGGCCAAAAGCCACGCCATTACATGTACTGACTGCTGGAACCGGCCTTCATTTACCATGCTTTTCAGTTTATCGGGATCAATGACCTCGACATTCAAAAATTCCGTATCATCAAGATCCTGGTCATAAGATTTCCTGCAGTTCTTCGCCAGATATATATATGCGTAGTTATCTGCGATGGTCGCATTTGACGGAATAGTCAGAAGATGTGTCCACTCATCGGAAGCATATCCCGTCTCCTCCCTCAGCTCACGCTTTGCCGCCTTAAGCGGATCCTCATAGATCACATCACCCTCATCGGCCCTGTACTGTTTTCCGTCCTTTCTTTCCATCCCGCCGGCCGGGAACTCGGTCGTCACCCTGCCTATGCCCTGCCTGAACTGCTTAACGCACAGAAACCGTCCTTCCGTATCGAGAGCCACTATGACCACATAATCCCTGCGGCTGTATTTATAAAACGGCTCAAATACCGAACCGTCAGGAAAACGGTACGCACATCTTTTAAAATCTATCCATTCATCCCTTACGATATGCTCGGTGGATATACATTCCCACTCAAGCTTTCCGGTCTTCTCTCCCGACATATCACACTGCTCCATCTTAAGCCGCCCCCCATCAATAACATGCGCTATATATTCTTCAGGGCCCATGCAAACCCCTTGGCCGTCCTTATGTCCGGGTCAGTGAAATGATTGCCCTCGTTCCACTCAAGCTTGACAGCTTTTATTGCCGCGGAATGAGCATATATATCAGCCATCTCCCTTATGTTATCTCCTACTTTTGACATTGTCTGATTCTTTGTAAGCTCCTCAGTTTCGCCGAGGCTTAGATACACCACCCTGGTGAGTGCCCTGTTTTCCCTTACGTAATCGATCCAGCCCGGAAACCATACCGACGGAGATGCCGCCGCAACAGCGGCAAAATGATCGGTCCAGTATGCACAGTAAAGCGAAAACAGTCCGGCAAGCGAATAGCCTCCAATAATACGTTTAACATCACTGCTCAAACCGAATTTTCCATAGATATGCGGGAGAAGTTCCCTTACCACGAAGTTCAGCGTTTCATCCGCTCCGCCGGCAAAATCACCGCCCTTAAAAACAGGAACCGATTTCCACGGCGACAGCTCGCCGTTCCAGTCCTTAACGACAAAAGCAGCGAGCAGAAAATTATCTCCTGCAGACTTGCGGATATACGAAAGCTCTTCTTCAAGCCACTCCTCATCCTCCTGCGCTATCGGCTGGATAAGTACTGCTTCTATACTGCTTCCGCTGCAGATTATGCAGTTTTTGCCTCCTATAACCTCTTCGGTCTTAACCATCAGCCCTGTCCTTCCTGCCGTATATCGGTAACTGTCAGTATATCTTTTAAAACCTTGAACCTTATGTTATAACCTGCAAAACAAAGCCCGTATTCCCTGTCTGCGTCCTCAATATACGAAGGCCTGGGATCCTGCTTTAATACTTCGATAAGTGCCGCCTGTTTATCCGCCGGGATAATGTCAAGCATCCCCGTGGGAAAGTCTATCAAAAGCGTATCCCGATTAACCTCATCCGAAAACCCGCTCCTTGCACCTTCATGTGAATCCGTATAGCTTAAATACGGTTTGATATCATATATAGGAGTATCATCGCGCATGTCAATGCCCGAAACGCAAATGACAGGCCCTTCACCTGTAAACTCAATACCTTCAAGCTTTACCGATGATAACCCTATACGGTTCGGCCGAAACGGCGACCTTGTCGCAAACACTCCCATCCGCTCATTGCCACCAAGCCTTGGCGGGCGTACGGTAGCCTTAAATGTCTGATTCTCCTTAACATCAAAGCCCCAGAGGAGCCACAGATAATCGTATCCCTCAATGCCCCTTAAGGCTTCGGGATCATTAAATTCGGGCTCAAACCTTATATACCCGTAAAGTCCCTTAACAAGCCCGCTCTGCCTCGGAAGCCCGAACTTCTCGGGCATGTCCGTATGTATATGTGCGATGACTTTAAGCTCCATATCACTCCAGGTTTAAGCGATTCTTCATGATCTGGCGTGTGATGATATAGCATACTGCGCAAAGAATAAATATAAGCGCCGCGCTTACTGCCATGAAGCCCGCAAAGAACCATCCCGGCTCATCGAGATAATTGAATATGTTCTTCCTGCCTCCCAGAATCACGATCATCGAGAACTGCGTTACGATATTGCTTACGATGCTTATGCCTATATGCAGTCCGAAGTAAGCGCCCACCGAAGCCAGCACCTTGTTTTTGCTCGCAAGCTGGCCGATGCTTATGGCTGCGTAGCCTTTAAAGATCGTAAATATGATCGAACCGAGGCCTATGAGTATGCCAAGGATAATGTATACGGCCACAAACATGGGACCCATCTCAAATACTTCCTCGATCGCATCCATAACCTCATCCCATTCCCATCCTAACCGCAGCTGAAAAAACGAATAAAGGACTGAGGAAATACCGATGCACATGATAAGCGTGCCGATGATACGCCAAATGATGGCAACGATCGCCTTGGACCAGATAAGCTCGGTTTCAGTAACCGGCAGTGTATGCATAAGATATCCCTGATCGGTATACAGGTTCTTATAAAACCTTACGTAAAAATATAACGTCGATCCGATCGACAATGCGAGGATACTGAGCACATAGATCATTGAATATGAAGAGTAAACAAAAACCCCCATTGTCTGCCCGATATCCGAACTGTCAAACAGTTCAACCGCATTGTCCGCATTAAAGAAAACAATACCGATGATCGAGAGTATCAGAACCGCTGCATTCAATAAAGACATTATCTTCCATGAGTCTTTCCACTCATGCGAGACCAGCTTTCCTAACATGCGAACACCTCCCTGAAATGCTTATCTACCGATACGCCGTATTTCTCCTTGATCTCATCAACGGTAGCCCGAAGTACCAGATGACCCTGTTTTAAGAAGATCACCTCGTCAAGGACATCCTCGATATCCGTGATTAGATGCGTACTTATAAGCACGGATGCGTCCCTGTTATAGTTGTTGATTATGGTACGTATTATATAATCCCTTGCCGCGGGATCGACACCTGCGATCGGTTCATCAAGGATATACAGCTTGGCATCCCTGCTCATAACAAGTATAAGCTGTACCTTTTCCTTTGCTCCCTTTGATAAGGTTTTAAGCCTCGCATTGTAATCTATGCCTAATGAATCGATCATCTGCAAAGCCCGGTCAGGCCTGAAATCCACATAAAAATCATCAAAGAAATCTATGATGTCAGCCACGGTTTTCTGGGCTTCCAGGTAAGTTCGCTCGGGGAGGTAGGAAACCACCGACCTTGTATGTATACCGGGCTCCTCGCCGTCGATCAATACTTCACCCTTTGTAGGCTGTAAAAGACCGTTCATCATTTTTATGATCGTGGTCTTGCCGCTGCCGTTCGGTCCAAGGAGTCCTATTATGCGGCCGCTCTCTATCGTTAAGTTAATCCCCGTAACTGCCGGTATCCTGCTGTTATAACACTTGGTCAAGTTCCGGCATTCAACTATGGTACTCATGCCAATCTCCTTTATATACTAAGTTTAGGTTTGCACGCGCCGTGTATTTATTGATTATACCACAAATCAGGTGCCGTTTCACTGATTACACGAATATTTACATTACTGCTTTATGCGGGTATAATCAAATAGCTTAGAATCAGACAACAAAGGTATACGGATAATGAAAAAAAGTTCACTCAGAATACTTATCATATTGATGTCACTGCTGTTTGTCACGGTAGTCGCCGTGGTTCTGCTGACTCTTATTTCGCAGATAAAGCTGACGGATAAAAAACAGGACAGGCCTGAAAAAAAGGTTGAGGATACCGTTTCGGATGCATCCACGGAAACTCCAAAACCTGTCATTGAGGAAAATATCGATGAAACGGCCGACAATGTCGATGAGGAAATATCAGCTGATGAACCGGACCCGGAAGCTTTCTACAATGACGATACAGGCGATGAAAATGCCGACACGGATAAAACATTTAAAGCCAACAGTCCTTCCGAACCGTTAAGGGTTGTATGGCTTGGGGATTCACTCACCCAGGGCTCGCTCGGTGATGACAACGGAAATGTTGACAACCCTCAGGCACCTTGGCGCGTACTTAAAGAAATATCGGGTTATGATGTTGAGGGCTTCGGCTATTATGGATTTTATACTCATGACATACTGTGGAAATGGGGAAATGACGGTGGTGAAAAAGACCCCGACACTGTTTATGTATTCTGGGTAGGTTCCTGTGATTTCCGTGAATCCCAGGGTGCCGTTACGACCGTCATAAAGGAGATCGATACCTTCTTAAGGAACGGCCATCTTGACAAATATATCGTAATGGGTACGACCCCCCGTGAAGAACTGGGTGTTTCGGGCGCCAGGAATGTTAATCAAAAACTCGAGGATAAATACGGAGACAAATACCTGGATATCCTCCCTTATGTGGTATTCGGGCCGGATAACCTTCACCTGACCGAATCCTCATACCGCGCCATCGCGGAAGTTGTGTACAACAAATTGAAAGAATTGTATGAATGATCGTGCCATGGCCTCACTTCTTCAAATCCGATTCGATAAGTTTCCTCATGCCTTCAACCGCTACCTTTATCGCGGGCGAAGTATCCTCGTTCATATCCTGATCAAGTCCGGCCTTCTCGCGTTCCTGGTTCCAGATAACATGAAAACATGAGCCGGCGCGGCAGCCCCTTGCCGATGCTATCACAAACAGAGCGGCTGATTCCATTTCCGAAGCCTTGACTCCGAGCCTCTTCCATGCTTCCCATTTATCAAGGAGTTCGGCGGCTACAGGCATTGTATCCGGCGAATGCTGGCCGTAAAAGGAATCCTTGCACTGGACCACGCCGACATGGGTCCTAAGACCGGCCTCTTCGGAAGCTTCCTTAAGCACGTTTACAATCTCATAGTCAGCCACCGCCGGAAATTCGATCGGCGCATATTCCACCGAAGTATGCTCATACCTTATCGCACCGGTCGCCACTACAACATCCCCCGATTTTACATCAAGGTCTATACCTCCGCATGTACCGCAGCGGATAAATGTATCGACTCCGATATGAACGAGTTCCTCAACCGCGATCGCCGTTGACGGGCCTCCTATGCCGGTTGAGCATACACTTACCTTGACTCCGTTTAAATACCCTGTATAAATATTGTACTCCCTGTTATAAGATACGTGTTTTGCATCATCAAACAGATCGGCTATCGCCTCGCACCTGCCGGGATCACCGACGAGGATAACATATTTTCCAACATCTCCCTTAACGCATTTTATATGGAATTCCTTCTCCAGTTCCTGCATATTACGCCTCCGTATATGTCCTGTTTATATCCCATTTATTTAACTCTTATAAGAATCACACTCGCCGCGGGCACTTTAAGTTCAAGCTTTCCATCATTAGCCTTAATGCCGTCAAAAGTTGCATCGGATACCTTATCAGGCTCCTCAAATGTATTCCTGTCATGAACGTCACTGCCCTTAAGGATACGCGCCTCAATAACTTCATATGCCCTATCTTCGGCAAACTGTATGGTCAGTTCCTCAGGATCGGTCATTGAAAGGTTGCTTATCGTGATCGTCATGATACCGTCTTTTACGGATACCGATTCGGTAAGCTTCGGAACTTTTTTATCATCACTCACGCCTGCTTCTCCCGCGCCCGTTACAGCACTCTCCAAAAGCTCACCGCCCTGATGATCCCTGAACAGGCGGAATGCATACCATGTGGGTGTTTTGACCATCTTATCACCCTCGGTAAGGAGTACCGACTGAAGCACGTTTACCGTCTGCGCTATGCATGCGAGCTTTACACGGTCGCAGTGCTTGTTAAATATGTTAAGCGAAATGCCTGCTACAAGCGCATCCCTCATAGTGTTCTGCTGATACAGGAAACCGGGATTGGTGCCTTCCTCAACTTCAAACCATGTTCCCCATTCATCAACGGACATGCCTATCTTCTTGTCCGGATCGTACTTATCCATTATCGCGCCGTGGCGGTTTATAAGATCCTCGATGTGCCTGGCGGCCCACAGTGTCTTGTACCACAGCTCCTCGTCAAATTCGGTGGCACTTACCTTGGGAAGCCAGCCCTCCGGGAGCGTGTAGTAATGCAGTGAGAGAAGATCCATGAAACCGTGTGCATTAGGATCAACATGTTCAAAACAGGTCTTTAATACATCCTCGGTCCAGTAGTAATCCTCGGAATTTGCGCCGCAGCAAATCTTCTTTACCGGACGGTCCTTATCATACTGGCGCACGTAGGTCTGATATCTGCGGTACTCGTTTCCGTAGTACTCGGGCGTCATGTTGCCGCCGCATCCCCAGTTCTCGTTGCCGACTCCGAAATAATCAACGTTCCATGCCTTCTCGTGGCCGTTTTTCTTACGCAGCTCAGCCATCGGCGACACACCGTCAAAAGTCATATACTCAACCCATTCGGACATCTCCTGTACGGTGCCGCTTCCCAGATTTCCGTTAACATAGGTCTTGCAGCCAAGCTGAGAACACAGCTCCATGTATTCATGCGTACCGAAGCTGTTATCCTCGGTAACGCCGCCCCAGTGGGTATTTACCATCTTCTTCCTTGTACTCTTTTCACCGATTCCGTCGCGCCAGTGATATTCATCCGCAAAGCAGCCTCCGGGCCACCGAAGTAGAGGAACCTTTATCTCCTTAAGTGCCTCAACCACATCTGTACGCATCCCGTTTTTGTTCGGTATGTCGGAATCCTCACCCACGAACAGTCCGCCGTAAATGCACCTTCCCAGATGCTCCGAAAAGTGACCGTAAATCTCGGGAGCGATCACTCCCAGTTTATTGGTTTCATTGATTATAAGCTTAGCCATCTTTCCTCCGATCGTAATTATGCTTTAGCAGTTACCATTTATCCACGGGACAGTGTTTTGATACAGCAAAGCTCCGTATTATGCAGTAACAGCCACACTCAAGACAGGTCCCGTCCGCATTCTTTTCGCACTCACCGCAGACATTCAAACGCTCATCCATAAGTTCTTTACCTGCCCTCTCATCCTCATCAAGAAGAGAATAGAGCCTGTCCGCGTATTCTCCTATATCGTCCGGTATACCGTCAATTATGTCGCACAACCTGCAAAAACGAAGCTTTGTCTGTGTCATCGCTATCCCAGGACTATTGTCCGTAGTAGGCATTTACGCCGTGTTTTCTGAAGAAGTGCTTGTCCCTTATACAATCAGGTGCCGGCTTAACATCAGGGTTTACCATCTCGGTAAGCCTTGCCATCCTTGCCACTTCCTCTAAGACTACCGCGTTATACACCGCCTGCGCTGCGTCTTTGCCCCATGTGAAGGGCCCGTGATTCTTACATAAAACACCGGGTGTGAACACGGGATCGATATCCCTGTCGGTGAATGTCTCTATTATCACTTTACCCGTGTTAAGCTCATATGCTTCATCGATCTCCTCGGGAGTCAAGTTCCTCGCACAAGGTATCGGGCCGAAAAAGTAATCCGCATGAGTCGTGCCGTATAAGGGGATGTCCCTGCCTGCCTGAGCCCACGCAACTGCCTCGGGTGAATGTGTGTGAACGACGCCGCCGATATCCGCGTAGGCCCTGTAAAGCTCAATGTGGGTCGCGGTATCGCTTGAGGGCTTGTATTTTCCCTCTATCTTTCTGCCTTCAAGGTCCATTACCACCATGTCATCGGGGGTCAGTTCCTCATACTCAACGCCGCTTGGCTTGATAACAAAGTAACCGGTTTCCCTGTCGATACCCGAAACGTTCCCCCATGTGTAGGTGACAAGCCCCCTGCTTGGAAGCTCCATGTTTGCTTCATATACTTCTTTTTTTAACTGTTCAAGCATATCCTTAGTTTCCTTTCCGCCATCATCTTATAGCCACGGAGAATCAAATGCTGAAGTTTGCCGCAGCCGCAGCCTCCGCCGGCAGTGTCTTCCTGTATGCAACGATGTATTCATCAAAGCCCTTTACATCAGCGGGATCGGGATTTATGACTTCGCCTTCATCGCCGCCGAATACCTTATCCTTAAGATAATCCGGAAGTGATGAATCGGCTCCTTTTAACATAAATGCCGCAAGTATGGCCATGCCCCACGGGCCGCCTTCCCCTGCCGTCTTCATAACGGCTACGGGTGCGTTCATCGCAGCTGCCAGCATGCTCTGTCCCACGCCCTTTGTCTTAAAGAAGCCGCCGTGTCCGTACAGCTTGTCAACCTGCGCCTTCTCCTCCTTAAGCAGGATGTCGCAGCCGATCTTTAAGGTTGCCAGGGATGCATAAAGATGCGACCTCATGAAGTTTGCGAGCGTAAACTTTGCATCGGGTGTACGCACAAACAGAGGACGTCCTTCGTTAAGTCCTGTGATTGCCTCGCCGGCATTGTAATTGTATGCAAGCAGGCCGCCGCAGTTCTTGTCGCCTTCCATTGCCTTATTATATAAAAGCCCGTACAGCTCGCCGATATCCGGCTTGTTGCCCTTGGCTTCCTCATATTCCTTAAACAGGTTGACCCATCCGTTAAGATCGGTGGTACCGTTGTTGCAGTGAGCCATCGCAACCGGTGCGCCATCGGGTGTTGTCACCATATCAAGCTCCTCATGAACCTTGGAAAGCGAACGTTCAAGTACAACCATCGCGAAGAAGGATGTTCCGGCAGAAACGTTACCCGTCCTGCGGAGCACCGAATTCGTTGCAACCATACCTGTTCCCGCATCTCCCTCGGGAGGACACATCGGAATGCCGGCCTCCAGTTCACCGCTTAAATCAAGAAACTTAGCTCCCGCCTCCGTCAGGGTTCCCGCATTCTCTCCTGCGGAAAGGACCTTCGGAAGAATATCCTCAAGTTTCCAGCCAAAGCCCTTGCCTGAGATAAGAGAATCAAACTTACTTATCATTCCTGCATTATAGTTACATGTGTTATCTTCAATCGGGAACATACCGGATGCCTCGCCTACACCGAGTACCTTCTCACCGGTAAGCCTGTAGTGTATATAACCCGCAAGAGTCGTGAAGAAAGCGATATCCTTAACATGCTCCTCGCCGTTTAATATCGCCTGATATAAATGAGCGATGCTCCACCTCTGCGGGATGTTAAAATCAAATTCCTTTGTAAGAGCCGCTGCCGCTTCACCGGTTATGGTATTGCGCCATGTCCTGAACGGAGCAAGGAGATTATCATCCTTATCAAAAGGAAGATAACCGTGCATCATACCCGAAATACCTATTGCCGCAAGCTTCTTTACCGGAACGCCGTATTTCTCCTTAACGTCCCTTACCATGTCCTTGTAACAGCTCTGAAGGCCCTCATGTATCGTGCCTATATCATAGGTCCAGATGCCGTTAACGAGTTCGTTCTCCCAGTCATAGGAGCCCGATGCAACGGGCTTATGATCCTCATCAATAAGCACCGCCTTGATACGAGTTGAGCCGAATTCAAGGCCCATCACCGCTTTTCCGCTTTCAATCAATTCCTTTGTATTCATGGTAACCCTCCTTACAGATTTGATTTTAGCATAACAAAAAAACCCTGATCACTCAAGGTTTTTTCTCATGGTCCCCGGGGACGGGGTTTGTGGTCCATTTTTACTATAAATAATCTCTCACGTTAAAGCTTTCACCCGTACGCTCTTCCTTAGGGGTTATACCCTCAACAAATTCCGTAACATATGTATCACCCGAAACCGGATCGATATAATAGCGGACCAGCGCGCCCGTGTATGACCTGAACAAAACTACTATCTCTTTGTCATCGCTTGAAGAAATATCCCAATAAACCGTGGCTTTATCTTCATTTATGACATCTTCCAGGTCAGGATAATTTATATAGCAGTATTTCTTTATCGCGGAGAGCGCCTGCTCATCCGAGACCGGCTGTTCTTCTTCCCTGTCAATGACCACGATGGTGTTCACGATATAGGCAAAGCGACTTCCAAAGCCCTCCTGACCCTCAACAGTGTAATGGGCCGTAGCTATCAGACTGCCGTTGCCGGCAGGGATGATAAAGACCTCCTGCAGCGGATCAGAAGCCTGAAAGTCTCCATCGTCATCGTTTATATAGAACATAATACCGCTGCCCGCGCGGTCAAAATCGTACGATTCTTTTTCTGTTATCTCCAGACCATTTGACTGTGACTTAATCAACTCATAGACGCTGTCGGGATCCTCCCTGCTGAATTTCACCTCAAGATAGCTTTCTGGGTTTTTGGGATCATCATAGACAGAGATAAATCTCTCGCTCCCTGCCTCAGTGTACCTTTCAAATGACTCATAGTCATAGTCCATCTCAAAGCCGATCTTTTTGTTAATAACATGCTCGTATCTGACCGTCTCCTCCATTCCTTCAAGCATAATGACATCTTCAAAACGTTCGCCGTCCTTCCTTCCGGTACCGGTTTCATTTTCGGCCTCACTTCCAGCTTCTTCTACAGGTTCAGCCTTGGTTTCCTCTTCTTCCTTTTTTTCCTCAGGTATATCATCCTGCCTTGGCTCTTCATTTTCTTCGATCTTAGAATCACCCGCTTCGATATTGTTCTCGATATTTCCCGAAGTTGATGATCCCCCGCATCCGCCGATCAACAATGCAGTTACTGCAATTCCTAACATGATACCCAAATACGTTTTTTTCATTACTCCGCCTCCAACTAAAATTTTCTTTCTGTCAATATCCTGTTCCGATCTCAAAATGTTTTATATGATAGTATCTCACCTTTACCGATTTCCATATGAACCTCCATGAAAACCTGTTCATCATCTTTAAGGCGATGACCGCTGATCCGTTCCCTGAGCTTTAATTCGGTTTTTCTGTCTGTCTTATCATAGACATTATCCGATACAACATAGAAAAAAAGCAGCCAGCGATTGCCCCTGTCGGCGAAAGGTTCTGCAGCCTTTTTGACCGATGCCTCATACTCATCTACCGTAATATCGGGATCTTTTTTTATAAAAATATTTATGCGCAGCCTGTTTTCGTTTATATCAAAATAATCATCAAGCGTACTCTCTGTCGTAAGGCTGTCATCTATCATGCGCGTTCCCGGCGTATAAAACGCTTTTACTTCGGGGTATATATCCTTAAGATTTTCATATACATATTCTTCAACCTGCGGACGTATATAATAACCGAAATAGCTGTCGGAAAAATGAACACCCTTTTCATCATCCAGCAGGTATACTTTTGCATGCTCATTTAGATTTCTGTCCATATCGACCGTATGACAGAATACATCAGTTTGTTCGTCATAAATAATGTCACTCGGTTTGCGGTCTTCCAGGATGAATTTTTCCCCGTATTTTTCCTCCATGTATTTCATGGCATCCGCATTTGTTACCCAAAAAGCGAAAGTCGGTTTTCCGTCATGCGCACAACCCGATATCATCAACACCGGTACGATCGACCCTATTGTCAGTAACAGTCTTTTTATCTTGTTTTTCATACATTCACCTGAAATATTAAAAGCCCGTAAATTAATCTTTACGGGCTTTGCATTCTGCCTCAGACCGGAATCGAACCGGTACGAGGTTTAACCCTCGCAGGATTTTAAGTCCTGTGCGTCTGCCAGTTCCGCCACTGAGGCAAAAATGGGGCCTATAGGGCTCGAACCTATGACCCTCTGCTTGTAAGGCAGATGCTCTCCCAGCTGAGCTAAGACCCCGTTCATTGCTATTCACTTGTAAAAGTATAGCATCCTTACTGTCAATTGTAAAGAAAAACACCAATGACAGCTGATACGACCCAGATCGGACTCGAACCGACGACCTCCGCCGTGACAGGGCGGCGCTCTAACCAACTGAGCCACTAGGCCGAATAAAATAATATATATATTTTATTAAGTGGACCTTCAGGGACTTGAACCCCGGACCGACCGGTTATGAGCCGGTTGCTCTAACCAACTGAGCTAAAGGTCCATAATGACTCCGACGGGAATCGAACCCGTGTTACCGCCGTGAAAGGGCGATGTCTTAACCGCTTGACCACGGAGCCATATCGCGAACTTAATCTCGTCGCTTAAAAGCCGATGATCGGATTCGAACCGATAACCTGCTGATTACAAATCAGCTGCTCTGCCGTTGAG
>JAFZOS010000007.1 GCA_017550535.1 Lachnospiraceae bacterium
CTTCGTTAAGCACTTTTCCTTTAGCGATCTTAAACTTCCCTGTCAGGGTTCCTGTATAAGAATATCCCGGAGAATCAACATCCGCAGAACTTATGATTATGCTTGCCGTTCCCGGAGCGGTATTATTAATATACGATACCACCAGGTCAGACTCGTCGATCTCATTACCGGCTGCATCTATCACAGTATAATCTTCATAGTATTCAAGCTCGATCGGTTCGCCGGTCCATACCTTGGACTTGCCGGATCTTGTCAAAACAAGCTTTGCAAATGCCAGGTTCAGGTACTTATAACTTTTATCCTGTTCATTAACCGTTACCGTTACCGAAGCAGTTCCTTCAACACTCCCGCCTTTCGCTGTTATGACCGCCTCATAATTACCCGGCACGGAAACACCGCCTGTCGTATCGATGTCGTCGCCTATGTATTCATAAGTCACATCATACATCGTTTTGGGAAGGATCAGTCCGCTTGATCTGTTAACAACCTTCATGTTTACCGGCTGGACCTTGTAAATACCTCCCTTGCCCGCTGCCTGCACCGCAGTATCGGTCACTGTATAATCATCCTTGATCGATGCAGGTATTATGCTATAGTTAACTACCTGTGTCTTGGTCCCCTTGTAATTGCCTGCAAACATTACAGTGATCGAGGCATTGGTCCCGACATTTTTGTTGTTTGCATACTTCAGTTTATAATCCCTGCCGTTTACAAGCTTCGTAAGGCCGTCATAGACATTTATCTCCGGGGTGATCAGGGCACCGGTAAATTTGTACGAATCCTTAAGTCCTCCTATCCATATCCTGGACTCAGTGGTAGTATATCCTGTTTCGTCATCCGTATAAGTCCTGCTAACCTCATCTCCGGCAACCTTAATCACAGTTGAAGAATCATCCGGATCAGGTTCGACAGCCACCAGCGATTCACCGTTTTCGTCCGTAGTATCCTCGATAAGCTTTGTCTCATCCGATGTAGTAGGCTCGTCTTTTTTATCTATAGATTCATGTTTTGTTTTTCCACAGCCTTCCCTTGTACAGGAAAATGTCCTGACGCCTTCGGTATAGATCGTGGGTTCTTTTGTAATAATACCGTTATCCCATAAATGCCCCAGCGCTTCTATGGTCTCACCCTTTTCAATGATATTGCCGCAATCAAGGCAGTATGTATCGCCTGTGTAACCTGCCTCCTCGCAGGTTGCGGCTACCGCTCCCCTGACTTCGGTATGCTCATGCTCACAAGACGAAACAGTCACGGTTATATCAAAAGCATAGTCATTATAATTCTTCGCCCCCGTAACAGGCACGTGTATAACGGCCTTCTTTCCTACCTTGCCTTCGCCCTGTGCAGATTTTACTATGATGTTGTTTTTATCATCACACACGGGAGGACCGTCAAGAACACTATCCGGATCTTCACAGGTAATGTTTTGTATATCTAAGGTTCCGCCTTCCTTTATATTAAATGCCAGAGGGAAGGATTTGGAAGCGCCCTGAGCAACACTCATGTCAACCTTCACATTGTTGGCATTCGCTTTTTGGATCGAAAATTCCTTATCGACGCTTCCCGTGTAATTACCCGTATTCTTTGCGGTCACGGTGAGCTCATAATCGCCTGCGTCAGTTCCCTTATCATCCGTAACGTTACAGTACGGCAGTATATTGACGCCCTTAAGTGTAACACTGCTTATCGTCTGCTGCTGTTCGCTGCCGTTATATACAAGCTGCGTTCCAAGCACTACCTCAGCGCTTCCTATGCCCGCAGGCGTGATCTCAAACTCATTTGAAGTTCCCTTGTATTCTCCTTTACCTTCTACCGTATATTTTACCGTAACCTTGTATTTACCGGCTTCATTCGGTGCGGATGCAGAATCATATGAAGTTCCGTTCCTTAATGTTCCCTTATACTGAAGGGATTCAGTACCCTCTCCTTCCGGTTTTGTATAAGAAGGCGCAGGAAGCGTATCCCCATATACGCATCCTTTCTGGGTAACCGTTAACGAAAACTCATCAGGATCCGGGGTCGGTGTGGGATCGGGATCGGGTTCAGGATCAGGATCGGGTTCCGGATCGGGTGAGGTGTCGATCCATTCACCCGTTGCCGCAGGCGTACTGTCGTTCGGGGTTGCATAAAGGCTGTATATCAGCTTTTTCCCCGAAGCTTTGAGACCGTATATCTTACCTTTTGCCTTTTCACTGTCAGTCAGTGTGTATACCTTAGTGCTGACTCCGTCCGTTCCGAGCCTGTAGATCGATGATAC
This sequence comes from Lachnospiraceae bacterium, assembly GCA_017550535.1. GTDB lineage: Bacteria > Bacillota > Clostridia > Lachnospirales > Lachnospiraceae > UBA2868. The sequence goes on from JAFZOS010000007.1 coordinate 2,258, forward strand.
CGTGCTGTAATACAGGTTATTGTTAAGGACTTCAACCGCAACATAATTTCCGCGATAATATGAGGTATTGCTTATCCACCACGTTTCGGCAGCAAGATCATATGTAACTTCTTTTTTTGCGGCAAAATCATAAACCGTAAGCGTTTCCATTTTGCCGCGTCCCGTCGGAACACCCCTGTGAGACACGATCCTGACCGCTCCCGTATAATCACTCCAGAAGAAGGTATCATAACCGGTCCCCGTGGATATGCTGTATACGTTTGTCCGTGTTTCGCCGCCGATCCAGTCATTTGACTTGTGTCCCGTTTCAGTCATTCCGGCGGCACTCCTTAAGAAATTGGTATGCCTGCAGTAATCGGGATCATTTGTACCCACTGGGTCATCCCATGTACAATCCACAAAATACCATTTTCCGTCAAGCTTTAGCAGGTTCCACGCATGATTGTTGTAATCGCTGGTAACCACTTGGCCGTCAATCCCGGCAAGCTGAAGCAGATATTCATACGCAAGAGCATAACCCTGACACACGCTCCATTCTTGCACAATTGCATTATATGCATCGTAATTTGAGTATGTAGTATCATAATCACAGTGCGTAACAAGATATTCATGCAGATACAGAGCCTTCTCAAGGCTGCTCCAGCTGCCATCCACGCCGCTCATTATCTTCTTAACTTTGTTATCAAAGGCCACAATATCCTGATCCGTATAACTGTCGGTATAGTAGGGCAAAATATAAGTGACGCTGGAGCCGCTTGTTCTCCATGAAAGCCCGGTTTGGCAGTAAAAAAGCTCGGGATGTGCATTCACGACCGAATAATACACATCCGCGACATCACTACCGGATATGCCGTATTTGCTGACACTTATGGATGACGCCCTTTTCTTAAGTCCGGCATAGATCGCATCAAGTGCACCTTCAAGATCTTTTGCGGCAAGAGCATTATCCCTTGAGATACGCTCTTTCGGAAATCCGCCGGCCTGTATGATGTAATCGGACAGGTCCGCATAAAACAGACCTTCTTCACCCGGTGCTTCCGACACAGCATCCGGCAGATCGGCATTTATATCCGATATGTCAAGTGCATCGGTATCCGATACCGCGGAACTGATATCATCCGCCTCCCGCTCAGAGCTTATAAGTACATCTGTACCCGGCTCTGCCGCAAACACCCCCACAGGCATTGATGTTAATACCATCACTGCAGTCATCAAACCCGTTAAAATACGCCCGATGTTTCTTTTCATCATACACTTTCTCCTTCAATATATATTGTCTATAAAGACTATAAGAGCCGGTTCATTAACGATCCGGCTCCGTATCTGTGTATACCCCTATACACTTTTCGCTGTATTGGCGACCACCATGTTCTCAAGCTCACTTTCGAACCGGACGGTCCTGATCGGATGGAAGATGCTCACATTTTCCATCCCGTTAATACCGACATCTCCGTCAATCCCCATCACATACAGCTGTGCGATACGTTTCCTATGATTGTTATACCACACACCATACATAACAACAAGGGCGACAGCGATACTTATAAGAACTATTATGAATACTATGCCGCCGTAATCGGTGGCTCCCGAAGAAAGTGGAACTTCCGTTTCCTGGATCACCTTAAGGCTGTATTCGGCAGTTGTGTTTATATTGTCCATACTTGCAACTCCTAAATGTCACATTGCGTATAAAAAATGTCTTCTCACCAAATAAGACTACCCGTAATTTCCAAATGGTTCAGATTTTTTATATCTTTTTGGAAATTTTTGAATTATAATAAATTATATTTGTTCAGGGGGACATATTATGAAAACAGACAGATACCATAACTTCAAGCTTTTCAAGCTGATACAGCTTATTCTTCTGGTTCTTTTCGGAATCGCATTCTTCTGCTATCTTAACCTGGATCCCGTGCTGAGCAATAACATATACAGCAACAAAAACCTGCTCACGATATGTGTTTTCCTGTGGGCGTTCATGCTTTATTCGGCAATCTGTCTTATCGCCGACTTTTCACAGCTCCAGAAGGAGATAGTAAACGCACACAAATTAAACCAGCAGGCATATCTTGATTCTCTTACCGGACTTCCCAACCGCAACGGCTGTGATGTCATGTTCGGCAAATATACCTTAAAGCACGATATAGGAAACATGGGCTGTGCACTCATTGCCCTTACGCGGATAGACGAGATCAATTACTCCTACGGCCGCGCGACAGGCGATAAATACATACACGACTTTGCCACACTGTTTGAAGTGGCGGCATCGGGATACGGATTCGCGGGCCGCAACAGCGGTAACGAATTCCTCCTTGTGATCGAAAACTGTCCTGCCGAAAAAATGCAGGAGTTCATTAATAAACTCGAGGCAGCCGTAAATAATTATAATAAGGAACAGCCGGATCCGCTGATGGATGTCAAGCTTGGATACATCCTTAACGAACAGGAAGGACTAGGGGATTTCCCGTCACTTATTTCTACGCTGTACTCGCGTGAAAGACAAGGATAAAAATGCCTGATTTCAACCATGCATACATCGGCAATCTGGTCATTCAGGCGCAGTCGGGAAGCGGCGAAGCCTTCGCCGAGTTATATGCCACAACATTCAATCACATATATAACTATTCCAGGCATTACCTGCGGGATGACTATCTGGCGCAGGATGCCGTTCAGGAAACGTATATCTCGGCCCTGAAGAACATAAACAACTTAAAGGACCCTTCCCTGTTCATAGCCTGGCTCAATCAGATATGCTTCCATGTATGCTATGACATGACAAGGAAGAATCGCCCGGATACAGTCAGTTCGGAACTCATGGAGCTGATACTTGATGACACACCCGAACACAACCCGGATGAACATTACGAGGACAAGGAAGAGATAGATGCCGTTAATCAGGCCGTCCGATCCCTACCCTTCCTCGAGCAGCAGGTCATTGTAATGAGGTTTTACAATGAAATGAAGCTCGAGGACATAGCCGCAGCGCTATCCTGCAGCAGGAGTTCAATAAAGCGCTACATAAACAGCGGCAAGAAGCTTTTGGCAAAGAAGCTGAGAAAGGAGGGAGGACAGTCATGATATTTGGCAGATTCGGTAAATTCGGCAGATACGGAAAAAGATACAATATGTCAAGGAAGGCAGCCAATGATACGCTTAAGAACGTTCTGGCAGCCTGCAATATAGAATCGGACAGGATCAATTTCGATCTTCTTGTCATCAAGGGGCTGGCGCAGACCAACTTCGTTGATTCCTGCAAGTGGATCGCAATAGGATTCCTGTTCTTAGTGCTCATATCACCTGCCGCCCTTATGAACAATGAATTGAAGGTGGATTCAGGCGGTACCATTACCGAGCATATAATAATCGAGGATCATAAGCTGTATAAGGACGAGTTCGTACTTAAACTCGTGGGCAAGGATATTGATTATGATTCTGTATGCGCAAAGAATGCGGAAGGCAGGACAGTATATCCGACAGATATCGATAAAACGGCGGGGCTGGTGACTTTCCCTTACAATAATGAAAGCCTTACGATATTTATCCAGGATATGGAGGGGCATACGCTGAATGCCACCCTGTCGCAATACAAATCCGAAGACCTGCCCGAACACGATGAGGCTGAGGAATGAGGCATTGTTACTTAGCAAAGTCAAAATCATATAAGGTGTTGATACCGGCGCTTGTACTGTTTACACTGCTTACACTGTCAGGCTGTCATAAGGAGATACCTCCCTCACAGCGCGAAACCGAGGTAAAACTCGAAGGTGATGCGGAGGCATGGTCAAACGACTGGACCATCCTGATGCCCGAGCTTAACGAGGACAAGGTTTACGGGAACGAGTATGTGAGCCTTGACACTTCCAACTGCGGCGACGGATACATATATGTCAAGTACACCGGCGAAAACGAAAAGGTCAAGCTCCAGATCTATTCAGATACGAGCATTACATATACCTACAACATAAAACCGGGTGTCGATACGGTCATCCCGTTATCCTTAGGGAGCGGCCTGTATTCGATAACCGCATACGAAAACATCCAGGACACCGAATATGCGATGGTATACGCCGAGGAACTGGAGGTGACTCTTAATGATGAGCTGTCACCCTTCCTTTATCCGAACCAGTATGTAATGTTTAACGAACAGTCGGATACCACCGCACTGGCAAAACAGCTGACGAATGACTGCGCGACCGAGCTTGATGCGGTCGGAAAGGTGTATGACTATATGGTCAAGAATATCACCTACGACTATGACAAGGCGGAAAACGTGCAGCCCGGATACCTTCCCGATGTTGACGAGATCTTAAGCATCAAGACAGGCATCTGTTTTGATTATTCGGCGGTAATGGCAGCGATGCTTCGGAGCGTCGGGATACCCACGCGCATGGAGATCGGCTACTCGGGCGATGCCTATCACGCATGGGTAAGCGTTTACACAAAGGATCACGGGTGGATAAACGATATAATACAGTTTGACGGAGTTGAGTGGACGCTCATGGATCCGACCTTTGATGCCAACAGTGCCGACAGCAAGAAAAGCGGTTTCTCGCAGCTTATCGGCGGTGGCGGCGGCAAGAAGGCGAGATATACCGTGATGTATAATTATTGATGATCATAAGGAGGGACCCATTTATGGGAGGATTCCTTATGATGCCTTAGCGGCAAGCGTATTCAGAAGAAATACGGAGTATTTCTTTCATTATTAATGATCATAAGGAGCATTTTATGAACGGTAAAAAACAGAAGAAATTAAACTATGAGGAGCTGGCCCTGTTCTGTGAACAGTTCGCCATGACTCTGGATGCGGGCCTTAACCATATGGACGGCATATCGGTCATGCTCGAGGACGCCATGTCCGAGGATGGCAAAGTCATCCTGGAAACGATACTCGGCAAGCTCCACGAAGGACTCAGGCTCAACGAATCGATGGAGGCAACCGGCGTGTTCCCGAAATACTGTCTTGACATGATCCGCATAGGCGAGACTTCGGGTAAGCTCGATGAAGTAATGCACTCCCTGTCCTTCCACTACACAAGGGAGCAGAATATTTCCGAAGGTATCAAGAATTCACTCAAGTATCCGTTCATAATAATAGGAATGATGTTCATCGTCATACTAGTCCTTGTCATAAAGGTTCTGCCGATATTTAACCAGGTATTTGTACAGCTCGGTTCCGAAATGACCGGCTTTTCAAGGAGCATGATGCAGTTCGGAAGCATGATAGGCACTTACTCGGTTGTATTCATCAGCATACTTATAGTGCTCATATCACTTTACTGGTTCTTCCTGCGCACCGAGAACGGCAAGGCAAAGTTCGCTTCGTTCTGCTCAAGGTTTTTCCTTACAAGAGCATTATATGAAAAGATCGCGGTAGGACGTTTCGCAAGCGGAATGGCGCTTACGTTAAATGCAGGCCTTCGTCCCGAAGAAAGCCTTGAGATGGTCGCTACCATGGTCGATAACGAAACGGTTTCCGCAAAGATAGCGAACTGCCTCGAACTTGTAAGGCAGGGACACAGCTTCTCGGCTTCACTCGTGGAGGCGGGAATATTCAACAACCTTTATTCAAGGATGATCGCCGTTAGCGGCAAATCCGGCACCGTGGATAAAGCACTCGAAAAGATAGCAACCAAGTACGATGAGGAAGTGGATTCGAGGATATCAAACATCATCTCGATCCTCGAGCCGACTCTCGTCATCGTTTTCTCGATAGTCGTATGCATGATCCTGCTTTCGGTCATGCTGCCGCTGATGAGTATCATGACGTCGATAGGATAGGGGAAAATGAATAGATTCACACAACTCGATCTTAAAACAAGGATATTCGGTTCGATCAATTACTCGATAATCTTTTTTGTAGCGATCATCGTGTTCTTTATCGTAGCCGTTTCACGGTTTTCGGGCAACCGCGCCGCCAACCAGAAGGAGATTCTTACCGAGGCGTTAAACCGTGACATAGTACACTGCTATTCCGTCGAGGGCATGTATCCGCCTTCGCTTGAATATATTGAGGAGCATTACGGATTATCCTATGACCGTGAACGCTTCATCATCGACTACGAATCGATCGGAAGCAACCTGATGCCTAACGTAACAGTTATCGAAAGGGCCGTGGAATGAACCTTCTTAAGAGGCAAAAATCAATAGTGGATGTCATCTTCATGATAGCGGTGTTCGGCGTGTTCATGCTCTCCGCTCTTTTCGTGGTGCTGTTCGGTGCTAAGGTTTACAAGCGTACCGCCCACGATATGACGAGAAACTTTAACTCGCGTACGGCCCTTGCATATGTTACCGAGAAGATCCACCAGCATGACCGGCGCGGCGGCGTTGATATCACAATAGAAGACGGCAAACCGCTTTTAAAGCTTACGCAGTATATAAACAGTGACGAATATTGTACATATTTATACGAGTATGACGGCTACCTTAAAGAAGTCACCGCAAAGGGTGATGTTGCGCTTCTTAAGAGCGCCGGCAAGAATATAATCCCGCTGTGCGACTTTAACGCGGTCAAAAAATCCGATTCACTGTACTACTTCAGGATGATGGATGAGGAAGGCAACGAGACGCGCTTCTATGTTTCGCTGTACAGTTATACCGAGCCGGCGGATGAAGGAGAATCAAACGATGAATGATGCAGGCAGGTCAAGGAGTTCCCTCTTCCTAATGGAAATGATAATCACAATACTGTTCTTCTCGCTCGCAAGTGCGATCTGCGTTAAGTCATTTGTCAATGCGCACATGATCGGGAAGGAAACCATGGAACTTAACCACGCTGTCGCAATAGCTTCGGGCTATGCCGAAGTCATGCGCGGAACAGACGGGGATATAGACAGCATAATCGCCGTGTATCCGGAGGCGGTAAAGGGCGATGATTCTTATTTTACGGAATTCTTCGATGTAAACTTTAATCCCTGCGATGCGGATAAGGCCGTATATGTCGGGGATGTGACTCTTACTCCCAACGGAGCGATACAGAATCTAAACGTCAAGATAGCAAGGATCGAAGACAGCAGCATAATATATGAACTCAATGCAACAAAATACATGAACAGACCGAAAGGGTAAACATGCCTAAGAAATTCAAGGGCGGCGTCAATGTCGGCACCAGCTCCGTACTCGTATCGTTTGTATTACTGTGTATGGTAAGCTTCGCGGCACTGACCTATATAAGCGCCTACTCCGATTACAACTTAAGCCTTCAGACGGCCGAGCGTACCACTCAGTACTACGAAGCCAACAGGATGGCCGAACTGTACATGGCAAACGTGGAAGGACTGTTAAGCAAGAATGCCAATAACTGTTCCAATGCAGGCGATTACTATTCTTCCATACCGAAGCTGTTTGAAGACAACGATCAGATAATCGTAAGCGAGGAAGAAAACCGCGACAACCCCGTCACCTTAAGCTACACCGTTCCCATGAACGAATCACTCCAGCTTAACGTGACCTTGAAGGCTCACTACCCGGATGATGATGATCAAAGAGTTTTTACGATAGAAAGCTGGAATACATCAGCATTACAATAGGAGGGATTCAAAATGTCAATAGTTGATACCTTGGCAAATATCACAAAGGAAGGTGCTTCGGATATTTTCGTGGTAGCGGGCCGCGAGCTTACCTACAAGCTCAACGGCAGGATGTACACGACCGGCGAACGTCTTATGCCGGGCGACTGCTCGGAACTCATTTCGGAAATTTACGGTCTCGCTGATCACAGGGAAATGAACCGACTCGAGGAATTGGGAGATGATGATTTTTCCTTTGCCCTGCGCGGCGTTGCAAGGTTCAGGATAAACGCTTACAAACAGCGTGGTTCCCTGTCTGCCGTTATCCGTGTCATTACTTTCCATATACCGCAGCCCGATGAGCTTGGGATACCAGAAAAGATAATATCCTTAGCCGACCGCAAGAAAGGACTCGTGCTCATTACCGGTCCTGCAGGCAGCGGAAAATCGACCACGCTCGCATGTATGGTCGACCATATCAATTCAACAAGAGAATCACACATAATCACGCTTGAGGATCCGCTTGAATACCTGCATCCTCACAAAAAGAGCATCGTAAGCCAGCGCGAGGTCATATCCGATACCGAGAGCTACTTAACCGCCCTTCGTGCTTCGCTCCGTCAGAGCCCCGATGTCATCCTGCTCGGTGAGATGCGTGATTCCGATACGATAAGCGTTGCCATGACCGCGGCAGAGACCGGACACCTGGTACTTTCAACACTGCATACGGTAGGCGCGGCCAACACTATAGAGCGTATAATCGATGCCTTCCCGCCCAACCAGCAGCATCAGATATACATCCAGCTTTCAATGGTACTGCAGGCCGTTGTATCACAGCAGCTGCTTCCCACCGTTGACGGACAGATAGTACCCGCATTTGAGATAATGACTCTTAATCCCGCGATAAGGACAAACATCCGCGAGAAAAAGATACAGAGCATAGACAGCGTCATCGACACATCATCCCAGGAAGGCATGATCTCGATGAACACAAGCCTCCTCAACCTGTTAAAGGAAGGAAAGATATCCGAAAAAACAGCGTTTGCATATACCACAAACGCTGAAAACCTTACAAATAAGATTTATTACGCAAATAAGGCGGGCGGCAGTGCACCCGCTGCGGAACAGCCTGCCAAGCCCGAGAAAAAAGGCATATTGTGGTAGCTGTCCCAAATATAGGACCATTTATCCCATAATATCATTTATCATATACCTGCGAGGAATAAATCCCGCAGGTATTTTTGTACATCGAACATACATTCCCATATTTTGTATTTCCGTTCGCGTGCATTTCAATATCTAGCGGTTGATTTCTTCGCACAAATGTTCTATTATATATACAAACGAATGTTCTGATTTGATCGGAGGCTGCCATGGAAAACAATAAGATAATCGCCGTTGATTTTGACGGAACACTCTGTTTCAGCTCATGGCCGGATGTGGGCGAACCCAACGTTCCGCTCATCGAGCAGCTTAAGGCATTAAAAAGCAGCGGAAACAAGCTTATATTGTGGACATGCCGCGCAGGTGAAGCTCTTGACCTCGCTGTTTCATGGTGCCGCGACCAGCATCTTGAATTTGATGCGGTTAATGATAACCTTCCGGAAATTGTCGAATTGTACGGCAACAACTCAAGGAAGATCACCTGCGACTACTATATCGATGACAGGGCATGCCTTCCTGATGCTCTTTTATTGGGTGCATAAATGGGGAGGCGTCTCCGCCTCCCCAGGTGGTGTAAGCCCTTAATATCGATTATATATTCAGCTCCGGCGGGACATCAATGTCCTCACCCACATATTTACCGTCCTTCTTACGCTGCCTGACGCATTCGGTAAGGAGGTATTCGATCTGCCCGTTGACCGAGCGAAAATCATCTTCCGCCCATGCGGCTATGGCATCATATAATTTCGCCGACAAACGGAGCGGTACCTGCTTCTTTTCCGCCATCAGTACAGGCTGCCCGAATTAACTACGGGCTGTGCATCGTGGTTGCCGCATAATACCACTAACAGGTTGGATACCATCGCCGCCTTACGCTCCTCGTCAAGGTTTACGATATCCTTCTCATTAAGCCGCTCGAGTGCCATCTCGACCATGCCTACCGCGCCGTCCACTATCATCTTGCGGGCGTCGATTATCGCGGATGCCTGCTGACGCTGAAGCATAACCGATGCGATCTCGGGAGCATAAGCAAGATAGGTGATCCTTGCTTCGATTATCTCGAGTCCGGCATTTGTGACCTTACTCTGTATCTCGTCCTTAATGCGCTCGGCTACTAGCTCGGCCGAACCGCGGAGGCTTCCTTCGTCCGCACGTCCGTCACCTGTCGTATCGACATCCGTTGCCACATCATAAGGATATATCCTTACGATGTTCCTTAAGGCAGAATCACACTGGAGCGATAAGTATTCCTTGTAATTGTCAACATTGAAGACCGCCTTTGCGGTATCCGTGACCTTCCATATAACGGCAATTCCTATCTCAACGGGATTTCCGAGGCAGTCGTTTATCTTCTGTCTTCCGTTGTTAAGGGTCATTGCCTTTAAGGATATCTTTTTATTGTAGGCACTCATATTTACGGTCGTGCCTGTTGTAAGTGCAACGTTTATCGGATCCGTTTTGGCTGCTGATTCTCCGCTCTGTGCAAGCTTGGTCCCTGCCGCGGGATTGACAGCGCTGCAGAAAGGATTAACGAAGTAAAAACCGGGTTCCTTTATGGATCCCTTGTAATTACCGAAAAGCGTCAGCACCAACGCTTCCTGCGGCTTTAATACCTTAAGGCCCAAAAGCGGTATCCATCCGAAAAAGAAGATAAGGATCGCAAGCAGTATAAGGAGCCCTGCCGCGCCGCCCAAAGCCGAGCCTGCAATGAGGAAGAAAAATGCGCATATATAGGCCAGTATCACGCCTATAAGCACTGCCATGCCGTTTTTCTTATTTGTATAGATCTTTTCATTCATAATGATTTCACCTCCGAAAAAGGAATAAAATAATTAATGTGATATCATTATGATATCACATTAATTTCATTTGTCAACATTCTTTATAAAATTACTGAACCCCGCGCGTTTGTCATCATCTATGAAGCTCGCACGTTTTATATATTCAAACCCGTAGCGGCTTCGGATCTCATCAACGGCCGAATCCACCGCCCGCAGCTTATCTATCCTGTCCCCGTCAAAAAGATCATACTGATAATATCCTTCATTTGTGGCCCTGCTCGTATGAACCCCGAGCTGTCTTATGGGTATCTCATCCCACATCTCATCAAACAGCCGGCAGGCTGCCTTATAAATCTTATCCGTTATATCGGTGGGCGCAGGAAGTGTCATCTGATGTGAATAACGCCTGAAGTCGTTGTCGGTTATGGATACCGCAACAACCGAGATCATGGCCTTATCGGCCCTTATCCTTGACGCGACCGTTTCGGTCAATGACAGCAGGTAATGCTTCGCCGTCTCGGAATCGGTAACATCAAAGCGGATTGTCATGGAATTTCCGTAGCCCTTATTCTGGATCTGATCCTCCGTGGGCAGCTCAAGGTCATAGCCGTTTGCATACCTCCACAGGGTAAGCCCGTGCGACTTAAAATGTGTGGTCAGAACATCGGGATCGGTACAAGCAAGGTCGCCTATTGTTTTGATCCCGAGCTCCTTAAGCTTTCGTTTTGACGAGGAACCCACGAAGAACAGGTCACCGACAGGCAGCGGCCACATCTTTTCCTTAATCTCCCACGGAAATAAAGTGTGTACCCTGTCGGGCTTTTTAAAATCAGATGCCATCTTGGCAAGCAGCTTATTGTCGGAAGCACCGATATTAACGGTAAATCCAAGCTCGTTCTTTATCTTTTCCCTAAGCTGCTCCGCGAATACGACGGGTTTTCCGTACAAAAGCTCAAATCCCGTAAAGTCACAGAAGGCTTCATCTATCGAATACTGGTCCACATCAGGAGTCAGGCTCTTTAAAAGCTCCATAAGATCGCGGCTGCGCCTTACATACAGGTCGTAATCCGGCGGATATATGACGAGCTCCGGACACTTCTTCTTCGCATCAACAACAGGCTCGCCCGTCGAAATACCGTAACGCTTTGCCGGGCCTGATTTTGCAAGGACGATACCGTGCCTGGTCTCCTGATTGCCGCCAATTATCGAAGGAACATCCCTTAAGTCGTAATCGAGCTTTTTATTTAACAGAAGATCGCACGCCGTCCATGACAGGAAGGCGGAATTTACGTCTATATGAAAAATAATGCGTTCGGGCATGCCATAACCTCCAATGGAAGGTGGTGGGACAACGGGGACGGTTCTATTGTCCCGCAGACACGGGGACGGCTCTTCCGTCTGGTTTATTGCTAAAACCAGA
>JAFZOS010000063.1 GCA_017550535.1 Lachnospiraceae bacterium
AGTTACCTATCCTAAAGATCGTTGAAGCAATACCCTTTTCCCTTGCCGCGAGCACACATTCCTCCGCCTGGTATTTGGTCTGGACATAAGGGTTCTGTGTTATCTGCTGTCCTATGTCGAGCACATCCTCGGTAAGAGCCTTATCCGTATTAAAACCTGTCACCGCATATGATGACATATGATAAAGCTGTGCCCCCGAAGATAAACAGAACTTAAGGACCTCCTCGGTACCGCCGACGTTGATCGCGTATGATTCTTCCATGCTTCCCGCATGGGCTACCGAAGCCGCGCAGTGGAATACAACGGTCACTTCATCGCAAAGGAGCTCATACTCATCATCGGAAAGGCCAAAGTTTTCGCTGGTAAGGTCACCTGTCACCGGCTCGATGTTTACGTGCAAAGCTCCCGCCGGCGAAGCTTCATCTATCGGCAAAGCCGTATAAATATCTTTATCGGAAGGCAGACTGACCCCGTAGTATTCGCAGGTTTTTATAAAACGTTCCCTGCTCCTTACAAGACAGTAGATCTTCCTGTTATAAGTGTCTTTATCCGGGATCGGAGGCTCATTTATGTCCGCGCGCTCGTTAAGCTTTATCAGTTCCTTTATGATATGCGGTCCGAGATATCCCGTCGCACCGGTTATAAGGATCGCGCCTTCTTTATTCCACGGCATATTTTCATCCGTATTTTTGATCACGTCATTTATGCCCTGCTTTTTAATCCGGAGGTTTAAATGATCTAAATCGGTTTTCCCCTTGACGCTTATCTTTTCCAATATCTTTTCTACTGTTTTGCATTCATAGATCACTGTCGGGGAGCATGAAAGAAGGAGTGCAAGGTTTAATGTCGTCAGGCTGTCAAGTCCTTTTTCATACAGGTTATCCGTAATGCCTATCTCTTTAGCGTCAGGCAACACCTGCCTTATCCGTTCGATTATCATTGCCTGAGAATCATTCTTCGGCGGAACATACAAAGCGGATCTTATCTGTTCATCGCTAAGCTCCCTTATCACTTCGGCCCGCTTTATCTTCATGGATGAGGTCATCGGGAACGGTGTTTCCCTGAAGCGTACATCCATTATCTTTTCATATCCGGGGAGGGTCTCGTTTATTTTGTCGATAAGGCCTGTTATGTGACTCTTAACCTTATCCGAATTGTCCGCAAGCTGCAACACGGCGGCAAGATGGTCGTCTATCGCGCAAACCATGCCCGCTCGCACTCCCTCCATGGCCGCGATGCGGTCCTCCCACTGCTCGGGGTACACCTTCTCGCCGTTTGCAAGGTTTATCATATTATCCTTACGGCCTAAGATAATGACTTTGCCTTCATCATTAAGCTTTGCCATGTCGCCTGTATGGAGCCAGCCGTTTTCAAATACTTTGGAAGTAAGCTCTTGCTGTTTATAATAACCCTTCGCGATATAAGGGCCGCTCAGCATAAGTTCTCCGTCCTTTATCTTTAGGTCCACATTACCATACGGATTGAGTCCGCATGCTTCCGGGCTTGACTGTGTTTCAAGGTTTATAAGGCATCCGCCGCTTGATTCCGTAAGGCCGTATCCGTTATACGCCCTGATGCCGCCTTTATAAAGTGTTGCGATCATTTCAGGGCCGGATGCCGCTCCGCCTATCGCAAGGAATTTAAGGCTGCCGCCTAACATCCTGCGCGCTTCTTCCATGCTGCCTGTCCTTG
>JAFZOS010000064.1 GCA_017550535.1 Lachnospiraceae bacterium
ATCCGAATTCGGAACCTTCGCCGTATACACTGTCAACATTAAGACGGCTGCCCATAAGATTTAAAAGTTCCTTTGTTATAGAAAGTCCGAGACCGGTACCTTCGATCATACGGTTGCGATTTTCATCAAAACGTTCGTACTCATCAAACAGCTTTTCAATATCCTGCGGCCTTATGCCGATACCTGTATCCTTTACCGAAATCATAAGCTTTATTGATTCTTCGGGTAACTTAACATCCGGACAGGCTTTTATGAGCCCTTCCTTATCCTTTTCGCTTATTTCTTCAGCGCGTTTTATACTAAAAGTGACCGAACCGCACTCAGTATATTTGACCGCATTTGTCAAAAGATTTGAGATGACCTGTTTTAAACGCATTTCATCGCCGAACAGACGCGAGGGAATATCCTGATCGACATCCACTTTAACCGTAAGTCCTTTATCCTCGGCGCGCAGACGAACGACATTGTACATATCGTTTATTAACGACCTCAACTCATATTCGACAGGCACTATGCTCATCTTGCCCGCCTCAATTTTTGAAAAATCAAGAATATCGTTAACTATCCCGAGAAGATTGTTCCCTGCCGACTTTATACTGTCGGCATATTCCATGGTACTGATTTCCTTGCTCTCCCTCAGTATCATTTCGTCCATTCCAAGTATCGCATTGATCGGAGTCCTTATCTCATGCGACATATGTGAAAGAAATACTGATTTTGCTTTGTTCGCATCCCTGGCTTCAACAGCCATGCCAATGAGTTCCGTGGTTATCCTGCTAAGGAATACAGACATCCTGTCGGATAACGGGAGCGCCCTTCCACGTCGAAGGCTTTCAACCGAAGCATGCTCATAACCTGACGAAGCTTTCAATTTTTCGCTTTCACGCATACCGATAGCAAGATGGGCACTGTTCAATATTCCACCCTGCTTATTATGATAATAAAGCTCGCACGCACCGTGCATCAGCGCATGATCCGGACAAACCTTGCTGAATGTATCCCATTCGATATGGGCATCTTCTTTAAGATAGCTGATCCTGTTTCCGCAAAGTGTCAGGAATAAAGCTTCGGGATGAAATCTTTCCATGCTTTCGAGTGATTCCCTGCTTGCATTTAAAACTTCATCGTGAGAAGCAAAGGTAAACCTTAGCTTTTCGTCTTCCCGAAGTGTCATCATAAAGTATAATTCGCCGTTCCTGCCTGATTCGATAGGTATAAGGCATATATTTATCCCTTCCCTTTCAACGACCAGCGGGAACTCACATATATTACTGATAAAATATGAATCCGGATATACTCCCAGATACTCTTTATAAATATCAACGGCAGGCATTCCGTTTATGGATGTAACAACGGTCTCTCCCTTTAAGGCTTTATCTCCAAGCTCAATCGGCAGCTTACGCCCTATCGGATTCCATCCAAGTGCATAATTTGCCTTCACCTTCAGATTATCACCCGCAAAGATAACAGCCACAAAGCCGTCACAGAGGATGTCATCACCTGCTATGAATTCATCCTTTTCAATATCTGATTCTGCCTGTTCTTCAATTACAACCTCGCCATCCTCCATGGAAGATATCTTCTGGGTGAGGTTACGGATCGTGGTAGTGCCGAAAAGAACCGCATCTTCATGCCCCTCCATCGCCCTCTCCATAAAAAGGGTGTTATTAAGTACCATGTTGCTTCCGAATAGCTCAACGGCCTTTACACTATCATATGAATCAAGTTTTGCTCTGAGCTTTCCCGCAGCTTCGGCTTCACCGCCCGGAACACACGGAACGGAAACAACATCCATAACGGCATGATCAGAAAGGATAAGGTTAAAAAGTATACCGGTTCCTTCAGGCATCAGCTCCGCGATAAGCGTGGCCGATATACCGGCGACCTTAAGTTTTGAGTGACCGCAGCCCTTTATCTCATCAAGCAGGGATGTGATATCCTGACTTGTAAACCCTTTTTCATAGAAAGTCAGCAGAGCACTTTTATAATTATCATCCCTTAGGATGATATCCATCTTCCGTATAGCATCTTTTGCATCTGTCAGATTTTTACACAGGTATTTTTTCTGTATCATAAAAAACCTCATTCCCCTTATTGATATTATACTTTAATGATTTGATCTATTTCAATAAAAACTTAAGGGCCGGAATACCAGCCCTTAGATCAGTATATTATTTCAACTTCCTTTCCTTCCCATGTGATAAGCCTTGCATGTTCTTCATCACTTTCTTCGATGTAGCGAGGGAGCAGAGGGATCTTACCCAGTCCTCCCGGTGCATTTAGGATATACTGCGGTATAGCAAGTCCCGAAGTATGTCCGCGCAGGTATTTCATTATCTTAAGACCCTCATCTATCGTTATCTCAAAATGTTTTGTACCGAGCACCTGCTTGGGGTGAAATATATAGTAGGGACGAACCCGCGCTTTTAACAGTCCTTCATTGAGAAGCTGTACTATATATTTGTCATTGTTTATCCCTTTTAAAAATACCATCTGGTTACCCATGGGGATGCCTGCATTTACTATACGTTCACAGGCCTTTACCGCATCCTCGGTGAGTTCACCCGGATGGTTAAACTGAACATTTATAAACATCGGATGATATTTCTTAAGCATGTCACATAACTCATTGGTTATGCGCTGCGGCATGGTGACCGGAAGTCGTGTACCTATCCTTATTATCTCAACATGCGGGATCGCGCGCACCTGCTTTATAATGCTTTCAAGCATCTCATCCGGGAGCATAAGCGGATCCCCGCCGGTTATCAGCACGTCCCGTATTTCCCTGGTATTCTTGATATATTCGATGGCTGCCGCAATGTTCTCTTCCGATTCAATGCGATCGCATTCCCCTATCCTTCTCCTGCGCTGGCAGTGCCGGCAGAACATGGCGCATGAACTTGTTACGTTTATGATGAGCCTGTTGGGATACCTTCTTGTAATGCAGGGAGCGGGATTTGTATACTCCTCATTCATCGGATCAAGCTCACCGCTTGCATCATTTTCAGCCGCACTCGGAAGCGCCATCAGGTTGATGGGATAATTCATGTCCTCATAGTCCATAAGGGACAGGTAGTATGGTGTGGTCGCCCAACGGAACTTCTTTGATACATCCTCAAACATCTTATACTGTTTGTCGGAAAGCTTGATAAACTTATTTAACAGTGAAACCGAGCTTATCCTGTGCCGAAGCTGCCAGTGCCAGTCATTCCAGTCATCCTCACCGGCTTCGAAATAATTCATAAGCTCTTCTTTGTGCTTTTTTGATAATATATCCCTTCGCTCTGCGGTCTCACGAAGAAATTCATCCTTAAACGCAAGATAATCCTCTATCTCTTCATACAGTTCATCCGCTCTTTTTAGCGAAATCTTTCTTTTTTCATCCATTATATTTCCCTTTTATTCTCTAACAGCTTCTCCCACTCTGATACAATGGAACGGTCATCAAAATAATCAATACGCATCGATTTCTGTACCCTTGCAAGAGTTGCATCGGTTTTCTTTCTTGCCCTGTTTATCCCATCCGAGAGGATGTCATATACGTCACCTATGTTAGCTTCCCATTTTGCACGGGCTTCACGAATCGGTGAAAGCTCTTCCTCAAGAACGCTTATAAGGAACTTTTTGCATATGCCGTCTCCGAGTCCTCCCCTTTTATAATGCTCCTTCATTTCATCAAGGTTGCTATATTCGGGCAGATACTCCCTGAAATGATCATCGGTGCATAACGCATCAAGGTATGCAAAAACAACATTTCCTTCAATATGTCCGGGATCCTCTATCTTAAGATGCTGCGGATCGGTGAACATCTTTCCGTTAACCTGCTTTTTTATCGTCTTAGGGTTGTCCGAAAGATAGATACAGTTCCCGAGTGATTTGCTCATTTTTGCCTTGCCATCCACTCCGGGAAGCCTTCGCTGCGTTTCATTCTCGGGTATCATAGCCTTCGGCAGTATAAGCGTGTCACCGTATGTTTTATTGAACTTATCCACTATCTCACGAGTCTGTTCTATCATTGGCAGCTGATCCTCACCGACAGGTACGACGGTCGCGTCAAAAGCCGTTATGTCTGCAGCCTGAGATATGGGATAACAGAAGAATCCAACGGGAAGTCCTTCATCGGCAAAACCGCGCATCTGTATCTCTGATTTTACGGTGGGATTTCGAGATACCCTTGCTGTTGTGACAAGATTCATATAATAAAACGTAAGTGAATGCAGTGCCGGAAGTGCGGACTGTACACATATCGTCGTTTTATCGGGATCTATACCAACAGATAGATAATCAAGCACTACATTTATTATATTATCCCTTATCTTGCCGGGATTGTCTGCGTTATCCGTAAGAGCCTGGTCATCAGCTATAAGTATGTTTATATCATCATATTCACCTGACTCCTGAAGCTGTACCCTGCGCTTTAAGGAGCCAACATAATGC